>NZ_CP015381.1:1903933-2222866 GCF_001854245.1 Desulfococcus multivorans | reverse complement strand
ACGGGGAAGACGGTCCAGGTCAGCTACGACTATGCCAACCAGCGAACCATGACCACGTCCCCCGAGATCCGGGCCAAGCTGGCGCCTTACACGGCAGCAGACGCCGCAAGGTGACGAGAGGCTTTCGTGGCAATTTGCGGGCAAATACGGAAACGGATCGTCAGGATGGATCAGCGCCTCCTGGATGAGTACGGCCCCCAGGGGTGGTGGCCTGTCACGCCTCCCGGCGGAGACGCGCCTGAGTATCGCGTTGGAGAGGAAGGGGCGGCCGTGGACGATCGGGCCGCCTTCGAGATCGTGGTGGGTGCCGTGCTCACCCAGAACACGGCCTGGCGGAACGTGGAAAAAGCCCTGGTCAACCTGGCCAGGGAGATCGGGCTGGACCCCGCAGCCGTGGCCCATGCCGGCCCGGACCTGGAATCCGCGGTCCGGCCGTCGGGCTACTTCAACCAGAAGGCCGACCGATTGCGGACGATTTCAAGGCACATCCTCGATTGCGGCGGCATCACGGCGTTGCGGGGATATCCCACCGATGCCCTCCGCCGCCTGCTCCTTTCCTGGAAAGGCATCGGCCCTGAAACCGCCGATTCCATCCTCTGCTACGCCTTCACCCGCCCAGTCTTCGTGGTGGACGCCTACACCCGCCGGCTCTTTAACCGCCTCGATCTCCCCCACGCCTCTTACAAAGAGATGCAAACCCTCGTCCACCAAGCCATCGCGCCGGACACAGCCCGATACAACGACCTCCACGCCAGAATCGTGAATCTGTATGTATCGAAAGGGCAGGAGGGGTTTGTGGGGAGGCTGAAGGCTGAAGACTGAAGGCTGAAGGGGTGCGTTTGTGGCGATCGCGACAGTTTGCCCAGTGAGCTTCAATTGATAATTATGAATTTTGAATTATGAATTATGAATTGATGGTTACTAACCCCATAACCCCATAATCACTTAATCACTTAAGCACTTAATCACATAATCACTTAACACCTTAAAACCTTAAAACCTTAAAACCATAACACCTTCCCCTTCATTCCACCACCCTCAAAAAGAGTGCAAGTTCCCCTTCCCCAATGACCTGACCCAACAACAGGCCGCCGTTCAGGTTGGCGGCTTTTGCGGCGTCTGAGATTTGTTTTGCGGCGTCGGGCGACCATATTCTGGGTGAAAGAAAAATAACATTTTCAACGGCCCTGTTTTTTAACGCCTCGACGGCCTTGGCAATGTCGGATGGTTCAGGTTTGCCTGAAAACCCGTAGTTTTTCCAATCAATGACAAAGTTCCCGGCAATCTCCGGTATATTCAATTCCACGTCCGCTTCAAGCGTCCCTTGAGGATCGATGCTGCGCTGATGTTTCCAGCCGAAAGCCTCGATGTCGATTTTCCGGATTGCCGGTAATTCGCGGAGCGCGCCGGGGACGGTCTGCCCGGCGCTGATCTGAATCCGGATGCCTTTCCGAACCAGCCAATGGGTTCCGACGATTTCCAGGGCATAGTTCAACGCATTGCGTTTCGATCCGGCCACAAGCAGGATGTTGCGGGTAGATCCGATGGACGCCTGCTCCAGAATCCCAGGGACATAGCTGCCGTTCCGCCGGAAAAATTTAACGGCTTCCATATACATATTATATCGAACCGCCCCCAGGTTATCGAATACCCGTCCGATGTCAAGCAGTTGAATATAGCGGCCCGAAGCGGGCGGCCCGACCCTTGTCAGCAACTCGGCAATTCGAAGCGTTTCCTCGGCGGCCGATTGGGTGACATCCGCACGCGTCACACCGGCAATGACGCTTAACAGCGCCTTGAGGCCATCCGATCCTCCCAGGCCTTGTCTGACGCCTTTTCCGGCGAAGCGTTCGTGTTTGACGATCGTGATGAGCGTCGGCACCGCGTCATTCAGTATTCCGGATATCTTGATCAGTTCTTTCATCATGTCCCGGGGGCTGTCCCGGGTTTTCACGGTGTTGCGGACCAGGGTCGCAACGTCCTGGTAGCCCTCGGCATTCCTGGACCATGTCTCGAAAAAAAGCCGGCCTTCATCACCGTGCTCCGCAAGAGCCCCGACAAACGTGGGGAAGACCCTGGGATCGCCTTCAACGGCTTTTTTAAAAATCCGGTCATTAAAAAATGCGGCCGCCCGTCTGAGACGGCCCGCTTGGATGCGATGCAATTTCTGCAGGGTGGTTAACGGATCTTCAAGCAGTGAGAGCAGATCCGCAATATTCGCAACCGTCCGCGAACTCAGGCCCTTGTCGGTTTTTATTTCCAATAGGAAGGAGACGATATCGGCAAATTCATCATCGGTCAGCTTGCGGCCTTGGAAACTCTGGGTTGCGATTCCGTAGATTTCATCCAATGCATCTGGAATTTCATCCAGGGTTTTTCCGATCTGCCTGGGCGGCAGTCGATTCAATTCCCACAGGCAGCCGTCCGGATTGCAGACCGGGTGGTCGAGATAACGGGCAAGTTTCCGCATCCGTTCATGCAGCAGCGATACACCGCCTTTTTTGACGGCATCCTCCGCAACACCGACCAGATTGGATATGTGCGTGATCTCGGACACAACCTTTGAGAGGTTGTCTGCATTCCTTGGATCGTTCAATGCTGTCTTTACGGCTGATTTCAGCGGCGCCAGAAACTCGCCGAATCCCCTGGCCGCTTTGGTACCGGGCCTGATCAGTTTTATCTGGGCCTTGGCGCTCACCAGAAAGGCATTCAAGGATAATCCCGCCGGCGGCAGCAGATAGCCGAAATCGGCCAGCAAACCAATGCCGGATAAGTAATAGGCGATTTCGTCCAGAATTCCCAGTTCGCGATCCAGATAGGATTTCAGGTGATAAACGAGTATCTCCCGCAGATCGCCGGCAAATGGAATCATTCCGAACTTCAAATCCAGCATGAAGGTCTCTTTATCATGGACTTCGGCAAAGACCATCCACTTGACCCACTTCTCCAGTTCTCCGGGTTGGGCACTGAAGGAACCCGGACGGATCAGCCGAATATCATTTTTCTGGGCATACGCCTTGCCGTCGATCTCCGCAAAAATATTCAGGCGGGAGTCGATTTCATCCGTGTTGCCGAGGCTCGGGGGTTTCAGAAATTGCTCCCCGTATTTTTGCAGCTCAGTCTGCAGGGATTCCAGATCGGTGCTTAAGGTCTTGCTGAATCCCCGGATTCCGGCGACATAATAGAAGGCATGGACCCCGGGGGGCGTGACGGCTGTGGCGGGACCGAAAGGACTGTAGTTTTTCGGGGCACCGTAGCGGAATTGATTGTCTCCGCTGTCCGAGGCCAGGACGAAAGGCGGCACCAGCCCGGCTTTGTCATTTACCATCGTGTGAATCCGGCGTGCTTTTTTGCCGGTCACCGGAATCTTGTTTCCATATCGATCACTGACCTCAAACATCACCAGAAACGCCTGGCCGCCCTTCAACCGGGCATGATCCTCACCCGCATAACCGGCCAGAAATACCGGAACAGGCCGCTGTTCTTCACCCCAGAAACCCCTGAAAGGCACGTCGTTTACAATTCCAAGATAGCGTGTCGGATACTTCCGTTCTTCTCGTGACCAATCCTCGGCGGCATCTCTGATTTCGATCAACGCCTTCTGAAGCAGCCAGGTAACCGGCATCGGCGGCGTCAAATCCAAACCAACGGTGCCCCAGCGGACGGCATAGGTCGCCACCGTGTCGATGTATTCTGAAACATCGTCGAGGTATTCGAACTCGAAATTATTCGATACCAGCCGATCTCTGTCCTCCGGATCCCGGTCTTCGGAAATGTGAAACCGATCCCGGATTTCATCCGGGAAAATCTGCCGGATACGGGCGGGCTTTCCCGGACCGATGACATATTCCGCGGATTCTTTTTGAATCTCCGGAAGATTTGTCAAGTGAGCATGAATCTTGAAGCGATCGGCCGGGATCCGTTGACGGGTAAGTTCGTTTTGACCCTCGGCGCGGGCCGGCATTTGATAGCGGACCCGGCTGCGCCCCTCTTTGGCGTCCGTGTCGTAGATCAACGGAATTGTCACCCGGTTCAGCGGGGTTTCCGAAATCCCCCGGCCGGGTGGGTAAAAGCCGGGGGAACGCGGTCGATCCCGGGAATCTCCCGGGCTGAAGGTATACGACCAATCGACGTCCACTGCGCGTTTGGCCGCCCTGCGGTTGTCACCGGCATCACGGATGATCAATTTTGCATAAACAGGCAGCAGGCCAACCTCATCGGGATTGTCTCCAACATTCGCGTCGGCCGGCATCTCATGTTCGGCATACCAGCCCGCCTCCTCTCCCGAGAGCCTGGGCAATTCCCGGGGTATTATCTTCAGATCGACGATTTTCACGGTAACGGCGGCCTCGGCGGTGTGCCAATCTCCATCTTTTCCCAGAACCCGCAGCACGATCCGAAACGGTATGAGAGCGGTCCAGTTCACAGGGGCATTCCGGTCGTCCGTTCCATTCCAGTATACCCGCCAGTTGCCTTCGCCGGAGCGGGGCGCCGATACCGGTTGGAGGCGTACCTGTCCCCCGGCTGACAGCATCAGGCGGGGCGAGACCTCACGGGACAGGATCAGTTCAGCACCATCCGCGCCCCCGTAAACTTCGAGGACAACTTTTTCCGGTTCCGTGTCATTCGGAATCCAGAGGAAATCGATAGCCGCATCCTCATACTCAGGCGCAAAGTATTCCGTAACCCCGGTGATTTGTAATCCCTGTCCGAGAGAAACCCGGTGGGTCAGGGTCTGCTCCGCCATACCGTCGCGAACCACCAGTTCCAACGTGTAAGCGCCGGCTGGAAAGGATGTTTGTGTCGCTTCATCCTGCAAGCCGTTCCATGTCCCCAATCCGTAGAGCGATCGATTGGCGATTTCAAGGGTGAGACCCTGGGATCGCGGCGTCGGTCTCCGGTCGGCAAAGGTCTCCCGCAGGATATTGCCGGCCGGGTCGATGACGCGCAGACGCGCGGTCACCACCTCCCCGGGGATCATATGGAATGGGGTATCCCGGCGCTCGAAGACGATCCGCGCTGTCGGGCCGCCTTCAAGACCGCGACTTCTCAAACCGGGTCTCTCGCGCGAACCCGGGTTGAACCCGTAATGGGTCCGGTCCTTGAGTATTTCGACACGCCAGTTCTCGCGGCGCAATTGCAAGGCACCTTCTTCGGCAAGTTCTCCGGGCGAAGGTTTCCCCGTGAGGATGCGACCCTGTCGATCGACGGATACGGTTGCGTTGCGAAGGGCCGTGAGGATGCCGGGCGGCGTCACGCGACCATCCAATTCCCCCTTGAACGGGGCGGGGCCGGATCGGCTTGTGAGAAGATCGGTGCCTGACCGTGACCAGGTTGTTCCGATGACCACACCCGGGGCGGTGTCCAGCGCAACTCGCCCCCCTGCGAAGGTTCGTCCGTACATCATCCAGCCGGCCGCTTTGCCGGACGTCACCCTCCAGTAGCCCGACAACTCGAGGCCTTGTCGAATCCGCCGAAGGGTCACCGGCTTCAAAGCGCCTTTCCGGATGACACAATCACCTTTAATATCGCTGCCTTGATAATGCCCTTCCAAGGTGTCGCCGTCCGGTCCGGGCTTAAGATCCACCTCCGCTGCACGGTCCCAGGTATGGGGACAGAGCGTTTTGTACAGGAGGCGAAATCGTGTATGGATTTCCCCCTGCCAGCTTGCGCCTCCCCATGAAGCCCGCAAAAACCAGTCCCCGGGTTTGAATCCATAACCGGTCTGGGATTCAGGGGATACGCTGGCCCACACACCCGTGATGCTGCCGCCCGTCTGGGTTATCCGGACCACCGATTCCGGCCTGTCCTGCACCTGCCACAACCCCCGCAGGTCGCCGGGCTCCTGCCGGGCCCCGTATGCCTGGCCGGCTGCCAGGAAAATAAAGAGGCAGAACAGGACCGTGCGAGCGGGTTTCATTTGGGTCAACATGACGCCGCGCTCCTTTTACAGCGAACAATCCCGGGTTGGGCCTATCGTGGAATCCCCTTCGGGAAGCCCCGTATCCGGCCGGCAGGTTGAGGCTTGAATTTGAGTGAATTGCGCTATCGGAGCTGTCGTGATCTATCAGGAGGATTCCTGGATATGAACAGAAGGGAGAAACCAACCATCCGATTTTTACAGGATTTGCGGCAACGGGGATTTGTAGATTATCGCAGCACCCAGACCCGTTCGGCCAAAAACGACCATAAGATACAGGTCTTCACTGAGGGAGGATTTGTCAAGGACGCTCGAAAAAAATATTCTGACGCAAAGGCTGAAGACTGAAGGCTGAAGACTGAAGGGGTGCGGTTGTGACGACCGCGACACGTTACCCAGTAAGCTTCAATTGATAATTGTGAATTATGAATTTTGAATTATGAATTGACGGTTATCAACCCCATAATCACATAATCACATAATCACTTAATCACTTTTCCCCCATCTTCACCACCCGATGCCCTTATCCCCTTCAGCCTTCAGCCTTCAGTCTTCAGCCTGTCCTTTTTCAATCGTTCCTCGATCGTCTTCATCGCATCCATGAAAGCGCGCCGGCTCTTTTCCGCGTAGGGATTGTAGCGGTTCATGTCGACGAACAGCTGCCAGGTGTCGTGGGTGACGACTTCCAGGATGTGGAGGAGCCGTTTGTACCCCTCGGTGTCGATGATGAGCTCGCCCGTGCCCGAGGCCTCCAGGGACCGGCCGATGAAATGGGTCAGGCAGAGGCTCATGGCGATCTGGCGGTCGTGCTCCTCGGGAGTCGTCTCGATGACGACCAGCCCCCGGGCCTTGAGATAGGACTTGATCTTGTCGTAGCGGGCGTCGGAGATCCGGGTTTTGCAGAGGACGATCTTCCGGTCCAGGAGGGATGTGGCCGCGCTGTCCGGACCGAACATGGGGTGGGTCGCCAGGATGTCGACGGAAGGCGGCAGCAGCGTCGTCATCCATTGGACCGGGTAGACCTTGACCGAGCAGACATCCACCACCACGGCGTCGGGGACGACCAACGGCGCGATCTCCTTCAGGAAATCCGCCATCCGGGATATGGGGACGCTCAGGATGACCACCCGCTGGCCGGCAGCCTGGGCCATATCCGCCGGGACGGCACCGATCTCCGAGATCTGCTCGGCCTTGTCGCTCCTGTTGTAGACGTATACCGTGTAATCCTTGGCCAGATACCCGGCCATAAGCCTGCCGAACCGTCCGAATCCGATAATTCCAATCATGAGTTGATGCTTTCGGGGTTTTAGGCTGAAGGCTGAAGACTGAAGGCTGAAGGGGAGGCATTTTGTGCTTTCTTCAATTTGAAGCTCTTCACCTTGTTTACCTTCAGGCTTTAGTCTTTGGTTTTAGTCCTCAGCCCTTGTCATTTCAGGCTTCGGACTATGCTCTCCAGTCTATTTTACCTTCAACCTTCAGTTATAGCCTTTAGCCTGCCCTACCTTCAGTCTTCAGCCTTCAGTCTTCAGCCTTTAGTCTTCAGCCTGTCCTGCCTTCAGTCTTCAGCCTTCAGCCTTCAGTCTGTCCTCCTGCCTTCAGCCTGCCCTCCCGTCCGTCAGCAGGCGGTTTCTGGGGGGCATCAGGCCCTTCTGGTCCACCACGTCGACGCCGGCGGCGGTGATGGCGAAGCCGCCGTTGTCGGTCCGCTGGATCCAGGCCTTTTCCTTCAAGTACCAGACGTGAAATTCCAGAACCTTTTCCGGCCATCCCGTCAGCTTTTCGAGATGCCACAGGCCCACGTTGGAATGGTCGTTATTCTCACGCCGGTCGACATAGAGCACCGAGAGAATCCGGTTGCGGATGGCCTGGTCGTCATCCCAATCCTCCGCCGGCGCACTTTCCGAGAGTGTTCGCCACACGTGCGCCTTTCGCTGCTCGTACGACACATCGTAGGCGGCACGTTTTTCCGGATCCTTCAATACGTTGTAAGCATGGGTCAGCGCTTCGAATTTCTCGATGCTGCCGGTTTTTCGGTTGTCGGGATGATACCGCTTGGCCAGCAGCCGGTAAACGCGCTCGATGGTTTCGAAATCAGCGTTGGGGCTGATCTGAAGGTCCTCGTAATAGTCTTCAAAGGATTTGCAGTTCATGAGGGGGCTTCCATAACTGGGGCAAGGGTTATGTCGATGGGATATAACTTATAGAAAAATAGTTTGTTTGTCTATTGGAAATGTTGGGCGCGGGGGATTTAAGGTTTTAGAGTTTTAGAGTTTTAGAGTTTTATGGTCGTTATGTGGTTATGTGATTAAGCGATTAAGTGATTATTTGGTTATGGGGTTATGGGGTTAGTAACCGTCAATTCAAAATTCATAATTCATAATTCATAATTATTATTGAAGCTTGCTGGCTAAAGTGTCGCGGTCGTCACAGACGCACCCCTTCAGTCTTCAGCCTTCAGCCTCAAGCAGCGCCTTTTCCATCCTCTCGAACCCCTCCACCAGCGTCTCTTTCGGCACGGCGTAGGAGATTCGGATGTGGTTTTGGGCGCCGAAGGCTTCGCCGGGGACGACGGCTACGCCGGTCTTTTCCAGGAGGGCGGCGGCGAAGTCCTCGGCGGTTTCACCTTTTTGAAGCCGGGCCGAGATGTCGGGGAAGAGGTAGAACGCGCCCTGGGGGCGGACGCAGGTGAACAGCCTTGCGGCGTATTCATGGGCGATGTCCCTTTTTTCCGCCAGCTCGCCCCGCCACTTTTGAACGACCGTCGGGTCCAGATCCATGGCTGCCAGGGCCCCGTGCTGGGCAAAGGTGCAGACGTTTCCGGTGAGGTGGCTCTGGAGTTTGCCGAGGGCCCGGATGAGGGGTTCGGGTCCGGCGCCGTAGCCCACCCGGAATCCGGTCATGCTGAAGCTTTTGGAGAAGCTCCGGACGACGATGAGGCGGTCCCGAATGGCTTCATACGCGAAAAGGCTGTGGTGATCGAGGTTGTCATACACGAAAAAGGCGTAGGCCTCATCCGCGATGATCCAGAGGTCCCGCTCACGGGCCAGGTCGGCGATCCATGCCAGGTCCTGTGGGGGGTATACCGCGCCCGTGGGGTTGTTGGGAGAGTTGACCAGGATGGCGCGGGTTCGGGGCGTCACGGCCGCGGCAATGGCCCGGCGATCGAGCTGATGGCGGTGTGTATCCACCATCACCGGACAGGCTCCGGCCAGGCGGATCTGCTGGGAGAAGCTCACCCAGTGGGGGTTGGGCAGAATCACCTCGTCGCCGGGGTCCAGAAGCACCTGGAAGAGGCCGTAGAGAATCTGCTTCGAGCCGTTGGCGATAAGGATGTTCTCGGGACCCCACCCCGCGAAGGATTCGGCGACGGCCGACCGGAGGCGGGCCATGCCGGCCACCGGGCCGTACCGGGTCTCTCCCCGGGCCAGGGCCGCCTGGGTGGCGGCGACGATCGCGTCGGGGGTGGGGAATTCAGGTTCGCCCACGGCAAAATTGACGATGTCCCGCCCCCCGCTGCGGAGCCGCTCGATCAGGGCGGTGAACCGAACGGTGCGGGAGGCCTCGACAGCCTCGATGCGTCTGGAAAGTCTCATCCCGGAAACCCCGCGGCACGACCGGCCTGGATCAGAGCCGTGTCCGCCAGAACCAGGGCCGCCATGGCCTCCACAATGGGCACGGCCCGGGGCACCACGCAGGGGTCATGGCGCCCCTTGGCCGCCAGAACGGCGGGATTCCCGTCAAAGTCGGCCGTTTCCTGGGCACGGCCGATGGTGGCCGGGGGCTTGAAGGCCACCCGGAACCAGACAGGCTCGCCGTTGGAGATCCCCCCCTGGATCCCGCCGCTGTAGTTGGTTCGGGTTCGGAGCTGCCCGCCCCTCAACACAAAGGGGTCGTTGTGGGCCGATCCGCGCATCCGGGCGCCGGCAAAGCCCGATCCGATCTCGAAGCCCTTGACGGCGGGGATGGAGAGCATGGCGTGGGCCAGCCGGGCCTCGAGCTTGTCGAAGACGGGCTCGCCCCAGCCCGGGGGGACGTTCCGGCAGACGCAGGAGACCACCCCGCCGATGGAGTCGGCAGCCTCCCGGGCCGCCAGGATGATCTCGGTCATCTGCCCGGCGGAGGCGGGGTCGGGGCAGCGGACAAGGGCCTGATCCACCATGTCCCGGGTGATGGTCCCGAGATCCGGCGCCGGTGCGGACAGCTCGCCCACGCCGCTCACCCAGGCGACGATCTCGACACCCCAGGCCAGGGAGAGGAACTTCTCGGCCACGGCCCCTGCCGCCACCCGGCCGATGGTCTCCCGGGCGCTGGCGCGGCCGCCGCCGCTGGCGGCCCGGATGCCGTATTTCATCTGGTAGGTGTAATCGGCATGGGAGGGCCGGGGAATGTTCCGCATCTCCGCATAGTCTCCCGGCCGCTGATCCCGGTTGGGCACCAGGAGCCCGATGGGGGTGCCCAGGGTCAGGCCGTTTTCCACCCCCGAGAGGATGGCGACCGTATCGCTCTCCCGGCGGTCGGTGGTGATCTTCCCCTGACCGGGGCGCCGGCGGTCGAGCTGGGCCTGGATATCCGCCTCGCTCAGGGGAATCTGCGGCGGGCAGCCGTCCACGACCGCGCCGACCCCCTTGCAGTGGGATTCCCCGAACGTGGCGACCCTGAACACGTTGCCGAAGGTACTGGACATTATCGATCCTTTCCGTCAATCCGCATTGACATAAAGCGTCCCGAAGGCCTCCCAGTAGGTGGGAAAGGACTTTTCCACGCATGCCTCGCCCAGGATCCGGACTCCCTGGGTTTTCAACCCGGCCACGGAAAAGGCCATGGCGATGCGGTGGTCGTTGTAGGTGTCGATGACGGCGGCCTGGGGGACGCCGCCTTTGATGCGGAGCCCGTCCTCGGTGCAGCGGGCGTCGATCCCCATCTTGGAAAGCTCCGTTGCCACGGCGGCAAGCCGGTCGCACTCCTTGGCCCTCAGGTGGGCCACGTTCTGGATCTCGGTCACGCCGTCGGCAAATGCGGCCACCACGCCGAGGGTCGGCACCATGTCGGGAATGTCGGACATGTCCACGCTGATGCCGGTAAGCCGTCCGCCCGAGACCGCGATACCGTCGCCGTCCGGGTGAACAGCGCAGCCCATGCGCTCCAGGCAGTCCAGGAGCCGGATGTCGCCCTGTCGGGAGTCCCGGCTGACGCCCCGGACCTTGACGCGCCCGCCGGTGACCGCCGCGGCCGCCCAGAAATAGCTCGCGTTGGAGATGTCCGTCTCCACCCGGTAATCGCCTGCTTGATATGCCTGCCGCCCGGGGACGAAAAAGCGTTCGTACCCTTCCCGCTCCACTGCAATCCCCAGGCGTGCCATGACATCCACGGTCATGTCGATGTAGGGCTTGGAGACAGGGCCCTCCAAGATGCGGATCTCCACGCCGTCGGCGGAGAGCGGCGCGATCAGGAGGATGCCCGAGAGATACTGGCTGCTCACCCCGCATTTCAGGTTCACGACGCCGCCGGCAAGCGGCGCGCCGTCCACCTGGATCGGGGGGCATCCGTTTCCGGCAAGGGAGACCGCCGAAACCCCGATCTGCCGGAGTCCGTCCAGCAGGTCCGCCACGGGCCGTTCCTGCATCCTCGGCGTGCCGGTGAGGACGGTTATGCCGTCGGTGAGGGCGGCCACCGCCGTGAGGAGCCGCACCGAGGTGCCGGAGTTGCCGAGGTGGATCGTGTCTCCGGCCGTCAGCCGCCCGCCCGTGCCGTTAACGACGCGGCGGCCCCCTTCCACGGCCGTGACGACGCCCATCCGCTCCAGGGCCGTAAGGGTCAGGAGGGTGTCTTCGCTTTCCAGCATGTTTTCAATAGTGGATCGGCCCTCGGCAAGGGCTGCCGCGATAAGCAGGCGATGGGTGTAGCTCTTGGAGCCGGGCACGTTCACCTCGGCCGTGACGGATGTCACCGGTGTGATTTCAATCATCTCTCTTCCCTAACAGGTTCATCACGGTGTCCCGCATGAGGGCGACGGGCGCCTTCATACCGGTCCAGCATTCGAACTGAAACGCCCCCTGATAGACGAACATGGCGACGCCGTCCACAACGGTGCAGCCTCTCCGGGCGGCCGTCTTCAGCAATCGGGTCTTCAGGGGATTGTAAACGATGTCCATGACCGTCATTTCCGGCACGAGCATCCGCTCGTCCACCGGCACGGCGTCGGTTAGGGGCGTCATGCCCACCGCCGTGGTGTTGACGAGGACATGGTACACGGGCTTGCTGAATTCCGCAAGAGGCAGGAACGGCACGTCCAGGTCCCGGGCCAGGGCCTCCCCCCGGTCGATCGACCGGTTCACGATGGTGATCCGCGCGCCTGCCGCCTTGAGACAGAAGGCGATGGCCCTTGCCGCGCCGCCGGCGCCGATCACGGCCACCGACCGCCCCTCGACGACGCACTTCTCCGTCAAGGCGGCCACCGCCCCCAACCCGTCCGAATTGTACCCCATCAATCGCCCCCCCTGGTTCACCACCGTATTGACGGCGCCGATGTTCCGGGCAACCGGGTCCACCTCGTCCAACAGCGGCATCACGGCCACCTTGTGGGGAATAGTAATGCTCCATCCCCCAAGACCCAGGGCTCTTCCCCCGTCAACGGCCGCTCCGATGTCGGCAACGTCGAATGCCAGATAAACCCCGTTATATCCCATCGCCGCAAAGGCCCGATTGTGCATGGCCGGCGAGAGACTGTGGGCCACAGGGTGTCCAAAAATGCCGTAGAGGCGCGTATTGGTATCGATATCCATAACTCTCACTGAGGCTGAAGGCTGGAGGCTGAAGACTGAAGGTTTTTGAGCCTGATATTTTTCAACGTGCGTTACAAAATAGGGTCATCCGTCAATCCAAATGCCCATAGCTTCCGATGATTCCGCACGCCCCCTCCTTCAGCCTTCAGTCTTCAGCCTTCAGCCTTTAGTTGTCAGCCTGCTTTATTACCCGTTTTTCGAAATGCACGGATCAGGCCGTTCAGGACTTTTTCAGTTTCCACAACGATCGGTTCAAGAATGGCATAATCTTTGGAACTCAAATATCCCAGGCGGTTTGACAAATTGAGTTGATAACTCAGTTCTCTCAGTGATCCAAAAGCGATATTCAGAAATCGCACATATTCGGTTTGGCTGTCACGAGCACAACCCTCCACGATGTTGGATGGAACTGAAACCGCAGCCCGACGTATTTGGGAGGTCAACCCGAACATCTCTTCCTTCGGAAATTTTCGCGTGATCCGATATACCAATACCGTCACTTCATCCGCCAACTCAAATGCCCGCAACTTCCGATGATCCCGCACGCCCCCTCCTTCAGCCTTCAGTCTTCAGCCTTCAGCCTTTCTTCTTCACCCCTCACTCGCCTTCGGATACGACCCAAGATGCTTCAAATACAGGCAAAGCTTCTTCATCCCCTCCAGGGTTTCGCTCACCGCCGCATCCTCGATGTGCCCCTCCACGTCCACGAAGAAGAAGTAGCTCCAGTTCTCGTGCCTGGTGGGGCGAGACTCCAGCTTGACCATGTTGAGGCCGGCGTCGGACATGGGCTTGAGAACCTTGTAAAGCGCCCCGGGCACGTGGGAGGTGACGAACATCATGGATGTCTTGTCCCGTCCGGTGCGGTGCACCGCGTCCCGGCCGATGACCAGGAACCGGGTGGTGTTGCGGGCCACGTCCTCGATGCGGGAGGCCACCACGGCGAGCTGGTACATCTGGGCCGCCTCCCTGGAGGCCACGGCGGCGGCGCCTTCGATCTCCGCGGCCTTCTGGGCGGCTCGGGCGGTGCTGTTGCATTCCTTCAGCACGGCGTCGGGAAGGTATTTCTGGAGCCACATCCGGCACTGGGCCAGGGCCTGGGGGTGGGAATAGACGGTCCTGATCGCCTTGAGGCCGCCCGCCCTGGACAGGAGATCGTGGGAGATCTGAAGGTACCGCTCGGCGCAGATCTTGAGTTCGGACTCGAAAAACAGGTCCAGGGTGTGGTTGACCGCGCCCTCGATGGAGTTCTCCACCGGCACCAGCCCGTAGTGGGATTCGCCCTTCTCCACATCCCGGAACACGTCGCGGATGCTCGGCTGCGGCGCGTATTCCACGGAGGGGCCGAAATGGTTCATGGCCGCGATGTGGGTGAAGGTCGCCTCGGGGCCCAGGAAAGAGACCCGCTGGGGCCGCTGGAGCTGCCGCGAGGCCGCCATGATCTGGGTGAACAGGTGGATGAGCACCTTTTCATCGAGGGGCCCGCGGTTCCGGCTGAGCAGACGGTCGAAGATCCGGCTTTCCCGGGAGCTGTCGAGCACCTGCCGCCCCTGTTCGGCCTTGATTCTGCCGACGTCCATGACCAGGCGAAGCCGTTCGTTGATCAACTCCAGGAGCTGATCGTCAATGGCGTCGATGGCCTTTCGACGGTCGTCGATCCGGGGATCGACGTCAATCCCGGGAGCGCTCATGCAGCACCTCCTCCAGCTCCGATATCCGGATATCCTCGACAACCGCCTCGCCCACGGCCTTCAGCAGCACGAACTTGATGTGGTCCCCCGACCGCTTCTTGTCACGCTTCAGGGCGTCCAGTGCCTGTTGCGGATCCACGTCAAGGCGGGTGGGCAGCTCGAGGGCCTCGAGAAGATCCGTCAGCCGTTGGAGATCCGTTTGGCCCAGATACCCGCGGCGAACCGACAGCAGACCGGCCACCGCCATGCCGATGCTCACGGCTTCTCCGTGGGGAACGCCCGTGACCTTTTCCACGGCGTGGCCGAAGGTGTGGCCGAAATTGAGCTTTCGCCGAACGCCGCCCTCCCGTTCGTCCTGGTTGACGATATTCGCCTTGACGACGACGGCGTCGTAAACCATCCGTTCGACCACGGCCGGCTCGAGGGCCAGGGCGTCCTGCCGGCGGTCCTCAACGTACCGGAAGAGGGCCGGGTCGGCGATGGCGCCGTGCTTGACGATCTCGGCGAACCCGCACAGAAGGTCCGCCCGGGACAGGGTCTTGAGCATCTCCATGTCGCAGATGACAAAGGCGGGCTGGTTGAAGGTTCCCACCATGTTCTTGTACCCGGCGAAGTTGACGCCGTTCTTGCCGCCGACGCCGGCGTCCACCTGGGCCAGCAGGGTCGAGGGCGCGAAGCCGAATTGAACCCCCCGCAAGTATGTCGAAGCGACGAATCCCGCCACGTCGCAGACAATGCCGCCGCCGATGCCGACGATCCAGGTGGACCGGTCCGCCGCCATTTTGATCAGGCGTTCATATATGAATTCCACGGTCTTGAGGGTCTTGTTGCGCTCGCCGATGCCGATCTCGATGATCGGGCAGTCGGGGAACCTGTCGCCGTAAAGCGCCCTGACGGCAGGGTCGGTGATGATGACCGTTCGATCGACGGGTACGTATTGGTCAAGGTGAGAGAAAGACTCTCCCACCCTGAGGGTCGAATCGCCGGTGCCGCCGTGAATGTGAAGGGTTTTCATGGAATGCTCCTGGTCCGGGCGTCAGGCCGTCACGGCGACTTTGTAGCGTCCGTTCCCCGAAAGGGCCGCGTCCCCCGAATTTCCCCGGCGGGAACGCAGAAGCTGTTCGTGGGCGGATCGGATGAGAGCCTCGGTGGTTTCCCAGGAGATGCACGCATCGGTGATGGATACGCCGTAGGCCAGCCTGCACGGGTCGTCGGTCAGTTTCTGGTTCCCCTCTCGGAGGTTGCTTTCCAGCATGAGGCCCACAATAGCGTCGTTGCCGTCCAGGCGCTGGTTGATGCAGTCCTGCCACACCCGGGCCTGGTTCTGGTATTTCTTGCTGGAGTTGGCATGGGAACAGTCGACGATGATGGCCTCCAGAAGGTTTTTCGCCCGGAGCTGGTCCACGGCCTCCCGGATGCTGACCGAATCGTAGTTGGGTCGACGTCCGCCCCGCAGAACGATGTGGGCGTACTGATTCCCGGTGGTTTTGACGACGGCGCTTCTGCCGTCGGCATCGATGCCCAGGAAACTCTGCGGGCTCCCCGCCGCGATCATGGCGTTCACCGCCGTTGTCAAGCCGCCGTCGGTGCAGTTCTTGAACCCGACAGGCATGGAAAGGCCGCTGGCCATCTCGCGGTGGGTCTGGGATTCCGTGGTGCGGGCCCCAATGGCCGACCAGCAGACCAGTCCCGCAATGTATTGGGGCGAAATGGGATCGAGCATTTCCGTTGCCGTGGGCATCCCCATCTCGGTGATCTTCAGGAGGAGGCGCCGCGCCCTTCTGAGGCCCTCGACAATGTCGCAGGAACCGTCCATGTAAGGATCGTTGATCATGCCTTTCCAGCCCACGTTGGTGCGGGGTTTTTCGAAATAGACGCGCATGACGATGCACAGGGTTTCCGAAACGGCCTCCCGCAGGGCATTCAGCCGTTCGGCATACTCGAGCGCCTCCTCCTCGTTGTGGATGGAACAGGGGCCGGTGATCACCAGAAGGCGGGGATCCTCCTTGTGCAGGATGCGCTCGATCGCCTTCCGTCCGGCGATGACCGTGTCGCCGGCCGTCCAGCTGATGGGAATCTCCTCCTTCAGTGCCTGGGGCGGCAGCAGGGGGACGAATTCCTTGACGCGGACATCGTAGGTGCGCTGCATTTCGGGGCTCATAGTCGGGTCTCCTTTTGGGTTAAGGAAACGAAAAAGGCCGCCGGGATGTTTTTTTCTCCCCGCGGCCTTTTTAAGTAAAAAAAAGAGCCGCGGGCGGGTCTGCCCTCGGCTCTTTCGCTTCGTTATGTGTGTGTATACCTCAGCGAACCCCAGGCAGACGTGCGGTGCCGTAAAAATAAAACCAGAAATAATACACGCTGCCGGCATAGGGGTTCATTTAAGTATATAATCCTCTTTTGATGATAACTTACAAAAAATGCAATACTGTCTCTGTTTACGGGAACCGTTTGAGGGTGTCAAGCTTTTTGTTGGGGGTCCCAGGAAAAAATTCGAGAGGCTGAAGGCTGAAGGCTGAAGACTGAAGGGATGCGAGGGCCACAGCCAGTGCCTTTATCCCCTTCAGCCTTCAGTCTTCAGTCTTCAGCCTTCAGTCTTCAGCCTTCAACAAGGCCGGGATTAAAATCGGTATCCGATCTGACCCGTCAATGTGTAGCCGTTCAGGTCGAATTCCGCCTCGATGGGAATATCTTCGATGGTATCGCTTAACTCCGCTTCATCCGTAAAGATACGCTTTCCCTCGATACCGAGGAACACCCTTTTATCGATGTTGATATTCAACCCCGCCACAATATGCGCACCGAGAACGGCATCATGGTCGTCGGCGGTAACTTCAAAACCGGCAACCTGGATATCAAAATCCCCATAAACATAATATACCCCCAGGCCCCCGCCCAGGTAAACCTCCCCCTGGTTGAACGGCAACACCCCCTTGGCACTGGCCGTTACGGGGATGATATGAATGTCGGCGTCCGCTCGGGCCGGAATCGTGTAAACATCATTATTTACGACAGCGTAAAAATTCCCGTTTGCGGCGTCGTCGGTGTTGGCATACCCGATGCTCGCTTCCAGGGCGAAATAAGGCGAAAGATAGCGGTTCAAGGCAAGTTCGGCGTTGAACCCCGTATCAAAATCATCCA
This sequence comes from Desulfococcus multivorans, assembly GCF_001854245.1. Lineage (GTDB taxonomy): Bacteria > Desulfobacterota > Desulfobacteria > Desulfobacterales > Desulfococcaceae > Desulfococcus > Desulfococcus multivorans. The sequence continues at coordinate 2,205,338 of NZ_CP015381.1, read as the reverse complement.
GATCGTTGTTGGGGAAGTAGCCACCGGCCTTGAATACGGCGGTCAAATGCCGACTGTCATCCATATTCGAAGTCGTCGGTGCCGGCGCGGTTTCGGATGTCGCCGGTGTGTAGGTTCCGGTTTTGGCTAACTTCAGGGTTCCGTTCTGGTGGACGGTGACAATGTCGACAGCGTTGCCGCTGTCCAGGTGCTTGACCATCCACTTATCCTCTCCCATGAAAAAGAGTTTGACCCTGTCGCCCGGCTTGCACCCGCCCATTTTAGAGGCGTCGACCACCACGGCATCGATGACGTCCCCTTCCCTGATGTCCGAGAGCGGCATGCCTAAAAAGGCGGTATCCGTTTGAATGCCGAGCGCGTTTTGAAAGTCCAGAAGCGTTGCGTCGCCTGCAATGCTGGTGACGGTCGACAGGGCACAGATAAAGAACGCACAGATCAGCGACAGGGAGATGTAACGGCATTTTTTCATGGGAATTGTTCCTTTAGCGATTGAGGTCATCCACTTTCATGAACTCGGTTATAGCCAATTTTTTGCTCATATCACATTTCGTCGGAGATTTCTCCTACAGATCGACAAAATAATTCATCCAGGCGAAGTCTATGGCTGCCCTGGTGATAGCCGGCGGTTTCCGCTTGAAATAGGCCTCGTCGATCATGTGATCCACCAGATCCCGGGGATGACAACCAATGGGCTTGATGCCGGCGTCGTCGTATTTTCGGATGAGGTAGTCGAAGACCTCCTCGTCCAGAGGCAGCCGGTTGGCATCGCAGACCGCCTCGAAGATTTGCCGATATTCCCTGGGGGTAGGATAGTTGATCTTGATCTTGTAGCGCAGACGCCTCAGAAAGGCTTCGTCCGCCAGTTTTTCAGGCTCGAGGTTGGTGGCGAAGATAACCAGTTGATCAAAGGGGATCTCGAATTTCATGCCGGTGTGAAGCGAGAGGAAGTCCACCCGACGATCCAGGGGAACAATCCACCGGTTCAGCAGGCTCTGGGGATCGATGAGCTGACGGCCGAAATCGTCGACAACGAATATACCGTTGCCGGCCTTCACCTGCAACGGCGCTTCATAGTATTTTGAATTCGGGTTGAACTCCAGGTCGAGGGTTTTCAGGGTCATCTCGCCGCCGGCCATGACAATCGGCCGCTTGACACGAATCCACCGCTGATCGTGGCCCTCATCGTCGTCCTTTTTGGGCTGTGGGACGGCCTCATGGCTGACCTGGTCATACACGACGATGATCTGCCCGCCCACCAGCAGGGCATACGGGATATAGATCTCTCCGGGCAGGCTCCTGCCGATGCACTCCGCGATGGTCGTCTTGCCGCCGCCGGCCGGACCGTACAGGAAAATGGGCTTGCCGGAATTGATGGCCGCCCCGAGCCGCTGAAACATGGTCTCGCTCACGACGATGTCCGAGAAGGATTTCCGGATATCCGCCTCGGTCACGTCGAGGCTCTTGATGGTCTGGATTTCCACGGCCTCGCGATAGTCTTCCAGGGAAACCGGGGCCGGCCCAACGTACCGGCACTCCTCCATAAGGCCGTTGGCCATGTGAAGCCCCACTTCGGTGATGTTGTATTCGTAGAGCATCGTGGAAAACGAGGTGTTGCCTTTGGCGATTTCGATCAACCCGTCATTTTTCAGGGCGCCGACAATCTCGGCGATGACGTTCGCGTGAAGCTTGGTCCTGCCCACCATGCTCTGGATGGAAAACTTCTTGGTCATCAGGGCGTGCTTCAACACCAGGTCCCTGAGGACGTTTTCATCCAGATGGGTTTCAGCCGGTTTCCTGGGCGGTTTTGGGGTAAAATCGAAAAAACGGGCCAGGTCCGCCTCGGTGATCCGCCCGAGGGCGACCAGGTTGCTGCCCAGCCGTCCGCCGTAGGTGCGCATGCGGTCAAGGGCCGCCTGAAGATCGGCGCCGGTGACAAGTCCTTCCTCCAACAGCCGCTTCCCCAAAACCTTTTTCATATCTCCTCTCCTTCTATTTTCGGATTCAACTTTCGGTATTTATGGGCCGGTACATGGGGGGTCCGGCCGGCGCTTCGTACGGTTTATAGAGACTGAAGGCTGAAGACTGAAGGCTGAAGGGGTGCGTTCGCGCCAAACGATGCCTGTATTCCTTTCAGCCTGCAGCCGCTTTCCGATCATTGTCATAAACGTCGCTGTAGTATGTTGCGTATCGTTTTTGAAAGAATGGTGGACTTCAGCCTGATTTTATGCATAATTACAGCCGTGAATCGGCTGTGGTATCTTGTTGGAAATCATCGAACCATCCGCGCTCACCCCAAGCACAGGGCAATTGAAATGCTGTCAAACCTCTTCAGCGATCTTTACGTCCGTTTCCCCGACACCCTCCAGACCAAGGCCTTTTTCATGCTGTTCGGCATTGTGGCCGTCACCATCGGCTATTGGCTGAAACAGATCGTCGGCGCTTTCATCGTCTTTTGCATCGTGCTGGGTCTGTACCTCTACACCACCGGATTTTTTCATCGGCCATTCTGACGGCACGGAGATCGAACCTCCCGTTTATTCACAATTTGTCGCGAATCAATCGATCTCCATGGGTTTCAGAAGAGTTTGAGGCGGGCTTTTCAAGGCCGGCGTTGCCGGGGAAGGCGCTGTCTGAGCGCTCTTCGCCCTCCGCAAATTCTCGGCAGCGGTTTCGTAGAAATCCGGGTTGAGCCGGATCGCCGTTTCAAAGCATTGGATCGCCTCGCCTTTCCGGCCTCGGCTCAGATAGACGCATCCCATATTGTTGTATGCCTGGGCCGCGCCGCCGCTTTGGGTAAATGCCTGGAGGGCCTCATCGTAGCGGCCGGCATTGGCGAGGGCCATGCCGAGGTTGTTGTAGAGCTTTGGATGGGTGTACCCGGCGGCCCGGGCCTTGTTGAAGGATTGCACTGCCGCGTCATGTTGGCCGGTCATGGTCTGGGCGACCCCGAGGTTGTTGTAGAGCATGCCTTCGTCAGGCTTGAGGCGGACGGCGGCCAGGTAGTGGGTGACGGCGTCGTTGTAGCGTCCTGAATAATCGCTGATGATGCCCAGGAAATTGTGGGATTTCCAGAGGTCGGGATTCAGAAAAACAGCCGTCTTGAAGGCTTTTTCAGCCTTCGGGTATTCTTTTTGAAGAAAACAGGCCCTTCCCAGGCCCTGATAGGCAAGAGCATGCCCCGGATCCCGGTCGATGACCGCCTGAAAAGCCTGGATAGCCTCGGTGTTCGCATTGCCCGCCGCCAGGGCCACCCCTTTTTTGTAATGGGCGGAGATACGGTTGGGAGATTTCCGAAGGGCCTGTTCGTATCGGACCACGGCCATGGGCAGGTTGTTCCGACGGTATTCAGCGTCCCCCCGCTCCTCCAGCTCCTGGGGCGAAAGATTGGCAACGGTTTCCATATCAGCCGGGTCGGGCTCCGAAAGGGCCTCGGTCGCCGCCAGTTGATAGGGGGTGGGTTTGACGCCGGAAATTGAGGGATCGTTGGCGCACCCGGATATTATACAGAGCATGCCGATAAAAACGATATTGAAACAGAAACGGGAGCGTATTTTTTTCATGGCATCGGCCTGACACTGGTTCCAAGAGTTTCATAAATCCTGATCAATCCCGGACCTACAAGAATAACGAATGTTGCCGGCATGATGAAAAAAATCAGTGGAAACAGGATCTTCACGCCGAGCTTGGCCGCCTTTTCCTCGGCAACGGCAAATCGCTTTGTCCGGAAGGTGTCTGAATAGACGCGGAGGGCCTGGGCGGAACTGGTGCCGAATTTGTCGGTCTGAATGAGCATGGTCACGAGGTTGTCCATTGCACTTAACCCGACGCGCATCCCGAGATTCCTGAGCGCTTTCTGCCGTGATTTTCCTGCCCGCATCTCCAGACTCATCATTCTGAGTTCTTCGCTGAGCGGGGGGCAGGTCAGGTGAATCTCCTCGGCGACCTTGTTCATCGCAGCATTGAGATCCATGCCGGCCTCCACGCAGACCACCATCAGGTCCAGGGCGTCCGGAAGCCCTTTGGCTATCAAGTCCTTTCTCTTTGTTATCTTCAAATCGATCCAAATCTCAGGGAGATACAGACCTACATAGGCCAGAGAAACGCATACCATCATGATCCATGTAAAGGACAACCCGGTAAAAAAGTCATTTGAGTGAATAAAAACAGCAACATCAACCCAACGGAACAAACGATCTTTGCCCCCCAGAATATCGATGCGGCGTTTGTTCTCCGAATGCCGGCATTGAAAAATTTGATCCGTGAAGGGGCGTATTCGTCTGTTTTCTCTCCAACCACCCGTTTACCCACGAAACCCAACACGTGAAAAAAGCTCTGAAACTTATTTCCGGATTGGTTTGGGAATAGGGTAAGATACATCTCGTCTTGAGAGGATCCGACACTTTCTCCAGCCGAACGAATTTTTTCGATGACTTTACCTTTCTGTGCAATAATCTGAAAAATCTGGTAAATTCCAAAAAGAAGGAGAAAAATGGCGATAAAGACAATTGCCGATGCCAGAACCGGCATATCAAACAGGGATGTCATCTTGGCCTCTCTCTTTTATACTTCAATATCGACGATTTTTTTGATGATCCATAACCCAATCAGCAGCATAACGCCGGAAACGATCAGCATCAATCTGCCGATATCGCGGGTCAGAATCAATTCGAGATAATCCGGATTCATGTAGTAGAAATAGGAGAACAAAAAAAACGGTGTAATGCCGATGATGAGTCCGGATAGCCGCCCTTCCGCCGTAAGTGCCTGCACCTTATCGTAAAACTTGAACCTCTCGCGTATGAGTCGCGTAATGTTTTCAATGAGTTCAGAAAGATTGCCTCCGGACTCCTGCTGCAAAATGACAGCGATGACAAAAAACCTTAGATCCTCGCAGTCCACTCGCCTGGCAAGGTTTTTAAGGGCTTCAGCCGTGCTGAGGCCATAATTGATTTCTTCGATGGTCTCCTTGAATTCAGTGCCCAAAGGGTCGTCGAATTCCTCCGAGGCCAGCTTCAAACCGTTGGAAAAGGCGTGTCCGGCCCGAAGAGCCCTGGCAATGAGATCCAGCCCTTCGGGAAGCTGTTGCCTGAATTTTTTCAGGCGGGCATTCTTTTTCACTTTCAAATACATAAATGGCGATACCATCAGAACCAGAGCCAGCAATACCGCCAAGGCCGGTCGAGCGCCGATCAGGATACCTACGACATAGCCCGACATACCCAACAAAGCGGATTGAAGCAGATAGAAACCCAGCGGATAGGATGTTTTCGCCTGACAAACCAGATCATCCATTGCATCAAATAACGGCAGTATGCGGAGGATGAAATTCAGTAACGGAATATCGCTCAATTTCCGTCTCTTTTTCAGGATATCGTCCGTAGCGCCGTAATGGGTCTGAGAGTAGTTCGCCAACCGTTTCTTGACGTTTGCCTGATCAGCGTGCAGGAAAAGGTTTATAGAATAAAACAACAACCAGGCCACGGCGAACAAGGCGACGAAAATTATTCCAGGAATCATCAGATCATTCAAATCCATACTCCGTCCTCAAATCTCGATGGATCGATTGGGATCGAAAAGATCCTGCGAGAGGTTGATGCCGATGGCACTGAATTTTTCCACGAATCTCGGCCGGATGCCGTGGAAACGGAAGCAGCCGCGGACCCCCCCTTTGTCGTCCAGCCCGGTCTGCTGGAACGAAAAAATCTCCTGAAGGGTGATGACGTTACCCTCCATGCCGGTGATTTCCTGAAAATTGGTCAACCGCCGGGTGCCGTCCGAGAAACGGGTCAGCTGGATGATGACGTTGATGGCGGAACTGATGAACCGCCGCATGAACTCGCTGGGGATGTCGAAGTTGGCCATGGCTACCATGCTCTCCAGCCGCATGAGGGCGTCCCGGGGGGTGTTGGCATGGATGGTCGTGAGAGACCCTTCGTGGCCCGTGTTCATGGCCTGGAGCATATCGAAAGCCTCGCTGCTCCGCACCTCCCCGAGAACGATGCGATCCGGCCGCATCCGGAGGGCGTTCTTCACCAGGTCCCGCTGGGTCACCTCGCCCTTGCCCTCGATGTTGGGGGGCCGGGTCTCCAGCCGGACGACATGATCCTGCTTGAGCTGCAGCTCGGCCGAGTCTTCGATGGTGACGATCCGTTCATTCTTCGGGATGTAGCGGGAGAGCACATTGAGGGTGGTGGTTTTGCCGCTGCCGGTGCCGCCGGAGATCAGGATGTTGAGTTTTGCCCTGACGCATGCCTGCAGAATCTCGGCGATCTGGGGCGTCAGGGTCTTGTAGGAGAGCAGGTCGTTCATCTCCAGCGGGTCCACGGAAAACCGGCGGATGGAGAGGATCGGTCCGTCGATGGCCAGCGGGGGGATAATGGCGTTGACCCGGGATCCATCCGGCAGCCGGGCGTCCACCATGGGGGAGGATTCGTCGATGCGACGCCCCACCGCCGACACGATCTTGTCGATGATCCGCTTCAGGTGGTCGTTGTCCTTGAAGCGCGCGTCGGAAGGTTCGAGCTTGCCGAAACGCTCAACATAGATCCGCTCGTAGGTGTTCACCAGAATGTCGGAAACCGTGGGGTCCTGCAGAAACGGCTCGAGGGGGCCGAGGCCGATGACTTCGTCCTGAATCTCCTGAAAAAGCCGCTCCCGTTCGGCAAAATTGAGGGGAACGCCGGCACCATCCTCCCGGACCAGCTCCTCGATGACGGACCGCAGCTTGGCCTTGAGAACATTTTTTTCGACGTTTTCGATGACCGAAAGATCGATCCGGTCCAGCAGGCGGTCGTGGATCCGGGTTTTCAGTTCAAAGTATTCTTCCGGAATGATCGGTTTGGGGGCCGGTGCCGGGGGCTTGGGTTCCAATGTCTGCAGTGCCTGCTGCTGCGGCTGTTTCGGCTGCTTTTCGAGTCTTCGTGCAAAATCGGTCAATCTCATAAGGTTTTCCCCCGTTATGGGTTCAGGTGATCACGTCAATTCGCGGACAGGCCCCACCAGCGTTTTTTTTCTTTTCGGACCGGGAGTTCCTCCTTCTGACATAATCGATCCGCCAGCATCTTGAAATTCTTGGTGATGATCCCTTTCGGCTCCAGGGCCTTGAGCGGCTTGCCCTGGTTGATGGCGGCCATGGTGGTGTGGTAGTCGTTGGGTATGGTCCAGAAGATCTTCTGGTCGATGCTGTCCTCGGCGTCCTTGATGGAGATGTCGGAGTTCTTCATGTAGCGGTTGATGATGATCTTGACCCGGTCCCTGGGGAAATACCCCAGGTCCGTGAAGGACTTGAAGATCTTGTTGGTGTTGGCGAGACAGGGCAGGCTCAGGACGGAAACGAGAAGGACATCATCGCAGATCTCGATCCCCTTGAGGGAAATGTCGGTGAGGGACTGCCCCCCGTCCACCACGACATAATCGAACATCCCCCGCATGAACTCCAGGAGGTGGCCGATGATGTCCGCCGTGGGCTTGTAGTAGCCGTTCAGATGGTTGGGGGCCGGCAGGACCCGGATGCCGTGGTAGGGAGCGGAAAGGATGTCCATCATGTAGGTGGCGTCCAGGCGCGAGATGTTCTTGGATATGGTGCTCCAGTCGTGGAGCGGTTCAAAGGAGAGAAACAGCGGGACTTCGCCGTAAAGCATGTTGAGGTCCACCAGAACGACGGAGGGATTCTCTTCCTGTTCCGCCAGGCTTACCGCCAGGTTTACCGCCACGGTGGTGGTGCCCACGCCGCCCTTTCCGCCGAGAACGTGAAAGATCTTGCCGGCCTTCTGGATCTCATGGCGCGATTTTTCGGAAAATTTGCGCTTGAACTTTCGCAGGGATTCGAGAACTTCCTCTTCAACCAGCGGCTGGGAGAAGAATTCGGTGACGCCGGCCTTGATGGCTTTCATCAGAATATCGGGGTCGGTGTTGCCGGAGGTCAGAAAAAAATCCCCCACGGCCCCGGCCTCCCTGAGGGTCCGGATGGCCTTGAATTCCTCGTCAACGTCGTCCCCGAGCTCGAAGATCAACAGATCCGGCCGAACAACGTCGCCGGGATACAGAATTTCCATGCCCCCGATCAGTTGGACGAGCTTGACAAACGTCTCGCCGACACCCGGGTCCTTGGCCTCGATGCTTACCTTTATCATCTGAATCGCCATAATGCCTCTTCATCATCTTCCAAAAGCCGCTTTTTCAGCGAGACTAAGCGTACCGTACAATTGTCTCCGTATCCACGGCTGTCTTGTTACCCGTTTTGATGCAGCGCCTCTCCGGATCAAAGCCCGAAGCTGATATTGTAAACCGGCGGGGGAACGGCCTTTTTGAAGCTGTCGCGATATTTTGCCTTGGCGGTCGCGGCAGCCACGCCGTCATGTCCTTCGACCGACGCTGTCGGCGCGGGTTTTTGAGGATAGACCTTCTGCGACTGGAGGGTCGAATGGTAAGCCTGCCCCCAGTTCTCCTCAAGAGGCGTACTGTAGAACTGAGCACAACCCATACAGATCACGGCGGCAAGCGCGATCATCCCGATGGTTCCGATCCGTTTTTTCATCTGGCTTCTCCTGTGGTTATCGCATTCAAAAATTGACGTCACTCACCCACACTCGGGATGCCGTGGCCGAAACTGCCTTCCAGGGTCCCCTCCCCCACACCGGCGACGGGCCGTCGTGCAAATCCCTCCATCGCCCCCAGGAGATAGAACTCGGCGTCGTCCGGTTCGTTGAAAAAGTCCGTGGGCAGACGCGGGTTGCCCTGCTGAATGGGTTTGACAATGTGAGGGGTCACGATGATCACCAGCTCGGTCTTGTTCTTCTGGAACTGCTGGCTCCTGAACAGGGCTCCCAAAACCGGGATATCCCCCAGGATCGGGTACTTGGATACGGCGTTTCGGACGTTGTCCTGGAGCAGACCGGCGATGGCGAAGCTTTCCCCGTCGCCCAGTTCGATGGTGGTGGAGGCTTCGCGCGTGGTAAGAGCCGGTACAAAGACACCCCCCACCTGAACTGCATTGGCAAAATCAAGTTCGGACACACTTGGCGCCACCTGGATCCCGATCTTGTCCTGGCTCATCACCGTGGGCGTGAAATTGAGGCCCACGCCGTATGGCCGGAACTCGATCGTGATGCCGTCATCATCTTGAACGGGATAGGGAAATTCACCGCCGACCCTGAAGGTGGCGGTCTGGCCGCTCAAGGCCATTAATGTGGGTTCGGCAAGAATTTTGGCCAGTCCTTCGCTTTTCAAAACATCGAAAAAAAAGGTCCATAAAGAGTCACCGGAACTGAACCTTAAAATTGTACTCACAGCCTGTGAAAAAACGTTGCCGCTACCGCTGTTACCTTCAAGTAAACCGTTCAAGCCTGTCAAGTCTGATGCGTTCAAGGCACTTAAAGCCGATCCGAAGAAATCCTTTCCCCTGCTATAGGTGAAGTTTATCCCCAAATCTCGCCCAATGGACCGCTGCATTTCCGCCACACGGACTTCCAGCATGACCTGGTGCACGCCCCCCACCTCGGCCATGTTGTGAATCTTGTCCTCCGGGGCGTAGGCCGATGCCAGAGAAAGCGCAGTCGTCAAATTGGTGAGGTTGGACACCTTGCCGGCAAGGGTGATGGAATCGTGGGTGGACAAGACCTGGAGGTCCTTTTCCTGGGGAAGGAGCGCGTTCAGCTTCTGCTTCAGCCGGGAGACATCAAAGCCTACATTCAGGTGAAACACCTCGATCAGTCGCTGGTCCTGCCAGAGCTTCATGTCGGTTGAGCCGATGTTTTTTCCGGTAATCAGTATTTCATCCGGAGAATAGGGCACGTCGGCCTTGGCGATCTTCGGATCCGTAATATTGATGCGAAGGTTCCGGTACCGCACCGGCGCCCTGTTTTTCAAAATGATCGTCTGCCCCACCACGAGATCCAGGGTCTGGGGCTCCGGATATTGCAATACCTGGAAGTCTGACGCCCGGGCAACATCGTAAAATCCCATGAGAGCCGCGATCATCACCACCATCCACAATGATACCATTCGATTTTCAGTTCTTCGGCAGCGCTTATGCATCGTTCGTCCCCATCTCGTTAGTATTTTAATCTTCTCTCAAGCTTCGTGTCGCCGTTGTAGACCTCCACGGTCACGCGGGGCTCCCTTCTGATGATCCGGCGGGATGCCGGCCTCGGCGCCTTCACCGCCGTCGGCGTGGGCTCCGGCGCTACAGGCGGCGGAGCGCCGCGAAGGGATGCAAGCGTCTTTTCGACGGTGGCCCCCTGGGTCAGGATGCCGTCCTTGTCCTGGATATTCCGCAGGGCAAAGTGAAGCTGCCCACGCGTAGCTGCCAAGGCCAGTTTTTCGCTCTCTTCGGGCGTCACCTCAAGGGTGTAGACATCCACCGGCATAGGCTCGCCTTTCTCGTTCAACTGCATCTGGGGCCCTGCCGCCAGCACCGGAATTTTCTCGAGAACCAGCTTGGTAATCTCTTCGCCGTTGTCATCCGCAATGGAAACCAGAACGTCTACCCGGTTGCCGGGATGGACGAGACCCGAAAGGCCCAGCACCTTGTCTCCCCGAACCGCCACGGCCCGCTTGCCGGGGGAGACCACAACGGCCATGCCGCCGGTCTTGACGTCGGCCGAGGCCAGCATGGACTCCAGAATGGGGATGTTCTCCCTGACAGGTACGAGTACAACCCGATCCACCAGCTTGTCCGGTTCGATAAACGCGCCGGCGGGTATGCTGCTCTTGAGGAACGGCACGGCTTTGACCATTTCTTTGGTCAGCTTGGTTCCCCAGGGAATGTTGGCGGCGGCGACAGCCACTGTTTGGGTCTCCTGTTTTCGGCTTTCCACAATTTCCGGCATCGGTGCCTTCTGCCCCCGCAGCCAGTTGTAGACGAAAAAGCTCCCGACGGCGGCAATGAGGACCGCCAGGATCATGGGAATCAATGCTTTGGTCCTGCCCATGCATCACTCCTTATAATAATACTGTTTCATATAGTTATTAGGTTGTTGCCGGTCGCCTGAAAAACAATGTATACAATCGTTCCCAATGCGATTATGGCGCCGTAACTTATTTTGGAGGCCTGGGTCTCTTCCGGCAACGCCGGCACGTGAAAAATTTTTCCGGTATACAGCACGGCTTTAATCATGATGATGTGCCTCATGAAGTAAATGCCGTATTGTTTTCTTTTGAATATCAGAAGTAGAATAAGAGAGCCTAAACCGGTAAAGGCAATGTAGATAAACGCCTGGAGGACATTGTGCACGCCAATCACCGCGCCGATTGCTCCGAGCAGTTTTGCGTCACCCGCCCCTGCTCCGCCCAACAAATAGGGAAGTATCATCAATGCGATACCGACAAACATTCCCGCAAGGCCGAAGATGAAGCCATCCATGCCGTTGACTGCGGAATGGTATATCAAAGCTGTTAAAATCGAAGGTAAAGTGATCAGATTTGGAATTTTCCGACTCTTCAGGTCAATCAATGCTGCAAAGAGCAGCATGCAACCCAAGCATGAAATCAAAATCATATTCTCTATAGTATGCGTCATTGGGCTAACACCTGAAGGTATATTGATTTATTTAACATTTTAAAATTTTCAAAGAAAACTGAGGATTCGAATTGCCGCCGACTGCGTCGACGGCAATTATGAAAAGCCTTGTACTTGGGTTTGATTTTTGTAAGAACACAAAATCGCGCGAAGGCTTGACGCACGGGCATCCGCGCGAATGAACGAGATTCAGCGTGTGTCTACGAAATCGGGCTGTTTTCAGGTCAGTTTTTCCAGCTCGATGACCTGCTTTGGAGGAGTGATCTTTAACAATTTAAGAATGTTGATGGTTTTTGTGGGCAGCTCGTTTCGCATGAGCACACGAAAATTTAAATTAAAAAATTCTGTGATCTGAAGCTCATCCAGCGCCGCCTGAATCTGGTGCCATGGCTTGCCGCAGGCCAGCTCGGCGACACGCTCGATCAGGAGCGCCAGGACACAGATCTTGACGTGGGCCTCGATGCGCCGGGATGCCCAGTGGTACATGGGCATCATCTTGATCTGAGTCCGTTTGAGGGAGCGGAAGCAGCGTTCGATGACCATCAGGCCTTTATAGCCGCAGGCGGCGTCCTCCAGGCTGATGGTGTCGTCATTGGTTTCGAGGACCCACTTGCCGTCATACTTCTTCGCCTCCCGGATTTTGGCCCGGTCGATGCGGACCTTGTTGGTCTTGGTGACTGTCAGATAGCGCTTGAAGCGGCGGGAGGCCAGCAGCTCGATGGCCCATTGGGCGGTTGCCGATGCATCCTTGTGGGATTCAAGCTCCTTCTCCAGGATGGCGACGGTCATCTCCCGGTGCTTGCGCTGCCGTTCGGCCTCCCTGGGGTTGTAGCAGAGGATATAGCGTCTGCGCCGCTCGCCGTCGCCAACCACAACCTCCTTTGCATGGAGGTTGTCCTTGAAAACGGTGTAGCGGCCGCGCTTGCTCAGGACTTTTTTGCGGATCTCGGCCACGTTGGACATGCGGCAGGCCAGGAGGTACTTGCCGCAGGCCCTGGCCAGTTCCCTGCGGTTGTCCTCGGAGTTCATGCCCGAGTCGGCGATAAACAGGGCGCGGCCCAGGTTCCAGCCCCTCAGGTCCGCCCGAACCTTCTCGACGGTCGCCACGTCGGAGGTGTTGCCCGGCAGCACCCAGCTGCGCACGGGGATGCCCTCGCGGGTCACCGCCAGGGCGACCACCACCTGGGGGCTCCACGTGCCCTCCTTGGAGTGGCCGAACTTGCGCAGGGTGGCATTGGCGTGCCGGTCGGGGTCGTCCTCCTGGTCCACATGAAAAGACGCGGTGGTCGTATCATAGAAGATCAGGTCGACCTCCAGATTGAAGAGATCGGCGACGTGAAAGAAGATGGCCTCCTCGATCTTGTCCGCATTGGCGTACAGCAGGTCCATCGCCTCGTACATGTGTTTGAGTTGGAGACCGTCGCAGGAAGGGAGATAGACCCTGGAGAGCCAGCGGTCCCATACGCCAAGCTTGGACTCGGGATCGCACAGCCGGTTGGCGGTCATGGCCATCAGGGCTCTTTCATAGGGAACCCGCAGGCCTTTGGCGTTGACGACGCCTTCCAGTGTCTTTTTCAGTCCGAGCCGCTCCCAGAGGGCCTCGATGACCATCGGGCAACCAAAGGCGCGGGTTTTCTGGATCTTCAGGTCTTCGAAGAAGCCCGCTTCGCCCGGCGGTGTGGCGCTCAGAACTTCATCATCGAGAGGATCGACGACGGTTATCCCGCATACCCGGGCGATGGATCTGCACAGCCGGATCAGTTCCTGCCGGTCGAGCTGGTCGGCACGGCCGAAGTTGTGGATGATTTTGGCAACCGGCTTGCGGGTATCCGGGTGGCGCTCGTTATGCGCCAGCTGGAAATATTCGACCACGGAGCCGTCTTTGTTCTTTCGCTTCGTAGACCGCAGATACATGTTTACGTTTATGACATTTTATTCCCTTTGAGTCAATAGAAAATTGATAATTCGTGTGCCTACGCGTTTTTGAGGTTGAGAGAAGGCCGGGTAAACCCAATAGCCTGTAATTATTAGGGGCGAGTGGTGGTGGCGGGCCAATTTGGGGTGGTTTTCTGCCTACAAAAATCAAACCCAAGTTGTATAAACTCGATCAATACCTAAAATACCATCTTCTTTGTTTAACCAAATTTTGATAGTATTGTAACATATTAAAATTTATTAATTTGTAGCTATATTACCATTGATGGTGTTTATCTTATTACCAATGTCTTTATATTTATCTGAAACTTTATCCGCGAAATAACTTCCACCAGCCAGAATTAGGAACGCGACAAACACGATCAACAAAATATACTCAACCGCAATCGCACCGTCTTCTTCTTTGATAAAATCAACAATCTTCTCCATCAGTTTTTTCATTCTCAAAATCCTCCATTCATGTTCAATTTATGGCTCAGCTCAATTGATGCGTAAAAAAGAACCTCCGAACTCTTCGATTTTTTTGAGCACCACCCCCTTTTTTAGGCGTTGCATTCTGGTCTTTATTTCTATTGCCTGCCTTATGCACCTATCATGCCACTTAATCGTCGGGTTCTTGATTCTGTTGTTTCGGACGACCAGGTAGTGCACAAATATCATTCAATCAAAATAGTTATGGAAAAGAGTTTCCGATTCAATCGGCTGCATTCAACATTTTTTTTCATTGAACAGGATCCGTCATTTCAAAGATTGTCTCTGCAGATACAAAAAATGTCTCCCGGCAACGTATATCGTTTGGTGACATCATTCCTTTTGCATCCTCTGACTGCATTGCCCCGCTGCCGGTCTCATCAAAAAAGGTCAATACCTATTCAAATTTTTATAGGTGTTGGATCTATACAAAAAAACAAATCCGCCTGTCTATAACTTTTTATATAACGAGTTGTATCTATCTAAAATAATATACTATAAAAATTTCAGGAGGGATTAAAAGCTCAGCCTCGCGCGGTTGCGGAGGCTGATTCATAGAACATCTTTCCCTTGGGAAATGGCAAAGGAGCGCCGCTTGTCGCAATCTATCTTTTTGCTTGCCGTGGAAACCCGATGCGACAACGGCGAATTGTGGATTGAGGAGGTTGACGAGTGGACGCGGCTCAGCAATGCCCCAGCGTGCAGGCATGCTTTTCGAGGCGTTTGATGAGGAACTTCTTTTCGCGCGGCGTCAGCTTCTTGCGGTGAATATAGACCATCATCGCCTCATGCGCGATCTCGCGCAGCTCTGGATCGCGAATGGCGAGGAGGCTCTTTTTGCGCGCCTGGATCAGCATCGCCATGAGAATCATGATTGAAAGACCGCCGACGAAGAGACCCCCCAGCGCCACCGTCGTGCCGATCTTTCCCGCCAAGTGAAGGAAGAGCACCACCAGCGTGCCCAGGAACACGTAAATTTTGAAGTGCGCAATCAGCATGTCCTGGTTGAGGATGGTCCAGATACAGAAGAGAGCCGTTCTGTGGCTGGTTTCTTTTTGCCGTTTTTTCATACGCATCACCTCCTTTCACGGAACGCATTCTTTTTGTTATAAAATTAAACATATTAAGCTGATTTGTCAAAATCCCGCCCATCATGGATAATAGAGCCGTTGCAACACCTTCCCGGTTACCCGCATCCCTTTATCCGCTGCTTGCGTAATGATGAAGCTGGTCCTATATTTTGTGTTAAATGCGACTTTCAGTGTTTTCAAATTGGTTTGGAGAGGGAATAGCCCAGTCTGTAGAAATAAAAGCATAGACTGAAGGCTGAAGGCTGAAGACTGAAGGGGTGCGATTGTGACGAACGGGGCGGTTATTTCTCTTCAGGCTTGAAGCACTATCCGGTCACCCGAAAAATCAAGGCTGAAGGCTAAAGGCTGAAGGGGTGCAATTGTGACGAACGGGGCGGTTATTTCTCTTCAGGCTTGAGGCACTATCCGGTCACCCGAAAAATCAAGGCTGAAGGCTGAAGGGGTGCAATTGTGACGAACGGGGCGGTTAGTCCCTTTCAGGTTTCAAGCGCTATCCGTACACCCGAAAACCGAAGATTGAATTCGAATCCTAACCTGACGGGGTAAACTTGCGACGAACAGCGCGTTGGGACCCCTTCAGTCTTCAGCCTTCAGTCTTCAGCCTTCAGTCTTCAGCCTCTCATACAAGGAAGTTTACTCATGCTCGAAAACAGCCCACCGTCGTTGGCCAACTGTGTGGCCGTGCACGTTCGCAAGGCGATCTCGAGCCGCGAGACGGCGGAGATCGAGCGGACTTTGGAAGAACGGATTCGGGAGCACGGCAAGATCAGACTTATGGTGGTCATGGAATCCTACCCCACCCTGAACAGCGCCGAATCCATTTACGACGACCTTGGGTTTGCCAAGAAATACGCGCCGCACATCGAACGGATGGCCGTATTGGGGGATCAGGGCTGGAAAAAGCACTGGATCGCCCTGTTCGGCCTTTTCGGGGGCATCCGCGCCGAATACTTCGAACGTTCGGATTTCAAGTCCGCCGTCAACTGGATTCAATCCGATTAGCCCCGGTTCCACGGCTCAAGGTGCACATCGCGCCGGACAGGTCCGGGGTTTCCAGCCGTTTTTTCCTTTTTCGGTTCAAAAGATTGTGGTATTGACTTCCCGCTGTGGTATCCTGACTGCGTGGGATACCTTTTCTGCAAAACCGTTTTCAACAAGATCATTCTGGTGAGAGGAATCAAATGACACACGAAGATGCCGGCCACTATGCAGCCAAACACCCCAAGGGAACCGTCCTTGATCCCCGGATTGCCGCCGCGCTCAAAACCCGTATCCAGGAAGGGGGGGTCTCCTGTGCCGCCGCCCATGCCGCTGCATCGGAACTGGGGGTTTCCCCCGGCGATGTCGGCAGAGCCATTGATCTGATGGAGCTCAAGATCGCCAAGTGCCAGCTGGGGCTCTTTGGGTACACCCCGGAAAAGAAGATCGTCAAACCGGCCCAGACCGTGTCGCCCGAACTCAAGGCGGCGATTCAGAAGCAGGTCCAGGACGACCGGATTTCCTGCAAGGCAGCATGGGACATCGCCGATACGCTCGGGATCCCGCGGATGGAAATTTCAGCGGCATTGGAAGCCCTGTCCATCAAGGTCACCCCCTGCCAGATCGGGGCCTTTTGAGGCAAGCTGCCGAGGAATCCATGAAAACCTATCCCATCGCATTTGTCGGCGCCGGCCCGGGGGATCCCGAGCTGATCACGGTGAAGGGCCAGAAAGCCCTCCAGCAGGCCGATCTCGTGGTCTATGCCGGATCCCTGGTCCCCGAAGCCCTGCTCCAGTGGACCCGTCCCGCCTGCGAGATCCGGAACAGCGCGGGCATGCACCTGGATGAATTCTTGGCGGACATGGCCGAGGCCTATAGGGCCGGAAAGCGGGTGGTGCGCCTCCACACCGGCGACCCCAGCCTGTACGGCGCCATTGCCGAGCAGATCGCAGCGCTCAGGCATCGGAATATTCCCTTTTACGTCATCCCCGGCGTGACCGCCGCCTTTGCCGCTGCCGCGGCCATGGGCCTGGAATACACCCTTCCCGAGGTGAGCCAGACCCTCATTCTGACGCGAATGGCCGGGCGGACCCCTGTGCCTGAGGCCGAAGCCTTGGCGTCCCTGGCCCGACACCGGGCCTCCATGGCCGTCTACCTCAGCGTCGGCATGATCGAGTCGGTGGCGGCGGTGCTGGAACAGACCTACGGGCCGGATGCGCCCGCGGCCGTGGTCTATCGCGTCAGTCAGCCGGAAGAAAGGATTTTCAACACCACCGTGGGCGGCCTGGCAGCCCTGGTGAAACAGGAAGACATCCGGAAGACGGCCCTGATCATCGTGGGCGACGCCCTGGCCCAGACATCAGCCGGCATCAGCCCCAAATCCCGCCTCTACGACAAGGGTTTCACCCATGAATATCGTCGGGGGGAGGATTAGCGAATTCTCGCGGCGGCAAGCCTCGCGTCAATCATGGAGATGATCGATCCCCTCAAATCCCGGAACGGCCGATCGGGTTACGGATGGCCGGTGATCCTGGGGGCCCTGGCAGTGCTTATGGTGGTGGTCGTCGTGGTGTCCACCGGCATGGGGTATATCCCCATCTCCGCCGTCGAGGTCCTTCGGATCATCGCCGCCAGGATCACGGATGCCGGCGCGGTGCTGTCCGGCATGGACGAGACTTTCCCGGTGGTGGTGATGGAGGTCCGCCTGCCCCGGATCCTCACCGCCGCCCTCGTGGGGGGCGGCCTGGCCCTGTCGGGGTGCGTCTTCCAGGGCATCCTTCTCAATCCCCTGGCCGACCCCTACACCCTTGGGGTCTCCGCCGGCGCGGCTTTTGGCGCAGCCGTGGCGCTGCTCTTGAACATCTCGGCCATGGGAACCTTTTCCATCCCCGTCTTCGCTTTTGGCGGCGCCGTCCTGACCCTGATGCTGGTGCTCTATCTCTCCGCCTCGGGGGGTGG
This sequence comes from Desulfococcus multivorans, assembly GCF_001854245.1. Lineage (GTDB taxonomy): Bacteria > Desulfobacterota > Desulfobacteria > Desulfobacterales > Desulfococcaceae > Desulfococcus > Desulfococcus multivorans. The sequence goes on along the minus strand of NZ_CP015381.1, from coordinate 2,187,386 downwards.
GTTCTCCTCCAACAACCTGATCCTTTCGGGCATCATCGTGGCCTCCATCCTCTCGGCCGCCATCAGCTTTCTCAAGTACGTGGCCGACGAGCAGGTCTCCGTCATCATCTTCTGGCTCATGGGCAGCTTCGGGTCCCGGACCTGGGGCGATGTGGGGTTCACGCTCATTTTCGTTTGTCTGGGACTCCTCGTCTTTCTCTTCTTTTCCCGGGACCTCAACCTCCTGGCCCTGGGGGACCGATCGGCAGCTTCCCTGGGGGTCAACACCGGCCGGGTGACCCTGGCGGTATTGGTCACCGCCTCCCTGGTGACGGCCGTCTGCGTCTCCGTATCGGGGATCATTGGCTTTGTGGGGCTCCTGGTTCCCCACATGATGCGCTCCCTCACCGGCCCGGACAACCGGCGGCTTCTGCCCGCCGCCCTCCTGGCAGGGGGCATCCTCATGGTCACGGCGGATACGGTGACCCGGGCGGTGCTACCCCACGAGATTCCCATCGGCGTGTTGACCGCCCTTATCGGCGGGCCTTTCTTCTGCTACATTTTCCGGAAAAAGCAGATGGGAAGGACATCGGTTTAGCCATGGCCTTTCAAGCGGACGGCATTTCATTTGCCTACGGGGACCGGCCGGTTCTCAAATCCCTCTCCCTGGATCTCGAACCCGGCTGCTTTTACGGCGTGCTGGGGCCCAACGGCTGCGGCAAGAGCACCCTCATCGACATTCTCATGGGGCTCCACAAACCTCAGGCCGGCAGGATACGGTACAAGGGACGGGACCTTTCCGCCTACCGGAAACGGGAGCTGGCCCGGGAGTTGGCCCTGGTGCCCCAGAATTTTTACATCAACTTCCCCTTTACGGCCCTCGATGTGGTGATGATGGGGCGATACCCCCACATGCCCCGGTTCGCCCCGCCCTCGGTCCGGGATCTTTCGGTGGTGACGGAGATCATGGAACGCACCGACACCCTCCCCTTCCGGCACCGCTACATGACCGAGATGAGCGGGGGCGAGCGGCAGCGGGTCATCTTCGCCAGGGCCCTGGTCCAGGAGACGCCGGTGCTGATGCTGGATGAGGCCACCTCCAACCTCGACATCCGCCACACCCTCACCCTGATGGACCTGGTGGCCGACGAGGTGCGGCACCGCCGGAAGCTGGTCGTGGCCGTGATCCAGGACATCAACCTCGCGGCCGGCTACTGCGATCGGCTGATCCTCATGAAGGACGGCCGCATCGTCGATTTCGGAAACACCGAGACCGTCCTCACCCGCGAAAATATCCAACAGGTCTTCGGCGTCTGGTCCCACATCCACGAAGACCCTTACACCCGGAAACTCCGGGTCAGCTTTGAGCGAAAGGCGGCGCCGTGAGCATGCTTCCAAGAATGGTCATCCTTTTACCTGTCATTGTTCTGTCCGTTACCGCGGGGATCCCCCAGGATGAGCTCGAAGCGGCTACCGTCAAGGACCGGTCCGGCCGGCAGATTGACGTGAAGACGCCGTTTTCCCGGATCATCTCACTCTACGGTGCCCACACTGAAAACCTCTTCGCGCTGGGACTCGACAAGGAAATCATCGGCGTGGGCCGGAACGAAAACTATCCGGCCGAGGCCCGGCAGAAGCCGATGTTTAGCTACCATGACGACGCTGAAAAGTTCATGGCCGCAAAGCCCGACCTCGTGCTGGTCCGCCCCCTGATCGATCGGGTCTATCGCGAGTTCGTCAGGAAGCTGGAGCAGGCGGGAATCGTCGTGGTCTCCCTCCAGCCCGTAGGCATCGCCGACATGTATGCCTACTGGCGGGACCTGGGCCGCCTCACCGGACGGGAGCGCGAAGCGGAAAAGATGGTCCGGACCTTTGAGTCCGCCGTGGCCGAGGTTCGGGAACGGGTGTCAAAAATTCCACCGGCAGCCCGCAAGCGGGTCTACTTCGAAGCCATCCACCAGAAGATGAAGACCTTTTCCAAGGACGCCATCGCCATGTTCGTGGTGGAAACGGCCGGCGGCATCAACGTGGCTGCCGACGCCGACCAGATGCGCCAGACCAACATAGCCGCCTACGGCAAGGAACGCATCCTGGCCAAGGCCGCCGAGATCGACGTCTATCTCGCCCAGCACGGCCCCATGAACCCGGTGACCGTGGAAATGATCAAGGCCGAGCCGGGCTTTTCCGTCATCAAGGCCGTAAAAGAGAATCAGGTTTACCTGATCGATGAGATGATCGTTTCGAGGCCGGGGATGCGGTTGATCGAGGGGATTTTGAGGGTTGAGGGGATGTTGTATTCGAAATAGCGATATGTTGCGCCCTCAAAGTATCGTGCGATTTACCACTCACGTTCCAATTCTTCTATCTTCTTTTTAATTTCGGAAATATCCTGTTGAATACCGTAACCTCTCTTGAAAACCAGCCAAGGATCGTTCCAGTAATGCACCTTAAAATTATCATCTTTTAGAAGCCTTTCCACTGAATGAATGAAATCATCTCTATCTAACTGCAAATGTTGATCCAACGTTCCTATGATGTACCGCCGCTTTTCAGAATCGATATGAACTTTTTTCGTGGGAGTATCTATCCATAGAACCACCGCATCCACCTCGTCCAGTTTGTTGGGAAACCGATAAATTTCTTTACGTTGGGAAAAATGTGACCCGACATTTGCCTGTACTGAAATCGAGGCCTCCTGTCCCACGCCCAAACCAATCTCATGTATTCTTGGATCAGGAAGACTTACGAAAGAAACCGGAGCCCAAAAATTTCTTGCCCAGGGCAAAGGAAGGGGCGCTGAACAGTACCCTAAAATTATACTGGCAATAAGAACCAAGCCCGACAACTTTATTACGGAAAACCTCTGGATCCATTTTGCAGTATTTTTTATCCCGTAAATAGACGCAGCCGTAAAAATCGGAATGAGGGTGACGCTGTGATAGGCAATGGAAGCTCGAGGCATGGGGTTGCTTGAAAGCAGATTGGTTGCCAAGTCTGCCGCCGCGGGAAAAAGCATAAAAAGGCATAGAAGAGGAAAGCCCAAAAACGAAATGAGAAGTGAAAGCAAATAGATAAGACCACCCATTTTAAAAAGAACCGTACCGATCACATCGACCGGGTTTAGTAGTACAAAAGCAATGATCTCACCTACTGATTGACCGAGCCAGGCATAACGGCTCAACTGTCCAAGCCCATCACTGACCATGACATGTTGTCCGGTAGGCGAAAGCGCAGGCATAATGATTTTAAGCACCAGATAAAAATGGCCTATACCTGCAATGATCAAAGTCATCCCAGGTATCCACTGCCTGTTTTTGATCCACCACAGGACACCAAAGCCGGCAACCATGATACCCAGATGTTCTTTACATAACAAAAGAATGAAAGCCGATAGAAGCATCAGCCTGAAATCTTTTGTCTCCACCGACAGCATTCCCAGAGCCACAAAGGGAACAGCCAGAGAGATAGGATGAAAATCCCAGGCTGCGGCATTCAGAACAAAAGGGTTTACCAAATAAATCATAGCCCATATTACCGCGGCTTTTTCGGTGTTGAATATCCTTTTCCCCAAAAGGTAAATAGGCCATGCTGTCAATGATATCGCCAAGGCTTGCGTCGAAACAAACCAAAGCGGGGAGGAAATTAAATAATAAAATGGAATAAATATCAAAAGTACTGGATGGAAATGAAAAGCGAGCCAATTGATTCTTTCGTTCAATTGACTCGTATTCAGAAAAAGATCTCCATGCAGTCCTCCCCAAACAGCCTGATCAAAAACGCCAAGGTCATTTATCGATGTGAGATTTCCCCAGTATCGGAACACTCCCGTCAGGAAGATAAGTAAAAAATGTATGCTGATAAAAATAAAAAGCGCATATCGGTATTTGTTTATTAATAATTTTCTCATATTTTTATTAAAACCAACGAAAACTCAGCTCAATTGACAAAATTTCCAAAATTATTAATGCCGGCGCATATCGATCGACGTTTTTCCATTCGCCAACAATCGTTTTCCTCTCTTTAGGTTGTACGCTCAAAATCGGCCGCAGTTCCGTGCACGGAGGCTCACAGAGCGAACGGACCTCCATCCACTCTGGAACAGGGTGACCCAAAATATTCAGGATAGTAGATGGAAGTTCGATATACTGAACATTTTCATTACGTGTTCCTTGAATTTTCCCATAAGCCATAAGGAAGACGCGTGATTAGAGGAATTTTCTCGGTTATCCAGAATCGAGCATTTGCCGCCTTTTGGGCATCAAAAAATCTCAGGGGGTTAAAATTTGGTTCATCCGGTCGAAACATTAAAATGTTCTCAATATGTTTTTCATTCCACAGGAATCTATAAAATGAATAAGTTAATCAATACGTTAAACTGGAACCTATAAGGAAACAGCCGCCGTGAGTTCATCGGTCCGGGTATCAACCGGCACTATATTTTGATATTTTTCGACCAGTCTCTGGTTATTCCGAATATTCCTGACGTAAACATGCGATACCTTATCCGCGTATATCAAATGCCAACCCGGCATTTCCCACAGCAAAGAAGAAATCGGCGACGAAGGATTCACCATCATCCAGGTGATATCGTGTTTTTCGATGATGTCCTGCCAGCCTTGTTTGGCTTTAATCACGGTATCATACGCTTTGAGATGATCTTCTCCATACATATCCGCCCGACCGTCGATGAAGACCTTGTACCTGGGCCAAGTGGAATAAATGATGAAATCGCCTGTTTCATATTCATTGAACATATTGCCGGGAATGTCTTCGGAGTTGATGAATGCCATGGCGTTCATTGGTTTGAGTTCAGGGTCGAAACCATGGGTTAGACGCTCCGAACCGGCGGCGGTTATTACGAGGATGACAACGATGACGGGCCATAAAGCCCCTTTGGCCTGGGCGTCTGTTTGCCGGCAGCGTGCCGATCTCGTATGGAAAAAGATGCCGATCTTGCTGTTGGGGTTTTCAATCATCGGTCTGACCAGGCCAAGTAAAATGGGAAAAACAATGATACAGAACAATGGGACATGCCTGACCGACGTCAGCGACATGCTCAAAAAAACCAGAATCGAAATTAATGCATAGGGTTTCAATCTGTTTTTGGAAAGCGCTATGAGCGTGATCGATAACAGAACCGAATATTTAAAAAATGAAAGCAGCACGGTGTGAAAATTCGGGGACTGGAATTCACCGATATAATTGATCATGAAGTCTTGTGAGATCAGTTGGAAAGGAAAAATGAGGATGTGCCAACCATAGGGATTTATAAGACAGACGAGGACGCAGAAAAGGGTTACAGAAAAAAGATCGATCATTTTTTGTCGTAAAATGTTCCGATCTTCTCCCGACATCCGCACATATTCCACGAGGTTTCCAAGTATACAAATGCCGTTCAGGATAAAGCCGACGAGAAACCCGCCGTGCAGGTTGACCCAGAACACCATGATCAAGGGCATGAAACAGAGGCTTGACAAGTTTCTGTCCGGGGATTCCTGGTGTTTGTGGAGCAAATAATACCAGATCACCGTAAACAAAAGGGTAAAAGCATGAGGCCTGGCCAGCCAATGGACCGCGGAAGAGACGGTCAGTAACAATACGAGGGCTACGGAAATGAATATGTTATCGTTTTCGGCAACAAACAGTTTAAACAACAGACTGTAAGTCAAGGATATGATCGATGCAAAGAACAGCACCACCCCGGTGAGCCCGGCAATGCTATGGATGCTTTCCATAATGACGGCGGAAAGCCATTCATGGGCGGTAAAAAAAAGGGGTGGAGATATGAATGAAAAAGGGTCGTTCTTGGGGATGGCGAGGTTTTCCATGATGTATTCGCCGATGCGAATGTGAAATCCGGTATCTCCGTCATTCAAAAGCCCATTTTCCGGGAAAACCGATAAAACAATAAACAGGGAAATAAAAAAAACATTTGTAATCGAGGGAATGAGGTAGGGTGAAATTTTTTTCCAGTTCAATGATCTCTCCAGGGTCTCTTGTGGTGCAGTATCGTCGTTGCCAGGCTGAAAATGTAACTGGTTTTCAATATTCACGCATCACAGCCGAATCAGGTTATCCCGAACTGGCCCGCGGCAAAACTGAATCGTTTGTGTCCGATGAAATTCGCCAAAAACCCAACTGAAATACCGATGCCGTGACAACAGCCTTCGGTCCCTGTCTTGATGATCTGCCCCCAATTGACGGCTGCTGTTTCGTTCAGGGCCGGATAGACCGTTTCGGGCGACAACAACATGGGAAAGATATTCTCTACGAGCTGGAACGTGCCGGTGGATACGCCCCACACCAGCAACAGCCCTCCATGGGCAACAAGTGCAAATTTACCGATCATCAATCCGTCTACCTGGGCTGCACCAAAGGCCCTCTTGTAGGAAAAGAGAAAAACGATGATCATCCCCACATAATTCGCAATGATAACGCTCCATCCAAACTCCATCCATTCCGCAAAAAGAAAACGCGAGAAAAAATTGGCGAGTGTTCCGGCCACAGCGGCCTGGAAATATCGAAACGCCTGCAGCGATGTTTCTTTCCCGACAATCATATCTTGCCGATCTTCCGTGAGAGACGACAGGATTCTGGAACGTCGTCAAACCCGATATAATTTCTGGCGATATAGAGCGGTCGCCCCTTTGTCTCTTCAAAGACGCGCCCCAGATATTCGCCGATGACGCCGAGAGAGATGAGAATGAGCCCCCCCAGAACCAGCATGACCACCATTAACGACGTATAACCGGGGACATCCCGGCCGAAAATGAGCGTTCGGAAGGTCAGAAAGGCGGCATAGGCAAAGCCGATGAAGGCGATCAGCATGCCCAGGTAGCTCCAGATGCGCAGCGGGAGGGTGCTGAAGCTGGTGATGCCGTCAAGAGCGAAATTCCAGAGTTTCCAGGTGTTCCATTTCGATGTGCCGTTCATACGTGCCGGCCGGTCATATTCGACGGCGGTCTTTCGAAATCCCACCCAGGCGTATAGCGCCTTGGTAAACCGAACCCGTTCGGGAAGATTGTTCAGGGCGTCGAGTGCCGGTCGACTGATCAGTCGAAAGTCGCCGGCATTGGGGGTGAGCCGTTTGCCGCAAAGGGCGTTGAAAATCCTGTAGAACAAATCCGCCGTGAGGCGTTTGAACAGCGTATCGGCATGACGCCGCCGCCGGACGCCCAGCACCACGTCATATCCTTCTTCCCACTTGCGCAGAAAATCGACGATGATTTCAGGCGGGTCCTGGAGATCGACATCCATGGGGATCACCGCATCGCCGGAAGCCGCCTGGAACCCCGCCGCCATGGCAAGCTCCTTGCCGAAGTTTCTCGCCAGATCGATGATCTTGATGCGGGGGTCTGCGTCTCGCGCTTCCAACAGAATATCCAGGGTGTTGTCTTCGCTGCCGTCGTTGATGAAGATGAGCTCGAATCGGTAGGCTGATTCCGCGTCAAGGATGGGATAAACAGTATCCAGAAAACAGGGAATCGCGGCCTCTTCATTGAAAACAGGGATAATCATGGATATTTTCATAGGCGTGCTTTTGGATCGAACGCGTGCAGGTTCATACCTGAAACTTCTCCGTGTTGAAAACGCAACGCAGTCTGCATCCTTATGGGAAAATTTTCAACAATTTTTGGCAATTCATGACGAATTTTGGCGTTCTGCAATTTTTTATGATGCCTTTTTGGTAGAATTCATCAACATGGAGTTCGCTGACCGCCGATGACAATGGCGCTGTATTCCATTGCTTTTCACCCGAACAAACTTTTTTGCGATTGCAGTGTGTGGATTTTAGCGCCGTTTGACCGTAAAAGAAAAGCAAGATCTTTGCCACATATTCAAAACGCCTCGTCATCAACCCTGATTTCAAGGGCAACACCCACCCCCCTGATAAAATTCCAAACCCCAAGCACCAAACCCTGAACCCCTTAAAACCCTTAACACTCTAACACCCTTAAAACCTTAATCACTTAAACACTTAACCCCCTTTCTTCCTCCCTCCCCCCCTCCAATTCTCCGAACCCTCTCCCCCCCACCCCCCCCCTCATACGCCGTGACAAAATCCTTTTGGCGGAAGGGGACCTCGTCCTCCTTCATCATGCGGAGGCGGGACCAGCCGCCGATTCTGCGGACGGCGGTCTGGATGCCGTCGTCGTCGAAGGGCATGGATGCGGCCTCGGCGCTCTTTCCGGCCTTGACCAGGGCGTAGACCGTCTCCCACGCCGCCAGGGCCCGGTCTTTCTGGTTTCCCTCCACCGCCGCGAGGATCTCCGCCAGCTTGGGGAAGAAGCGCTGGGTGCGCAACAGATGCCGCAGGGCCGCCTCCACCGCGGCGATGGGGTAGCGCCGCAGCTCGGCCCACCAGATCTCCATCTGCTGGACCGACATCTCCCGGTCATGCTCCACGGCCAGGGTGGTCACGGCCGCGTGGAACCGATCGAAATCCGTCGGGCTCATCGCTCGGCTCCCTGTTCCCCGCCCCCGCCGAAGAGCTTCTGCGCCACCCGCATGCCCGCCAGGGCGGTCTGATACCCGGCCCGGCTCACGGCTTTGCCGTCCGGCAGGGTTACCACCCCAGCCTTCCGCCCGGCCCCGGGACGGGACACGGGTCCCCGTTTCGGGCTTCGGGTGAGCCAGAAGTTCACGTGGCGGCCGAACCCGACCCGGCTCTTGCGGCGGTCGGGATTGGCGATGTTCCAGTCCCGGAGGCGGGAGAGCTCCCATGCCACGTCGGCGTCCGGAAAACGGGCCTGGAGATCCGCCACCCCTGCCTGGGTGATGCCGGCAAACCCGTCCCCGGCCCGGAGCGGAACGGTAAGGATCACGTCGTCCCCGGGATCGAAGGCGTCAGGGCGGAGCCCAAAGAGAATTCTTCCCTTCTGATCCTTCTTCTCATTCTGGTTATTCTTGTTAGTTGCGCCTGCTTTGTGGCAGGTTTGCGGCAGGTTTGCGCCTGCTTTGCGGGAAGCTTTGCGCACGGCAGGGGAAGGCCCCTGATAAGTCTCCCATTTTAAAATGGTAATCCGCCGTCCGCAGCGTGTGCTTTCGCTTGCGGCAAATCCGAGTTTTTCAAATTTTCGGAGCGCGGAACGAACATTGTGCAGACTGATGCCGCGGCCGGCCCGCTCCTGGATCGCGGAAAGGGAGGTCACGAACTGCCCCGGCATGACATCGAACTCTTCTCCCGCCCATTCCCACTCCCCAGTCTCGTGGTTCGCCATCAACAGGAGCGTCATCAGAACGGTTTTGTGCTCCGGCGTGGAATTCTTCCAGATGGGTTTGTCCAACAGCTTCCGATACACCTTGATCCAGCTTTCGTTTCTCACAGGATGCCTCCTTCGGGGCCGGCGTGCCCCGAGACAAGGTTGCGGGCCCAGGCAGGGCCCGGGAAAAAGGGTCGGGGAACTTTCCGACCCTGACGTACGGTCGACAGGGATCTCAATAGCATAAAGGTGGGGGGGTGGTGCGAAAGGGGGGAAAGGGGGCCCTTCGGGTTGGTGGTGGGTAGGGTTTTAGGGTTTTAGGGTTTTAGGGTTTTAGGGTTTCAGGGTTTTAAGGTTTTAGAGTTTGTTGGAATTTTTGGGCTTGGGTGCGGAGGTTTTGGGGCCAGTTTTCGGCCAGGGGGTCGGCGATGGCGATTTCGCCCTGGACGGCGTTTGCGATGACCCGGGCGCTTTTGGTGGAAAACTGGGGCTGGACGAAGATGACCTTGACGCCGGCGGTTCTGGCGGTTGCGATCAGGTCCATCACCTGGGCCGGCTTGGGCGCCTTCCCCTCAAGTTCGATGGCGATCTGCCGGAGGCCGTAAGCAGCCGCAAAATATCCCCACGAGGGATGAAACACCATGAAGGCTTCCCCTTGCCGATCCTTGAAAACGGTGAGGAGCTCCTGATGGAGGGCCTCTATCTCTTCCAGGAAGGCCCGGTAATTCGCGGCATAGACCGATGCGTTCCCGGGGTCAGCGGTCGAGAGGGCCTCGAGAATGTGGCGGGCCTGGATCTTGACCAGCGGCGGCGATAGCCAGACATGGGGGTCGAGGGACGTGCCGGCCTCGTGTTGGTGGGCGTCGGGTTCAGGCGCCCGGTCCGAGCCATGGACCCCGGAATGGCGCCCCTTGGCGTCCGGCGTCTTGCCGTGCTCCCCCTCGTGATGATGGGCCGCCATGGGGATTTTTTGGATGCCCGCGTCGGTGTGGACGATCCGCATGCCGGGGTTGGCGGCGGCGATCCTGTCGAGCCACGCCCTTTCGAAGGGTACGCCCACGGCAAAATAGATGCGTGCCTGGGAAAGGGCCGCCATCTGACGCGGTTTGGGCTCGTAGGTGGCCGGGCCGGCACCGGGCGGGACCATGACGTGGACGTCGACAAGATCTCCGCCGATCCGCTCCACGAAATATTTCTGGGGCAGGATGCTGACAAAAACGGCGGTTTCGGATCCGGCCGGGAAAGCGGTCGACATTGATCCGACGACGGCCATGAAAACCATGAAGACAGCGCGATGCAACATGAAGGCACACCTCTCGAGATGAGTGCTCTACTTTCGATTTTCATAGGCCGGTGCCGGGAGGATACGGCCCGCGCCCCACGCGGTTTCGTTCACCATCATGAAAGTCGAGAGTTGAAATGCGTATAAAAACAGATGCCCCTGCCCGGGACGAACCCACGCGGGAGCGTATACTGAAACCACACATTGTTCGATACCCCAATTCAGGGATTCCCGTCAAGACGCCGCCGGGATCCTCCGCCTTTTCATCGCCTTTTGAAGAAAACGAGTTCCCAGAACCCGCCGCACACATCGTGGCGGAGGATATAGAGGGCGTCGTCATCGCCGGTCACCTTGAAATAGCGATGGTCCGGCCCCATCCAGCGATCCTGGATCTCCCGGACGGCGACGGCATGGTCGCCGATGCGAAACCATCGGGGCGTCTCTTCGCCCCGGTACCCCGCATAACAGTGGACCTCGATCCGCTTCAGATGATCGGTGTTCGGCATGTCGCTCCTTTCCCAAAGGCCTGGAAGAAAGCCGTGAGGGGCGTCAATGGGTCTTGACGGAGATCCCGACGCCCAGCCGGGCCTCCGCTTCGGCCTGCCATCGGCGGGCCTTGCGGGATCCGTACTGGGTGATGTGGCTGTTGAAAAACGCCGCCAGACGATCCCCCACGGCACGGCGCTCGGCTCCGGAGAGGCATTTCCGGGGGTCCACGCGCCCGGGGCCGGCGCTTTTTCGGGCGGCCAGGCATCGGTACAGGAAGATGCGGTCGTATTCACTCCGCAGCCGGAGGCGCCCGATCTCGTTGAGGGCCGCCAGAAGGGTGGCCTCGGAGAAGGGAAACCGCCGGACCATCTCCGTCAGCTCGGCGCCGAAGACCCAGTTGGCCTCCCGATAGCGAAAGTCGCCGCCGAAGATCCCCGCGGCCTCGCTCCCGACGATGAAGACCATGTCGTGGAGCAACCCCAGGGCATACCGGTTGGCGACATGGGACGATAGCTTTTTCGCGCCGGACTTGGCCAGCTCCCCCAGGGCCCATGTCACGCCCAGGGTGACAGGGTTCCCGCCCAGGCCGTAGCGCCCCAGGTAGTAGACCGGCCGAAAAAAATGCCAGTAGGGGTTGGCGGCCTTGTAGGCCCCGTAGATCCTGAGCCCTGTCTGGACGCTGTCGTGAATGTTCCGGATATTGTAGCTCTTGATATCGAGGGGAAGCTGTTCCAACACCACCAGCATCTGGAGGGCGATGCGGTTGACGGCCCTCAAGAGCAGCTCGATGTTGGTTTCGAGGAGGGGGTTTTCGGAATCGGGTCGGTAGATCCGGGCCACCGACTCCATCAGGACCGCCATGTCCAGGGTCAGGCGACCTTTTTCAAAGTGACCGTCCTTGATGTAGGCCTTGTTTTTGATGTCGTCGAAAAGCTGCTCGGTCCGTTCCCGAATCAGCGTCAGCACCGCCTGGTCTTTCTGCAGATGTTCCGACGACGTATCGTCCGGGGCCGCCGGCCGGCTTTCAACGGCGAGCCCCTCCGGGAACTCCATCCACTCGTGAAAGGTCATGAGTTTCTGGAAAAGGTCGGCCTCCCGCTGCCGGATCACCTGGGACCGGCGGTCCAGGTCCGCTTCCATGGCTTTTTTCGCACTCTCGAACCTGGATTTTTCGTCCATGAGTTCGAGGCGATCGTCAAGGGTACGGATCTCCTCCGCCGTCAGATCTCTTTTGAAGAAAAAGGCGCCTGCCAGGGCCGATACCCCGCCAAGCCAGAGGATCCACCGCAGGGGGCCCAGGGCCTCCGCCGCGTACCCGGCGACCCCCCAGATGATCAGCACCCCGACGACGACCGCTGCGACGGGATAGGCGTACCAACGGACACGTTTCACCGTAACGACACCATGGGGATTTTCAGAGCGGCATCAACTCCTGGCCATCATCCGCATCTCCGAACGGTATTCACGGTAATAGGACATGACCTTGTTGATGTAGCTGCGGGTTTCCTTGTAGGGCGGAACCCGTCCGTAATGCCTGACCCGTTCGATGCCGGCGTTGTATGCGGCAAGGGCCAGCCGGATATTGCCCTTGAATTGATCGAGGAGATGTCTGAAATACTTGGTTCCGCCGTGGATGTTGTGCTTGGGATTGAAGCTGTTTTTCACCCCCATGGCCCGGGCGGTTCCCGGCATCAGCTGCATCAGCCCGCGGGCGCCTCTCCTGGAAACGGCCCTGGGGTTGTAACTGGATTCCGCCTTGATGATCGCCTTGATCAACGCCGGGTGGACATCGTGGCGATGGGCCGCCTCCAGGATGATCTTGTCGTAGGCGTTTTCCGTCTTCCTGGCGATGGTGATGGATGCCGTGTTCGTGCCGGCATCGCGATGGTTCACGGTGGGATCGGCGGCGGAGAAGGGACGGCCTTTTGCACTGGGAATTTCAGTGAAGAAACATGCCGTTGCGATGCAGAAGATCAGCAGCCATAATTTTTTCGGGGGTGAATGTGAAATACCTCCTGTATCGGACGCTGAAGGTTCAGATGATGATGTCATAAGGTTCCTCCTTGCCATCGGTTGCTTTGCCGTGCAGCGTGGTTGCCTCCCGAAAACAATGCGGCCGTCCGAATATGGGCGGCGGCATTCGAAGCGGGAGTCATCCCGGCAAAACCCCGTGACGGTAGTGAGTTGCCGATTTTCCGTCGTACATCCGGGGCGGGAAAACGGTTTCAGGATGCTCTGTTTCCGGCGCCCCGCAAAAATCTGGGTCCTCTCAAATTAAAAAAAAATTTCAATCGACTTTCGGTGTTCGGAAGGTTGAAGACGCCCATTCGGTCTTCTCCGGCTTTCCGCCGCCGTTATGAAAGTCGAATCGAGAATTTCAATAATTCTTCAACTTTTGGTGCTCGGCAGCCATACCCTGCCGACGCGGCTTCCCGAAGAGCGTCTCAAAAATAAATAGTTGAATAAAGCCTTTTAAAAAAAGTATAGATTTTTATCCTGTTAAGGCCGATAAATCAAGAAATTTAATCCTCATGAATTCTAATCAGTTATGGGGTATTAGATGAATCATAAGAAAAATCTGTGAAAAATTACCCGTTTTTCTACGTCCTTTTGGTGAAAAATGCATTGTTCAGAACCATACCATATGTAATAGATGATAATTTTTGCAGATCCTCTGTAACGATCCGCCTCCGTTATTTTCAAAACCCCTTCCCTGCCTGAAGCGGCACCACATTGACAAGGGGTCCGGCATCGCATATAGTCCCTCACCTTCATGCAGGGCCCGGGGAGACACCCTTGCCGGGCCGGCCGAACGAACGGCGCCGGTGCGCCGGACCGGTTCCCGAACCTGAGTCCGGAAAACCCCTAGAGAGGTTTCAATGATCCGAATCGAAAGCCTGAGAAAAGACTACAAAAACGTTCAGGCGCTGAAGGGGGTCACCCTCCATGTTCCCGAGGGCGAACTCTTCGCCTATCTGGGGCCCAACGGCGCGGGAAAAACCACCACCATCCGGATTCTGACGGGACTCACCCGGCTCACAGGAGGGGCGGCCTTCCTGAACGGGTTCCACATCGAAAAAGAGACCCTCGCCGCTAAGAGACAGTTCGGGCTCGTTCCCCAGTCGGCCAACCTGGACCAGGAACTCACGGTATTCGAGAACCTCGACGTTCACGGCCGGCTGTTTCACATGCCCCGCGAGGAGCGGCGGCGTAAAATCGACGAACTCCTGGGGTACATCGATCTCCTGGATCGGAAACGGACCCCGGCCAAACAGCTCTCCGGCGGAATGAAGCGCCGGATCATGATCGCCCGGGCCCTGGTGCACTCGCCGCGGATTTTGTTTCTCGACGAGCCCACGGTGGGCCTCGACGCGGGCATTCGCCGGCGGATCTGGGCGCTGATCAAAAAAATTCAACAGGGGGGCACCACGATCTTCCTCACGACCCATTATATCGAGGAGGCCGAGTTCCTGGCGGATCGCGTGGCGTTTCTGGACGAGGGCGCCATTGTAGCCATCGACACGCCCCCGCGGCTCATCTCGCGGATCGGGGTCTGGGCCGTCGACCGCGTGCGGGAGGGAGAGATGGAAACGCGTTATTTCAACACCCGGGAGGCGGCCAAAAACCATGTCGCCCATCAGGAAGACAGCTTCAGTCTGCGGCGGGTCAACCTGGAGGATGCCTTTCTGGCGTTGACGGGGAAAAAAGTCAAATGATCCGGGGATGGCATGCGGTCTACTACCGGGAGCTTCTGATCCTGAAGCGGCGCCTGTGGCGAATGCTCGCCTCCATGTCGGTGTCGCCCCTGCTCTACCTGATCGCCTTCGGGTATGCCATGGGGGGGCACATCCACGTGGAAGGCCGGGCCTACACCGAATTTCTGATCCCCGGCCTGGTGGCCATGAGCAGCATGACCCAGGCCTTCGGCATCGCCAGCGAGATCAATATCGCCCGGTTCTACTGGCATATTTTCGAGGAATTCCAGGCCGCTCCCATCAGCAACATGGCCTACGTGACCGGAGAGGTGCTGGCGGGGATGACCCGGGCCCTCATGGCCGTATGCGTCATCCTCGTTCTGGGGGCGTTCTTCGGGGTTTTCCTCTCCTACACCCCCCTGTTCTGGGCCGCCGTCCTCCTGAACAGCTTCGTCTTCGCCTCCCTGGCCGTCGCCTTGGCGATGCTGGTCAAGTCCCATGCGGATCAGGCCATGATCAACAGCTTCGTCATCATTCCCATGGCTTTTCTGGGGGGCACCTTCTTCCCGGTGGAGCGTCTGCCGATGTGGGCGCAGAAGCTCCTGGCCTTCCTGCCCCTTACCCACGCCGCCAGATCCATCCGGGCCTCCGCCTTCGGCCATACGCCGTCACCGGTCGGCTACGGCATTCTCCTCGGCCTGGGGGTGATCTTTTTCTTCGCGGCCTTCCGGTGCGTCAACAAGGCGAGGGATTGACGGCGGGCGCAGCCGCCGGGGCCGATACCGCGAATCGAGGACGACGATTTTCCCCCGGTCGGTCTCGCAGCGGATCAGGCGCCCGATGCCCTGCTTCATTTTGATGTTCGTGTCGTAGCGATATCTCTCCCAGAAGTCCCTGGCGGGCAGGAGATGCTTTCGGGCCGTCTGGATGGGGTCGTTGGGCGGGGGATAGGGAATGCGGGTGATGATCACCTGGGTGAGGGTGTCGCCTTTGAAGTCGACCCCGTACCAGAAGGTGTCGACCCCCAGAAGCACGCTCTCCCTGACGGCCCGGAATTCGTCGCAGAGGTCCGCGGTGGGCTCGCCGGGCCGCTGGACCAGCAGCGGGTACGGTAGCGCCTCCAACGCCCCGCCGATGTTGTCGAGGATCTGCTCGAGATCCCGGTAGCTCGAAAAAAGAACCAGGGTCCGGCCCTGGTTGGCCCGGATAAGCTCCGGCAGGGCGTTCGAGACCGCCGCCACCCAGGCGGCCTTGTTGTCGTATTTTCCACTGGCCGCGCCGGGCGGGACGATGATCTCCGCGGCATCCCCGGGAAATGGGGAGGGAATCCGTTCAAAGCGGAACGCCCTGGGGGCGGCGGCTTCCTCGATGGTCGGCGACGGGGCCATGCCGGTGATATCCCTGAAGCTCTCGAAGCGATCCCGATGGCAGAGAGTGGCCGCCGTGTAGACGATGCATCGCTTCCTGCCGTAAATCTGACGGCGGATCAGGTCCCCCACCGCCACCGGGTGGGCCGCAACGAACCAGTGCTTCCGGAAGATCCGATAGACCGTGACCGTATTTTCCGAGACGACGGCCTCCCGAATTCCCTTCAGGGTTCCCGCACACTCTTCCAGCAGCTCGAGATGGATCGCCATGTGTCGCCGGGTCTTTCGGTCCAGGTTCGCCGCGTCGAAAAGCGTGTCGTCCTTCACCCAGGCAAAACCGCGGACAACGGTTTCCACGGCGGCGTGAAGGGTCTCCACGCGGCACCTCAGCCCGTCGTCCGCAAAGACCGGATGATCGTGGTGGAGGGTGTGAACAGCGCCCCGGGCAGCGGCGGAATCGATGGAAAGCAGGCCGTCCCTGAAATCCGCAAGGGCCTCCCGGAGGGATTGAAGGTCGGCCGTGATCCCCGCGGCGGCGGTGTTCGTCTCCGGCATCCCGTCCGGAAGCGATCGAAGGCGATGGGCCAGGCCGTCGGCCGCCGCCTTGATATCCCGGGAATGGATCGCCAGGGCAAAGGCATTCCGGACAGCCGGCTCGAAATGGTTGGCCTCGTCGATGATATAATTGTCGAAGCATCCCCCGAGAAGCGGATCCCGATCCAGGAGCGCCAGCTTGTGGTGGTTGGTGATGACGAGGTCGGCGGCCCCGGCCTGGGCCGTGACGACCTGGGCCGGACATCGAGTGTGGGACGGCGGGCATCCGCTGCCGGCGGAGACGTCCCTCAACATCCGGCCGAACCGTCCTCCGGCGTCGAGATAGCGTCGAATCCGCACCCCCACCGTGCCGATCTCGGCCTGCCTGAAGCGAAACGCGGTGACAAGGCAATAGAGCCAGGAGAGAAGGTCTTCGCCGGTGAGGGCGTCGTCGTACAGGTTGTCGAGTTTTTCGACGCAGACGTAACTGGTTTTCCCCTTGAGCAGGACGATACGGATGTCGGGATAGACCGGCAAAGTCTGACGGATGAAGGCGATCTCGTTGTGGAACAACTGCTCTTGGAGGCTCTTGGTGTAGGTGGAGACCACGATCCGCTCACCCGGGTTCAGCCTGAGATATTCCATGGCCGGCAGGAGATACCCGAGGGTTTTTCCGGTCCCGGTTCCGGCTTCGATGGTCAACACGGCGGCGTCGTTGAGGGCATCGGCCACATGGCCGGCAAATTGGACCTGTTCCCGACGGTATGTGAACCCCGGCGCCGACGCCGAAAGATCGCGGTACAGGTTCTCGAGATTTTCCCGTGAGATCCTGCCAAGGGGCCGTCGGGCCTTGGGCTTTTCCGCCGCTTTTTCGACGCGTTCCAGAAACCGTCGCCAGTCGGCGGTGTCGAACTCTTTCGAGGGGTTGACGCCTTCGCCGAAATAATCCTTAAAACGGCGATGAAGCCCTATCCAGGCGCTCCCGAAAAGGGTGCCGCTTCTGGCCATGAACCGGCGAAGCACCGGCGCGTAAGGCGTATGATCGTCGGCAAGGCAGGACCCGGATATGTGCCGCGCCAGATCGATGCAGAGGTCGAGGCCCTCCTCCGGGCTGAAGCCGACCGTGTCCCGCTCCCTTCCCGTCAGGTACTCCCACAGGCTCTTGAGGGTGTGGGACCGCAGCTCGGGTACGAAGAACTCGGCCGCAAAGCCGACGTCGACGAAACGCGCCGTCCCTGAGAGGGCCGAGAGTTCATCGATGACGCCGTAGTCATCCAGGGCCATGAAGAAAGGGGTTCCGTCGAGGAATGCCTGAAGCTGCCGGGAGACCGCCCCGGCGGAAGGCGCCGCCGCCGTCATTTCCCGGGAAACACCGGAGGCGTAGCGCTCACGGGCCGTCATGCGGGGGTAATCGATCAGGGACGTGAAGGTTTTCCGCCCGCCCCCCGGTTCCAGGACGGCCGCGGCAACGGCATAGATGCGCCGCCCGTCGACGGGCGGCCTGCCGGCGTGGACAAAGATGAAAGCCACATTCCTGATGATGTCGGTAAAAGAATTGAACACTGGCGAAACAGGGGCTAAGCATTGAAAGATAAGAAACCGGATGCCCATCAGCCTATCGAATGACGGAGGGTTTATCAGAGCCCGCCAAAATTGTCAATTTTTCCCTTGTCTTGCCGTTTTACCATTGTTAGCGTTTTCCCGGAAAAACACCGTTCTTGATCAATCCGTTGATTCGGTGTATAATAAAAATTATATTTGGAGGCTGAAGGCTAAAGTACAGAAGGCTAAAGGCTGAAGGCTGAAGGCTAAAGGCTGAAGACCGAAGGCTGAAAGGGTTTAAACGGATTGTTTGTTGGTTCGGGGATAGTGGGTTATGTGATTAAGTGGTTATGGGGTCAGTAACTGTTAATTCAAAATTCATAATTCAAAATTCATAATTATGAATTGCAGATCACGCCGCAAAGTGTCGCGGCCGTCACACACGCACCCCTTCAGCCTTCAGTCTTCAGCCTGATCCTTTACTAACCCCGCCCTGATCCGCGTTCCGCCTCAGGTGAAGGAGTATCGATGAAGCTGCTCATCGCTGATGACGACCCGACCATTCGCGCCTACCTCAAGCATATCGCGGCCAAGTGGGGGTATGACATCATCGAGGCGGTGAACGGGGTCCAGGCCTGGTCGGCGCTGACCTCGGAGGATCCGCCCCGGCTGGCCATACTCGACTGGGTCATGCCGGAGCCGGACGGCGTCGAGATCTGCCGACGCATGCAGTATCATGCCGACGAGCGATTCATCTACCTGATCCTCCTGACCAGCAAAACGGAAAAACAGAGCATCGTCCACGCCCTGGACAGCGGGGCCCACGATTACCTGACCAAACCCTTTTACGTCAACGAACTCCGCAGCCGCGTCGCCGTCGGAAAGCGTTTCGTCGAGGCGCAGGACAAGCTGAGGGAATCCAACGAGATCAAGAACAAATTCCTGAGGATCGCGGCCCACGATCTCAGAAACCCCCTTGCGGTCATCATCAACATCGCCCAGGTGCTGCGCTCCGGACTTCTCCGGGAGTCTCCCGAGAAGGGCGACGATCTGCTCATGAGAATCGATCAGTCCGCCCGGCACATGCTCTCTCTGGTCAATGATCTTCTGGACGTGTCGATCATCGAGAGCGGCCATCTCAAACTCTCCACGGCGGCGACCTCCCTCAACACCCTGTTGACGCAGAGGATTCAGTTTGCCGAGCACCTGGCGGCCAAGAAGCAGATTACCATCCAGACCGAAATCGAGGAGATTCCGCCCTTCTCCTTCGACCCCAACCGCATCAGCCAGGTCATCGACAACCTCATCAGCAATGCCGTCAAGTATTCCCCCAAAGGCAGTCTCGTGCAGGTGTTCCTGAAGCGAAAAGACGGGAAGGCCTGGGTCTTTGTCAGGGACCAGGGCCCCGGCATCTCCAGCGAGGACCAGAAACGGCTCTTCGGGGAGTTCCAGCGGCTCGGGAGCCCGCCCACCGACGGAGAGGCCAGTACGGGATTGGGACTCGCCATCGCCAAAAAAATCGTCGAGGCGCACAACGGAAGGATCGGCGTTCAGAGCCGGATCGGATCCGGTGCCATTTTCAGTTTTGCACTTCCCATCCTCTGATCGAGAGGGTATGGTAGGATTCAGTCGTCGGTTTGACATTCAGTGCCGTGTCGGCGACTCCAGACCGCGTAGGCCCTCCCCTGCCGGCACCGGCCTCGAACACCGGAAGTTGAATGACAATGCATCCGAACCCAAAGAAAGCGAGCCAGACGTGATCACCAAAACCATAGGACCTCTGATCTGCATCGGCGTGCTGCTGCTCGCCGCCGGATGCGGCATCCGCTCCCCCCACGGGAGAATGCGCGCGCCCGAAGCCCCCGCCGTCACCCCCGGACATTTCCGGGTCTACGACGGCGTCGGCGCCCCCGCGACCCTCGAGGATATCGTTTCGGCGGCCGCCGCGGCGGACGTCGTTTTCATCGGAGAGGAACACGACGATCCGGCGGCCCATTTTCTGGAATCGAACCTTCTCGAGCGGCTCTTCGAGGCCTGCCGATCCGGCGGCCCTTCCGGGCGGGAAAGACCCGTTCTTCTTTCCCTGGAAATGTTCGAGGCGGACGTTCAAACGGTCGTGGATGAATATCTCGCGGACCTGATCACCGAACGTCACTTTTTGAAGGCCGCGAGACCGTGGCCGGGATATCCGACCGATTACCGCCCCCTGATCGAATTCGCCAGAAGCAACGGCATCCCCGTCGTCGCGGCCAACGCGCCGAGCCGGTACGTCAACCGCGTCGCCCGATTGGGCCGTTCGGCTCTCGATCCCCTCTTTCCGGCGTCCAGGGCCTGGCTCCCGCCGCTGCCCTACGGCGAAGCCTCGGCGGCCTATCGCGAAAAATTCAGGAATTTCTGGGAAGAAACCCAGGTGGGAAACGTTCCCCATGGACCCGCAATCCCGGCGCCGCCCATGGACGCCCCTTCCGAGGCCGCGGCATCAGCGGAAATCGAAGAGCGCTTCGAGCGCCTCCTGGCGGCCCAATCCCTGTGGGATGCCGGCATGGCCTTTCACCTCTCGGAGGCTTTAGCGCGTCACCC
This sequence comes from Desulfococcus multivorans, assembly GCF_001854245.1. GTDB lineage: Bacteria > Desulfobacterota > Desulfobacteria > Desulfobacterales > Desulfococcaceae > Desulfococcus > Desulfococcus multivorans. The sequence continues at coordinate 2,166,715 of NZ_CP015381.1, read as the reverse complement.
CGGCGCCCTGGCGCTCCACGTCAACGGCAAATTCCACAGCCAATCCGGGCTGGGCATTCCGGAACACCTCCGGGAGTACCGTAAGGATGTCTCGATCGTGACGGTGACGGTGCTTTCCCTGTCCTCGTTTCCGGCCTTCGACCCTGCCGCGGCCGGCGGCGACACCTTCATCATCGTAACGGATCCTTCCCTCAAACCCGGCCGGCGAGGGTGAAACACCGCGGCGTCCCCTCCGACCGCCTTCAAAAGGAGCCCATATGAAGCCGACCGAGGCTCGGCAAAACGTGTTTCAGAAATATGAAAAGCTGGGGCGGAAGTTGAAAAAGCTCGTCTACGACCAGGACGAGGCCATCGACGAGGTTATCGACGCCTTCATCCACATGGCCTGCAAACCCGTCCAGTCTCCACCCAGGGCCATCTTCACCTTCATCGGACCGCCTTACGTGGGCAAGGCCTATCTGGCCCGATCCCTGGCCGCCCTCATGGATGACTACACCGCCTTTCGGCAGTTCGACATGGGACAGTACACCACCCCCGAGGACGAGACCCGGCTTCTGGGGCAGGTGGGCTACGACGGCGGTCAGGACGGCGAGTTGATGGTCTTTCTGAGGAGCCGGCCCCGGTCGATCCTCCTGTTCAATGAGATCGAAAAGGCGGACACGCGGCTCCAGAACGCCCTTCTTGAGATCCTCACCGGCGATCCCCAGGAAACCGGCCTCGACTGCAGCGAGGTGCTGGTGATTTTCACCTCCACCCTCGGCAGCGCCATGTACCAGAGTCGCGCCTTCATGACGGCGGTCCGGGAGAACCGCCTCCAGGCCCAGGCCCTGATCATGGATGCCGTCTCCAAGGAAAAAAAGATGGGGCTCGAGACGGTTCAGCCCGTCATCTCCACCAAGCTGCTTTCGGTGATGTCCCAGGCATACCTGGTGATTTTCCGGCGGCTCTCCCTGGACGCCGTGGTGAAAATCGGCAAAACCACACTGAAGACCCTGTCCCGTCATTTTTCCAGAACCACGGGCATCGAGCTGGTGTTCGAGGGTTTTGTCCCGATGGTCAAGCTGCTGGTGCTCTCCTTCGCACCCTACATCAACACGCGCCGCATTCAGAAACGGCTGCCGGATCTGCTTCTCGGGCAGATCACCCAATACGTCCGGGAGGGACATCCCATACCGGGGAAGGCCGTTTTCAGGATCTCGAAAGCGGCCGGCACCTTTCTGAAGCGCCACTACCGGTTGAGCATCACCCATTCCCAGCAGCTCTTCATCAGGAACGAGACCATCGAGCTCGGCTGGGATGTCGAGACCGGCGACGACGCCGTGACCTTTACCCTGGCCCGGGTCGCCCGGAAACAGCTGCCGCCCGCGAAGCCGCTTTTCCAGGACGATCTTCCCGAAATCAAATTCTCCGCCACGGGGTTCGACGACGTCGCCGGCCACGGACCCGTCAAGAAGCATCTGAGGGAGATCATCTCGATCCTGAAAAAGACGGACAAGGTCAAGGCGTTCGGGATCGGGATGCCCAAGGGCATGCTCATTCACGGTCCCGCGGGCGTCGGCAAGACCCTCCTGGGCAAGGCATTCGCCAGGGAGGCCAACCTGCCCCTGGTCTATGTCTCGGGAAGCGACCTTTTCGATCCCAATTTTATCCGGCAGGTCTACCAGAAGGCCCGGGTGTTCGCCCCCAGCATCGTCTTTCTGGACGAAATCGACATCAAGGGCGTCGTGGAGGGGACGCTCACCCCCATATCGGTGGAACAGATCCTGATGGAGCTGGAAGCCGTCTCCTCGGATCCCGCCGAGTTCGTCTTCACCATCGTCACGGCCCAGAACCGGGAGGACGTCAACCCCGATCTGGTCTCCCCCGGCCGGATCGACATTTCCGTCGAGGTTCCGGAGCTCGATCGTGAGGCCCGGCGGTTCTTCATCGAGAAAATCCTCGAAAAACCCAACGACGGCAACATCGACGTCGACAAGGTCATCCGTTATATCTCGGGGATGAGCGGATACGAGCTCGAACGCATCGGTCAGGAGGCGGCCTTTTACGCCATCCGCAACGATCTGGACTGCATCACCGAAGAGATCCTCATCGATCAGATCAACACCATCAAGTACGGGAGCAAGCTCGACCGGAAACACATTCGGAACATCGAGGAAGACCTCAGGAAAACCGCCATCCACGAGGCGGCCCATGCGGTGATTTCCCAGACCCTCCTGCCCCACGTCAAGATCGAGCAGGTCACCATCACGCCCCGATCCAACACCCTGGGGTTTGTCGCCTACACCGGCGAGGATTTCGACGACAATTTCACCAAAGAGGAGATCTTCAACAATATCTGTGTGATGCTCTCGGGAAGGATCGCCCAGATCCGGAAATTCGGCCCGAGCGGCATGGACAGCGGATCGGGAATCGACCTCGAGCAGGCCACGCAACTTGCCTATTCGGCCGTCGCGGGGATGGGCATGGACGAAGAGATCGGGTTTGTCCATGTGGATACCCTCCAGCACCATGTGGAAAAAACCATGTTTCAGGGGATACTGGAGAAGCGTATCCAGCACTGGATCGGCGATGCCTCGGCCAAGGCCGGGATGCTCGTGGAAAAGCACTGGGACAGGATCGAACATCTGGCGTCCGTCCTCATTCAACAGGAGATCGTCGACGGCGCTGAGCTGGATGTACTGATGAAGGGAGACTGAAGGCCGTGCCCACGGCCGTAGACGCTGTCCGCCGGCCTTGCGTCCCCGGCTGTTTTCAATTGTCCTCAAAAGGAGTATATTATGACATCAGACGAACTCAAAAACATCATCCTGGAGATCATCCGGGACATTGCGCCGGAAGCGGACCTTTCCGAACTCGATCCGGATACCCGGTTCCGGGACCAGTTCGAGTTCAGTTCGGTGGACTTTCTGAACTTCTCGATCAAGCTTCAGGAACGGCTCGGGATCCGAATCCCCGAGACGGAATGTCCCCTCCTGGCCTCCCTTTCCGGATGCCTCTCCTATCTTGGGCCCAAATACCGTCAAAAGGAGGTATGAGATGACCAAAGCCATCGTCATTCACGAAACCGGCGGACCCGAGGTCATGCGCTGGGAGGAATTCGATCCGGGCGCGCCCGGCCCCGGGGAAGCCCTGCTGCGGCACGAGGCCGTGGGGCTCAACTTCATCGATGTCTACCATCGCAGCGGCCTCTATCCGCTCCCAAGCCTCCCGGGCGTCATCGGGATGGAGGGGGCCGGGATCGTCGAAGCCGTCGGCGACGGCGTCACCGAGGCGGCGGTGGGAGACCGGGTCGCCTACGCGGGACTGCCGCCGGGGGCCTACGCGGAAAAACGCCGTATCCCGGCCCACCGGCTCATTCGCCTCCCCGACACGATTTCATCCACCCAGGCGGCGGCCATGATGCTGCAGGGCATGACCGCCCGTTATCTGCTGCGGGGGTGCTATCCCGTCAAGGCCGGAGACACCATCCTCATCCATGCCGCGGCCGGCGGCGTGGGGCTCATCGTCTGCCAATGGGCCCGGCATCTCGGCGCCACGGTCATCGGAACGGTGGGATCCGAGGAGAAAGCCGAACTGGCGAGGGCCAACGGGTGCCACCATCCCATCCTTTACAAGACCGAGGACTTTCCCGAACGCGTGAAGGCCGTCACGGAGGGCCGCGGGGTCGACGTCGTCTACGACTCCGTCGGTCAGGCCACCTTCATGAAGTCCCTGGACTGCCTCCGACCCATGGGAACGATGGTCAGCTTCGGCCAGTCTTCAGGACCGGTTCCGCCCTTGGACACCGCCGTCCTGGCGGCAAAGGGGTCGCTCTTCCTGACGCGGCCCAGCCTGATGACCTACACCGCCCGGCGGGAGGACCTGACGGCCCACGCCGGGGACCTCTTCGATGTGGTAAGCCGGGGCGCGGTCACCATCGCGGTTCGGAACACCTATCCCCTGGCCGAGGCAGCCAGGGCCCATCGGGATCTGGAGGACCGGAAAACCGTGGGATCCTCGGTGCTCATTCCCTGACCGGGCGCCCTTCCCGCCGCTGTCGGAGAGCGCGTTCAGGGATCCGGCCTCAGTCCTTTGAAAGCGGGAGGGTCACGATCATGATCCCGGGATCCTCCCGATCGGGCCTGGCCCTGAACCCGAAGGCCCGGGCGAGGGTCAGCATGGATTTGTTGTCGGCGAGGACGTCCCCGTACAGCTCACCGATCCCGCGCTTTCCGGCATAGTCGATGATCCGCCGCATGAGCAGGGGGCCGAGGCCCATGCCCGTCATGTCGCCCCTCAGCAGAATCGCGAACTCAGCCCGCTCGTTGTCCGGGTCGGCGCTGATGCGCACCGCGCCGTAAAGCTCCCTCCTGCCTTCATGGTCCGGCGGATCCGTCAGCACCAGGGCCATCTGACGATCGTAATCGATCTGGGTCAGTCGCGCCGCCAGGGAGTGGGAAAGTATCTTCATATAGTGCAGGAAGCGAAGGCGGATCTCCTCCATGGAGAGCTGGGTGAAGAGATCCTGAAAGCCCGGTTCGTCTTCCGGCCGGATGGGGCGCAGCATCAATTCCAGGCCGTCGGGCAGCCGGATAATCTCCTCCAGTTCCTTGGGATAGGGTCGAATCGCCAGCCGATCCGTCGCGGCATCTTCCACAGGCGCCACGCGCATCCGGGCGTCCAGTGCGATAACGCCGTCATGGTCCGCCAGAAGCGGGTTGATGTCGAGTTCCCTGATCTCGGGAATGTCGCAGATCAACTGGGAGACTTCCACCAGGGTCAGGGCCACGGCCTCGAGGTCAGCCGGCGGGGTTCCCCGATAGCCCTCGAGCAGCCGGTAAATACGGGTCTGGGACATGACCTCGTGAGCCAGATGCATATTCATCGGCGGCAGGGCCAGCGCCTGATCGTCGATGACCTCCACGGCCGTGCCGCCGTGGCCGAAAAGGAGCACGGGTCCGAACTGCTCGTCCTCGGTCATGCCGACGATGAGCTCGTGGGCGTGGGGCTTCTTAATGTAGGGCTGGACGGTGAAGCCCTCGATGACCGCCTTGGGAAAGGCCTCCCGGACCCGGCCCAGCATGGCCGCCGCCGCTTCGCGCACCCGCGCCCGGGACTCGAGATCCAGGGCGACGCCGCCCACATCGGATTTGTGAGTGATGTCCCGGGAGAGAATCTTCAGGACCACGGGAAGCCCCATGTCCGCGGCGACACGCTCGGCCGCTTCTGGGGTTTCGGCCGTCAGGGTTTCGGCGACGGGAATTCCGTAGGCGCCCAGCACCGTTTTGGCCTCGGCTTCCGAGAGCCACTCGCGCCCTTCCGAGAGGGCCTTCCCGACAACCGCCCTCACCGCCCCGGGATCGGGCCTGAACTGTTCCGGAACATTGGGCGGCGTCTCCATCAGCATCTCCTGGCTGTGCCGGTAACGGACCATCTGCATGAACGCCCGGACGGCATCATCCGGAGTTTGATAGGTGGGAATCCCGTTGTCGGTGAAGAGCTGACGCGATCCCGCGGCGGCGCCTTCGCCGATCCAGCTGGTGAGAAGGGTTTTGGGCCGGGACTGGGCTCGACTTTTTTCCTTGTAAACATCGATGACGGCCTGGGCCGCCTCCGAACTCGACGCCACCGCCGTGGGCACGTTGATCACCAGGACGGCGTCGGTTTCCGGATCCCCCAACAGGTTCTCCAGGGCGGCGGCATACCGATCGCCGGCGGCGTCGCCCACGATATCCACGGGATTGCCGTGGGACCAGGTGGACGGAAGGACATCCTCGAGGCGATCCAGGGTCTCCGGGCTCAGGGCGGCCAGACGCCCCTTCTTGTTGATCAGGGTGTCGGTAGCCATGACCCCCACCCCGCCGCCGTTGGTGAGAATGGCCAGCCGGTCCCCGGACACCGACTGGGTGACGGAAAGGGTGCCGACGGCATCGAAGAGGGCCTGCATGTCGCTGACCCGCAGCATGCCCGCCCGGCGGAATGCTGCGTCGTAAACCCTGTCGGATCCGGCCATGGCGCCGGTATGGGATGCGGCCGCCCGTGCCCCTTCGACATGCCGTCCGGCCTTGACCACGATGACCGGCTTCATCCGCGACGCCGCCCGTGCCGCCGACATGAACTTCCGGGCATGGGTGACGGCCTCGACGTAGAGCAGGACGGCGCGGGTGTGGCTGTCATTGGCGAGATAGTCGAGCATGTCGCCGAAATCGACGTCCGCCATGTCGCCCAGGGATACGAGTTGGGAGAAGCCGATCCGGCGATGGGTAGCCCAGTCGAGCACCGATGCGATCACTGCGCCGGATTGCGCCACGAAAGCGAGTCGTCCGGGCAGGGCGTGGATGTGCGCAAAGCCGGCGTTGAGAAAGCCGCCCGGCGCCATGACCCCCAGGCAGTTGGGGCCGATGATGCGAAGCGTGTAGGGTTTGGCCGCATCGAGCATGGCCTGCTGCAGCGCTCGTCCGTTCCGGTTCTGTACGTCGATGAATCCCGCGCTGATGACGACGGCGGCCCGAGTGCCCTTTTCCCCCAGGCGACGGATGATGCCGGGGATCGTATCCGGCGGGGTCACGATAACGCCAAGGTCCGGAACAAAAGGAATCCTCGCGACGTCCGGATAGGCGGCAACCCCGGATACGGTGGCATATTTCGGGTTCACCGGGAAAATATCCCCTTCGAATCCCGCGCCGAGCAGGTTTCGCGTAACGACGTTTCCCAATGTGCCGGGCGTATCGCTGGCGCCGATGAGCGCAATGGACTTGGGTTTGAACATCTTGTCGAGATTCCGAATCGTCATGGTCCGCTCCTTTTGGTGGGAGGCCGAAGACCGGAAAAAGGCGACGGATCAGGTCCCGGCACACCCGGGACCGTCACCCGTCGGCCGTATGTTTTCCGGCTCAGTCCTCCAATGTCGATAGATCGCCCAGGTCTTCCCCCAGCTCCCGCGCCTTGAGCAGCCGCCGCATGACCTTGCCGGCGCGGTTTTTGGGGATGCTGTCCGCAAATTCGATCTCCCCCGGCGCGATGGCCGCCCCCAGATTTTTCCGCGAAAACGCCATGAGTTCGCGACGGGTGTCGTCGTCCGCCCGGATGTGGGGCTTCAACACGACGAAGGCCTTGACCACCTCCCCTATCATGGGGTCGGGCTTGCCGATCACGCCCGCATCGGCCACAAAGGGATGGGACAGGAGCAGGCGCTCCACCTCGAAGGGCCCGACCATCTGGCCGGAGGTCTTGATGATGTCGTCCCGTCTCCCCACAAACCAGAAATAGCCGTCGGCATCCCGACAGGCCAGGTCTCCGCTCAGGTACCAGCCGTCTGAAAAACATCGCGCATAGCGTTCGGGCTCGTTGAGGTATCCCCGGAACATGGACGGCCATCCCACGGCAAGCCCCAGCTCCCCGACGGTTTCGGGCGCCTCGATGACGGCGACGGTATTGTCTTCCCGCCGTTCGAGGACGGCGGCCGTCACGCCGGGAATGGGCTTTCCCATGGATCCCGGCCGGATGGTCACGGCCGGGGTGTTGGCGATCATGATGCCGCCGGTCTCCGTCTGCCACCAGGTGTCGTGAATGTCGCGGCCGAGAACCGCCCGACCCCACAGGATCGCATCCGGGGGCAGGGGCTCGCCGACGCTCAGGATATGCCGCAGACGCCCGAGGTCGTACCGGCGGATCTCCTCCGGGGGGACGCGCATCAGACGCCGGATGGCGGTGGGCGACGTGTACCAGACCGTCACCCCCTGTGAGGCCAGGATCTCGAACCAGCGCACCGCGTCAAACGCCCCTTCGTCGATGATGCTGGTGACGCCCATGAGAAGGGGGGTGATGATGCCGTAGATGGTGCCGGTCACCCAGCCGGGATCGGCGGTGCACCAGAAAACATCCGGGTCCCTCAGGTCCAGCACATGCCTTCCGGTGATGTGGTGGACCAGGATCGCGCCGTGAACGTGAATCGCACCCTTGGGCATCCCCGTGGTTCCGCTGGTGAAATGCAGCAGGGCACTGTCCTCCGGATCCGTCGGCGGGATGGCGTAGGTGTCGGCGGCGGCCGCCATGAGATCCGGATAGGCGAGGGTGTCCGCCGTGACGGCGTCGGTGAGGATGACGTGCCTCAGGTCGGGAAGCTGCTCTGTCAGCGCCGATATCTTCTGCCGGAACAGGCGGCCGGTGGTGAGCAGCACCCGGGCCTTGCCGCGCTCGAGGCGTTGACGGATCGGCTCCGGACCGAATGCGGAAAAGAGCGGGCAGAAAACGGCGCCGTGCTTGAAAGCGCCCAGGGCCGCGATGTAGAGCTCCGGAATGCGATCGGCGCAGGCAAAGACCCCGTCCCCTTTTTCAACGCCGAGGGCCTCGAGTACGTTGGCAAACCGGTTGGTCAGGGCCGAAAGCTTCCCATAGGAGAGGTCCTGCGGATCACCGTCCTCGCCGATCCAGCGAAAGGCCGTGCGATCCCGAAGGGGACCTGCGGCATGCCGGTCCACGGCTTCATGGGCGATGTTGAGGCCGGCGCCGTTCGGCAGCCCGGCCAGGGCGGATTGTACCGCATCCCAGGAGAATCCCGGGCTTTTTGTGTCGGTGTGGTCTTTCGTCATGTTCCCCCCAAAGGCGACAGCAACGCCTCGATGTGTATGAAGCAACGCCCGTGCCGAACCGTCAGGGTCCTTCCCGGCACCGTGTCGTCCCGTCGTTTCCGGTAAAGCGCCCGGCGCCGGACCGGAAGACGAGGCTCCGCAAAACGTCGGCCCCTTTTACAGCGTGTAAAGCGTCCATCACCGCCCTGCCTCCCACACGGGCCTATGCGTCGTCCAGGCGCAGGCGGACGACCACCGCCGCCGGATCCTCCGGCCGGCGTTCCACCTGGAATCCCAGGGATCGGGCCAGTGCCAGCATCGCGGTATTGTCCGCCAGAACGTCGCCGAAGATTTCGGAAACCCCGCGACGCCGACAGTACTGCATGACCTGCCGCATCAGGAGAGAGCCCAACCCCATGCCGGTCATGTCGCTTCTGACCATGACGGCGAACTCCGCGGATACGTTGTCGGGATCCATGTTGACGTGCACCGCGCCGTAAATCGACGCCGTTGCCCCGGGTTCCGGCATGTCCGTCAGTACCAGGGCCATTTGACGGTTGTAATCGATCTGGGTGAGACGGGCCGCCAGGGTGTGGGAGATCGTTTTCATGTACCGAAAAAACCGGAGGCGGACCTCTTCCCGGGACATGCTGTCAAACAGGTCGCAGAACGCAGGTTCATCCTCCGGTCGGATGGGACGGACCAGGAGGCCCCGGCCGTCCTTCGTCCGGACCGCCGCCTCCAGTTCCCTCGGATATGGACGGATGGCCAGACGCGCTTCCGGCGGGCTTTCCGAGGGCGAGATCCGGAAAGCGGCGTCCATAACCGTCACCCCGTCGGGGTCCGCCAGAATCGGGTTGATGACCAGTTCGCGGATCTCCGCGATGTCGCAGATCAATTGAGACACCTTGACCAGAACCAGCGCAACGGCGTCGAGATCGGCGGCGGGCGTGTCGCCGTATCCCTTCAGCAGCTTGAAGATACGGGTTCTTTCCATGACCTCTCTGGCCAGGTGCAGGTTGAGCGGCGGCAGGGCCAGGGCCTGGTCGTCGATGATGTCGACGGCGTTCCCCCCGTGCCCGAAACGGATGACGGGGCCGAATCGGGCATCCTCCGTCATCCCGATCATCAATTCATGGGCATTGGAGCGGCAGTTCACCTCAACTTCCGCCCTTTCCGCATCCGCGAGCCCGCCCATTTTTGCCGTCGGAATGCGGTAGGCCTCGAGAAGGGCCGATGCTTCGGCTTTGGTAAGCCGATCACGGCCCCGGGCAAGCGCGGTCCCGATGATCTTCCGCGGGGTGTCGCCGACGGGCGAGAAGGCGTCGGGGATGCTCGGCGGGGTTTCCATGAGCATTTCCTGGTTGTGCCGGTAGCGGACCATCCGCATGAACGCCCGTATGGCGTCGTCCGGGGTTTCGTAAGTGGGGATGGCGTTTTCTGCAAAAAGCCGCCCGTGTCCCACGGCCGCCCCCCGGCCGATCCAGTTGGTCAGCAGGGTATGGCGTTTTCCATAGGGATCCAGCTTCGACCGAAAGACCTCGATAACGGCTCGTGCGACCGCAGTGCCGGAGACAATAGCATGGGGGCAGTTGAGGACCAGTACGGCATCGGTGTGTCGATCCTCCAGGAGAATTTCCAGGGCGGCGGCATATCGGTCGGGATCGGCGTCCTCTCCAAGATTGAGGGGATTTGCCGGAGGGGACGTTGCCGGAAGCATCCGCCGGAGTCGGGCGGCGGTTTTGGAGGTGAACTCGGCCAGGCGCCCATTCCCGGCGATGAGGCTGTCCGCGGCAAGGGCGCCGGCGCCGCTGCTGTTGGTGAGAATCCCCAGCCGGCTGCCGGTCACCGATTGAAGAGCGGCCAGGGTGGCGGCGGCGTCGAAAAGCGCCTGGATGCTGCTCACGCGGAGCATCCCGGCACGGCGGAAGGCGGCGTCGTAAACGGCGTCGGATTCCACATGGGAAACACCGTCCGGAACGATGGGCCCCGCCCTGCCTGCCTTGAAAACGATGACCGGTTTCATCCGGGATGCGGCCCGGGCCGCCGACATGAATTTCCGGGCATCGGCGACGGTTTCGACATAGAGCAGGACGGCACGGGTGTGATGATCGTTGGCAAGATAATCGAGCATATCCCCGACGTCGACGTCCGCCGAGTCGCCCAGGGAAACGAAATGGGAAAATCCGATCCGGTGGTGGGTCGCCCAGTCCAGAACGGAAGCGATCATATTGTCGGACTGCCCGACAAAGGCGAGCCATCCGGACAATGCGTGGATGTGGGCATAACCGGCATTGAGAAAGGCCAACGGCGACATGATCCCCAGGGAGCCGGGTCCGATGATGCGAAGGCCGTAAGGCTTTGCAGCGGCCAGCATCTCCCGGCCGAGGCGCTCCCGCGTCCACGGGTGTTTTTCGAACAGCCCCGGCATCATGACCACTGCTGCGCGGGTGCCCTTCTCCCCCAGTTCCCGAAGGATTCCGGGGACGGCTGCCGGCGGTCTCAGAATGACCGCGAGATCGGGTACTTCGGGAAGTTCGGAGATCCGCGCGTACGTCGGTATGTCCGTCGCCGGGGATGCCGGCGTTTCCGGCCCGGGATCGACCCGGAAGATTTTCCCCTCGAAACCGGACCCGAGGACATTTTGGAGCACGACGTTTCCGACGGTCCCAGGCATGGGACCGGGGCCGATCAGGACCATCGACGCCGGCTTGAACATCTTGTCAAGATATCGGATCGTCATGCTGCGTTCCCTCCCCGTCTCGGAATTTTTCCGCCATTATCCCAGAAATCCACAAAGATCTCAAGGGCTCTTCAGGCCGGCGGTCGAAAAATCGATGCGACAACCGGGAATCGGGCAGGCTAACGGCTCAGCTTCCAGAACAGAAATCCGGCCAGGGCGATGCCCGATACCCCGAGCGCGATCCAATCCGCGGCCTTGAGGCGATATTCGGCGAGAAAGGTCCGGCCCGGTCGGCCGAAGCCGCGGGCCTCCATGGCCTCCGCCAATTCCTCGGCCAGTTGAAAGGACTGGAGGAGCAGGGGGATGAAAAAGGCCGGATAATGTTTCAGCGCCCCCCACCCCGGCTCCACCGGAATCCCCCGGGACCGCTGTGCATCCAGCACATCTCCGGCTTTCCGGCCGATAACCGGCACGAACTGCAACGCCGTGCTCATGATGAAGGCGATGCCGTAGGGCAGACCGGCCTTGACCAGGGCGTTGGCCAGGTCTTCCGCCGGCGTTGTCGAAAAAAAGATGAAAAAGACCGTGGTCAGGGTCAGGAGTTTCAGGGCGGCCATCATGCCGGCGGCCGCATGCACCGACCACGCGGTCACCCCGCCGAATATGACCGCCATGGGCAGGACCAGCATCAGCCATCGGCCGTAGGCCTTCAGAAACCCCAGAATCGAAAGCGTCAGGATCAGGATCGCCCAGGCCGCGCCTACCAGCCGGACCGGCTCGAGAACGGCTGTCGCGGCTGCGAAAAAGACGGCCAGAATCAGTTTGGTTCTGGGATCAAGCACCGGCACCCATCCCTCCACAAAGGCCCGCCGCCTCCGATCCGGCGCCGTAAACCGGGGGACATGAGCCCGCCGACACCCGCCGGGGCGCCCCCTGTGCAATGATGCGGCCGCCGTCAAGATAAAGCCAGCGCGGAGCGCACGTTTCGGCGAACCCCAGATCGTGGGTGACCAGAACCACCGTCTGTCCCTGTTCCTGAAGTTCGGCAAGAAAACCGCTCAGGGCATTCTTGAAGTGCCGGTCCTGGCCGGAGGTGGGTTCATCCAGAATCAGGATGTCGGGCCGGGCCGAGAGGGCCGCCGCGAAGGCCGTCCGTTTTTTTTCGCCGCTGCTCAGGCGGTACGGGGGGCGCGTCACCAGATCGCCCAGACGAAAAAGCCGGATCAGGGTATCGATCCATTCCGGATCATAGCGGTTCAGGGTCTTCGCCGCTACGGTGATCTCGTCCCATACCGTCAGCTTGAAAAACTGGCCCGAAGGGTTCTGGAAAGCCATGCCCACATGCCGGGCCAGGCGTGAGACTTTTTCCTTGCGGATGTCTTTCCCGTTCAGCAGGACTCTCCCCGACACCGGTCGGAAAAGGCCGTTGAAGAGCTTGAGCAGCGTGGTCTTGCCCGCGCCGTTGGGGCCGACAATGGCGACGCACTCCCCTCTGTCGATGGAAAGGCTGACGTTGTCGATGATCCGGCGCCCCCCCCGCTCAAATGAAACGCCGTCCAGTTCGATGATGGGCTGCCTGTCCCCCGCGGCACCCCGGCCGGGAGCCTCCGGGCGGATTTCATAACCGGACGCCCCGAGACCGGAAGCCTGCCCGCATGTGGGGGCTTCGAGCCCGTAGACGCCGAGATCCCGGCTGAGCACCGCTTTCGCGGGTCCGTCCAGGACCTTTCGGCCGTCCGCCAGGACCACCATCCGTGCGGCGTCGTAACCCGCATACCCGAGGCGGTGCTCGCAGACCATCACCCCCGTACCCTTTTCTCCAAGCCGCACCAGCGTTTTCCGGATCCTGGCGACGTTTTCTCCGTCGAGGTTGGCAAAGGGTTCGTCCAGAACGATCATTTTCGGTTTCAGGGCGGCCACGGCCGAGATGCAGACCATCTGCTGTTCCCCTCCGGAGAGTTGATGCGGGGCCCGGGAGAGCAGATGCCCAATGCCCGTCTCCGCCGCGATGCCGTCGATACGGCGCAGCATCTCCCGGCGGGGAAGCCCCAGACTCTCCAGACCGAAGGCGATCTCCCGGCGGACCGTTCGATTGAACAGCTGGGCCTCGGGATTCTGAAACACCATCCCCACCTGGTCGAAAAGGTCGGCAACGGTGCGATCACGGGTCGACTCCCCGCCGACCCGCACCTCACCTTCCAGGCGCCCCCCGTAAAAATGGGGAATCAGGCCGTTCAAGGTCCTGGCCAGGGTCGACTTCCCTGAACCGCTGGCGCCGGCGACCAGGAGGTGCTCACCCGGCGGGATTTCCAGATCGACGTCCTTCAGGATCCAGGGCGTCTCTTTTCCATAGGCGTACCGGAGGCCCGCGACGGCGATGAAGCTTTCCCTGCGCGTCATGCCCCGAGTTCGATGATGCCGGCCCGATGAAGCAGCTTCACGGCCATGACCCCCAGCACCGACCCCGCAAGGGTGCTGCCCAGAAAGGAGGGGATCAAGGCCAGGAGCGGAATGGCCTGCCCCATGAGAAACGGCGCCACGAGCAGCGCGCTCACCACCGGTGCGATCAGGCCGGTGCCGATGATCTCGCCGGCCGCTCCCAGATAGAGGTTTCGGGTCCCGGCATAGACGATCCCCGCCAGGAAAGCGCCGATCATCCCGCCGGGAAAGGCCAGAAGCGTGCCCATCCCCGTGATGTTGCGAATGAGCCCGATGACCCCGGCGATCATGACCGCCCACCAGGGTCCGAGAATGACGGCCCCCAGAATGTTGACGAAATGCTGGGTCGGATTGATCCTGGCAATGCCGACGGGGATGGAGGTGAAAGGTGCCAGGGCGACGCCCATGGCGACAAAGATGACGGCGTAGGCGGTCTTGCGTGTGTCCGTTCTTTTGACGGCCGATCCTTTTGAAAGCATGTTGTCGATCTCCCGCGATGTTGGTGGATACCGTCGATGTCTGGGCAGGGTTTGTCGCGGCGGGAGGCGCGGTGAACTTATCGTGATCACGGCGGCGCCGGGTTCCGTCTCCGATTTCCCTACGACAGTACGAACTGTATCAGGTTCAAAGGGTATTATCTCAGTTCCGGCATCCAGGCTCGGAACACCCCTATTCGGATGTATGGACGGCAGGATATCGGATGGAATCGACTTGCGATGGCATGTCGCTTTCGGCGGTTACGACCCTTTTCCTGCCGTCTGTTGGGGGGTGTTATCAGGGTTGGTGCATAAAATCAAGTCCTGAACTTTGGACGGGGTTATGGGGTTAAGTGATTAAGTGGTTAAGTGGTTAAGTGGTTAATGCAACTTTCGACTTTCATGCGATGGCCGGATAGAGGTGCCGGGGGGATACGGTTCGCGCCCCTTCAGCGGTGAGTTTTAGTGCCGCTTAAGCGCCGCGGCGGATCAGCGGCCCGGACTGTTTGAGCGCAAGCGAGTTTCCGGGCCGCCCGGAGCAAGCTTTAGCGGCACTTGAACGAAACCGCGTGGGGCGAGGGCCGTATCCTCTCGGCACCGGCCTATGAAAGTCGAAAGTCGAAAGTTGAATGATTAAGTGATGATGAGGTTATGGGGTTATAAAGGGTTTCCCGGGTGCGGCGGATTGACAACGGGGGGGATATGAACTAAATCCTAGCATCTTTTTTCCAAACCCAGCGGGGTCAACATGACAACGGCGTTTTCAAACGGATGTCCGAACGGCGGGAGCCTGCCGTGCTGAAAATTTCGCGACTGGTCAAACGATTCGACGAACTCGATGTCCTGGACGGTTTCGATCTGGAGATCCCCCGCGGCAGTTTCGCGGTCCTGATCGGCCCGTCGGGCTGCGGCAAGACCACCCTTTTCGATCTGTTGACGGGCGTGGTGTCGCCGGACGCGGGAACCGTCTCCTGGATGGGTGACGTCATTCCCGACGCGGGGCGGGTCGCCGCCTACATGCAGCAGAAGGATCTGCTCCTGCCGTGGCGTTCGCTCATGGACAACGCATTACTGCCGACGACCATTGCAGGGGCGGATCCTGCGGCCTCCCGGGAAAAAGCCGCTGCGCTTTTCCAACGGATGGGACTCCATGGATTCGAAGCCTACCTCCCGGGTGAGATATCCGGGGGGATGCGCCAGCGGTGCGCGCTGGTCCGGACCCTCATGTTCGAACGCGAGCTGGTGCTTTTGGACGAACCCCTTTCCGCCCTGGACGCCATCACGCGGCGAAGCCTCCACGGCCTGCTGTTGATGCTTCAGCAGGCCTTTCACAGAACCCTGCTCATGATCACCCACGACATCGAGGAAGGACTCCTGCTGGCCGACGACCTCTACGTTCTGTCGCAGATGCCCATGAACGTCCTCTGCCGCTGCCGCCTCAAGGCCCCCAAACCCCGGCGGCCCGACGATCCCGAGCTGATCCGGGCCAAAACCGCCGTGATGGCGCGGCTGGACCGGGAATTGAACAATGACCCCCGGTAGGCTTGTACCCCCGGCTTTGATCGTCGTCTTTCTGGCGGTGTGGGAGGCGGCATGCCGATACCTCGCCGTTCCCGATTTTATCCTCCCGGCGCCGTCCCGGATCGGCATCGTCGCGGTGGAAAACGCCCCATTGCTGCTGTCCCATGCCGGGACGACGCTCCTGGAGATTCTTCTGGGCATAGCGCTTTCGGTGGCGGTCGCCGTACCGGTGGCGACGGCCATGTTTTCACACCCCGCCGTCGAGCGCTCCCTGACGCCGCTTCTGGTTGCCTCCCAGGCCGTACCCGTCTTTGCCGTGGCGCCCCTGCTGGTGGTCTGGTTCGGCTACGGCATCGTCAGCAAGGTCCTGATGGCCGCCGTCATCATCTTTTTCCCCATCACCGTAAGCCTCCTCGAGGGGTTCAAGGGGTGCGACCGGGAATATCGCATCCTTTTCAGGCTGATGGGCGCCGGTTTCCGGCAGACCCTTCGCCTCCTCTGGTGGCCGTGGGCCCTGCCGAATTTCTTCACCGGCCTCAAGGTGGGCGTCTCCGTGGCCACCATCGGCGCGGTGATCGGCGAATGGGTGGGGGCCCAGCATGGGCTCGGCTATCTGATGATCCAGGCCAACGCCCGACTGCGCGTGGACCTGGTCTTTGCGGCCATTCTCTATCTGTCCGTCATGGGGCTTGGACTGTGGGCCGCCGTGGACGCCATCGGCAGGCGCGCCGTGGCCTGGAAAGTCAAAAAAGCGTAGCCTGCGAGGAGCGCCGAACTTTGGCGTGTTTTTCGGTCGTTTTCACGCAACAAGAGAATTCGAAGGAGAGAGAAATGAGAAAGAAATGGATCATGCCGGCAATCGCCGCCGTTCTGATGCTCTTTTCCACGGCGTCAGCCGCGGAGAAACTCACCCTGATGCTGGACTGGTTTCCCAATGTGGATCATCTGCCGATCTATGTGGCCCGTGATCGGGGGCTTTTCGAGATGGCCGGGATCGACGTCAGGATCGTGAGCCCCTCCGAAACCGCCGACGCCTTGAAGCTGGCGGTCTCGGGACAGGTGGATCTGGCTGTTTCCTACCAGCCCCAGACCGTAATCGCAGCCGCCGAAGGTATGGATGTCATCGCCGTGGGGCGTCTCATCGAACATCCCCTTACGACGCTCCTTTTCCTCAAAGGAAAAGGCATCGAGGCCCCGCCTGACCTGTCCGGAAAACGCATCGGCTACACCGTTCCCGGGCTCATGGACGTGATGCTCCATGCCTTTGCATCCCTGAACGGGGTCCGGGATTACACGTCGGTGAACGTGGGGTTTGCCGTCCTGCAGTCCCTTGCGGCCGGCAGGGTCGATGCGGTCATGGGGCCTTTCAAGACCTACGAAACGGTGGAGATGGCCCACCGCGGCTATGATGTCGGCTATTTCGAGCTGGAAAAATACGGCATCCCCGACTATGATGAATTGATTTTCGTCTGCAGCCGGAATACATTGAACCTGAAGGAAAAAGCGGTGAAAGGATTCATCCGTGCGGTGGATGTGGCCATCGGCCAGGTCCGCAGCAACCCGGAAAGGGCGTTTCAGGAGTATCTGAAAGCGGTACCCGAGGCGAACCCCGAGACCGAAGCCGACGCCTTCCGCCTCACCCTGCCCTATTTTGCCGCAAACCAGAACCATGATCCGCTGCGATGGCAGGCGTTTGCCGATTTCGCCCTGCAGTACAAGCTGATCGGGAAGCCGGTGAACGGCGCCTCGCTGCTCCGGAATTTCGATGAATAGCCGGCCGGTATGGCGGGACAGGCAATAGGGCCTTCCCCCGCAGGGACCGGACCGGCGTGAAAACAGCCGTCCTACAGGAATATCCGGGTCCGCGGACGCTCGTCAAAGCGTTCGGCGCGCGACCGGACCATCTTCTCCGACTTCGACATATCGGCGACAATGGCATCCTCGGGACATTCCTTCACGCAATTGAAGCAAAAGATGCATCGGTCGCTGAAGACGGGAAACGGCGAGAGTTCAACGGCCTCCGTGGGGCAAACCTCTACACAGAGGCCGCACTGGGTGCACCGGTCTTCGTGAACCGTCCGTTGGGGCATGTGTCCCCTGGCTTTTTCCAGGCTCGCCGCCGCCAGTTCCTCACGGAATTCAGCCGGTTGGTAATCGAGATCCCCAAGGGGGATGCCTTTGCCGTGATCCCCGTCGGTCATCTTCCGAATGACCGACGCTGTCAACTCCCGGATCTTCTGGTCGTCCGCCTCGTTGGGGCGTCCCTCCCCCACGGGGTTTTCCGCACGCCACATGAGCGAGTGAACCGCCATGACCTTGGCCGCACCCATCAGGCGAAGCCCCTTGGCCGAAAGAATCGATCCCATGTCGTAGAGGGCGACGCCGCTGCTGGCACCGCCCCAGGTGACAAACGGCACGGCGGCCGCACCGGTGCCTTCGGGCAGGCGCTCGAGGAATGCCGATATCGGCGGAACGGGATGGTTGGCGTAGACGGGGGAACCGACAAAAAGACAGGTGGATTTCCCCATGTCCTGAACCGCACGGGCAGCGGCTTCGCGACCGCCGGACGTGCCGACGTCCGCCGTGGTGCACGGTATATCGAGATCCTTCAGGGTCGTCTCCATGACATGGGCCACGCGGCGGGTCGACCCCGCCGGGGAGCAATAGACGATAAGAGCTTGAACCATATCACCTCCGTTGCGTGTTGACGCATTCGCCTCGCGAAAGCGTCGGGTTCTGGGTTGTCATTGCGGGCTCAGCGCCTTCTCCACGGACACGGGTCCTGGAATGAGCCCCTGGTCGAGCATGACGGCCTCGGTCTGTTGCCATGCCTCGGCGTCGATCCCGCCGACCGTGCCGTTTTCCTTGTTGACGATGAGGTCGCGGGTCAGATCCAGCTGCGCTTTCAGGATGTCCGGGGGCGTTTCCCTGTCATACCGTGCAAGCACGGTCAGCGCCCCGGCGGCGTTGTCGGGATCGAGAGCGTCCCGCCACGCCGACAGAAGCGCCCGGGTGAAGCGCCGGACCAGCTCCGGACGCTCCTTCATCATCCGCTCGGCGGTCACCACGGAGTTGGCCACGAAATGAACCCCGAACGCCGACGGGTCAAAAAACGAGATCGTCTCGCCGGCCTCCCCCAGTTTTTTCATCAGAACGGGCCCCTGGGAATTGCGATAGACCGGCCACAGATCGGCCTTTCCCGTATAGAAGGGGGTAAAATCATACCGGACGCTGAAAAAGGAGACGTCCTGCTCTGAAAGTCCCCCTTTGGCCAGGAGGGTTTTCATGATGGTTTCATCGTTGCCCCCGTATGTGATGCCGATGACGCGGCCCCTGAGGTCCGACAGGGATCGAATGGGCGGTGCCGTCTGCCGGTGGATCCACTGGAGGGGATTGACCTGGAAGAGCTGGGCCAGGACCACCACCCGGGCCCCCTTGGAAAGCGCCCGGATCACCTGATCCGCCGAGGCGACCCCGAACTGGGCGTAGCCCAGCTCCAGCTCCCGGATGGCGTCGCGCTCGGGTCCGCCGGCCTTGACGGCGACATCCAGTCCCTCGCGTTCGAAATAGCCGTGGGCATCGGCGTAGATGTCCCCCACCGTGCTCGTGTTGAAAAGCCACTTGAGGCGGTAGTTGAGCGTTTCCGCCGCGAGGCTTCCCGGATTCAGGGCGACGGCCCACCAGAGCAGTCCTCCCGCCATCAATATTATCATCGCCTTTCGGGTCATGATTTCCTCCTTGTCGTCTCAGGGAACATCCATCCCGGAATTGTCGTCAGGCACTCGCCCAGCGGTTTTTCGCCCAGCGTCCCACCCATTCCAGAAGCCCCTGGTACACCGAGAGGGTGATGCCGATCAAAAAAAGGGCCACCAGGACCTTGGAGAGATCGCTCTGGTAAAGCGCGATGCGGATGCTGTAACCGATCCCGGCATTGGCCGCGATGAATTCAGCCACGATCGTCCCGGCCATGGCCAGCGTAGCGCTGCCGGAGATGACCGTTGTGAGCTTGCTGAGATTTTCGAAAGCGCGGATCTTGACCTCGAGCTGCCAGCGCATCCGTCCGGTAACCCGGTAGAAGTGCTCGATATCCTCGATGGGCTCCGACATGATGCCCACCATCGACAACAGCAGCGGAAAATAGCAGATCATGGCGGCGATGAGGAGGCGTGAGGCAAAGCCGTCCCCCATCAGGATGAAGATGATGGGCGCGATGGCCACGATGGGGTAGGCCTGTATGTTGTAGGCCGCCACCTTGACGAACGAGCCGAACCAGGTGGCCTGGCGGCCGATAATGCCCACCGCCAGTGCCATGCAGACCGATGCCACCTGACCGACGACGGCGACGCCGAGGGTGTTCAGCACGTTCAACAGAAACCGGTTGAACTCCCGGTGAAAGGTCTGCCAGATGCTCAGCGGGCCGGGGATAACGTAATCGGAAAGGTTCAGAAGAATCTTCAGGGCGAAGAGCAGCAGAATCCCGAGAAAATAGATGATAAGGAATTGATAGATCCGCCTAAACAGCATTCATGATCTCCAGAACGGTCTTCTCGAAGGCCGCCTTGTCGAGAGCCTTTCCCGCCGCCAGATCCTGACCGGTGACGACCACCGACGACGGCTGTTTGTCGAGGCCGCGGAAGACGAGAATTTCCCGGCAGAATCTGGACACCTCGACAACATTGTGGGATATATAGATAAAATACGTTTCAGGGAAATGTTCCTTGATCTTGAGGATGATCCGCTCCCGCGTCATCTCGTCGACGTTGGCGAGGCTTTCGTCGAGGATGAGCAGTTGGAAGTCCTGAAGCAGATACCGGATGAGGTTGACCCGGTTCTTCTGACCGAGGGAGAGCTGGGAAAACCGTTGATCCAGGCAGGCCTCGAGGCCGAAGACCGGGATCAGTTCATGCATCAGGGCATGTCGGTTCGCCGGAACGATCCTGTCGAGGTGCCGCCCCACCGTCGACCATCCCGGGAGGCGTTCGAGGTTGTAGGAATAGGCCAGACGCTCGATGCCTTTCATTTCGACACGACCGGTGTATCCCTGGATGTTTCCGGAGAGAATTTTGGCGAAAGAGGTCTTGCCGACCCCCGAGGGACCGAAGAATGCGTTGAAGCCGGGCGCCGGCATTTCGAAGGAGAGATCCCTGAAGATGAACCCGTTCGTGTTGGGGTAGCGGTAGCTGATGTTCCGGCACGAAATGCCCATGATCGATTCGCGTTTTTCCTTCTCTGGTTATATTGCATAATATCGCATAAAACCATTTCGAAATCCACCCAAAGTTATGGGTTGGAGGCTGAAGGCTGAAGGAGGGGGAGTGACGGGGGGTGAAAGTTGAGTATATGCGTTTCACTCATTCAGAAGTTCGGCAACCTACCGCGAAACATGATCCTTCGCGTCCACTCAAGCGATTGGTTGACCAAGGTATTCGGTCTGAAGCCCCGAATTTACAGCTGCATCGAATTGCCTTCTGTCTGATGTGACAAATAATTCCGCATTCCACTCAAGAGCACAGGCTACATGTAAGGCGTCCATAGCGCGCAATAAATTATCCTCAAGAAGCTTGAGCGCTTGTGAAATGACTGCCGGGGTCAGTTGAAGCACTGTTGCATCATGCACATCATCCATCAGGAATTTTTTTGCTTTTTGATAATCCTTACCGGTTAAAGCACCTTCTCGCAACCGCCTGTTCAGACCCGAAATGATCTCCGGCAACAAAATGACGCATAAAGCCAATTCAGAAGCATTCTGAAGAATATCATCCAGTTTTTCGCTTCCAACTTCCCGGACATATCTTTTGGCAAAAGCTGAAGAATCAACAAGCAGCTTCATGAGCCACCTTCACGTTCTTCCAGAATAGCGGAAGAAAGATCGCTTCCCTTCATTTCCAATCGGATTCCGGGTTTCTTCCATGAGGGTTTTCGGGGAACTTCATCAGGATATGGAGAAATTTCCGCCACTGGTTTCCCGTGTCGTAAAATAATAAGGGTCTCACCCTGTTCCACTTCAGTAATGAAAACAGAAGCATTTTTTCGAAAATCGGTAAACGTTACAGTTTTCATATCAAAATCTCCTTAAATGTACAGTTGAATGTACATTTAAGGAGACAGCTTGTCAACCCCTACGCTGCGGGGCCAACTGGGTATTGGACCCCGAAATCATCAGCCGCTGTCGGTCTTCTCGGTTTCTTCAAGTGTCGGAACTTCATGCAAAGGGACCGCGCCCGACGCGGTTTCGTTCAAGTGCCACTGAAGGGGCGCGGATCGTAATGATTTTATGGTGTTAGGGTTTTAGGGTTTTAGGGTTTTAGGGGACGAGGGACTTTTGCTTTAACCGCTAACCCCCTGAATCCCTAAAACCTTAAAACCTTAACACTCTTAACACCTTAACGCCCTTAACACCTTATCACATCTTTTCCTGAATAAACCCCGCCGCCGCCTCGATACTTTCGATGCTTTCCGCATTGACGAGGTAGCCGTAGTTGCCGATGGCGGTGCTGAAGATCGAATCGATGGGGCCGTGGTGAACGATCATGTATCCGTACTCCTGCATGATTTCGCGATGGGAGTGGACATAGTTCTTGTTCAGCTTCCGGCCGATGTAGGCGCAGTGATAGGGACGCGAGTAGACGAGATTCACGGATTGACCCGTCATGACGGCCGCCCAGGCGGCATAGATGTCGATGTTGTTGGCGTAGTTGAACATGTCCGTGGTGAGGCCTCCCGGCGGCCGCGCGTTCATTTCGAGGGCGACCAGTCGACCCTCGGGCGTCCGGAAGAATTCGACATGGAAAAAACGTTCGCGGATATCGAAGGCCCCGACGATGCTCCTCCCGGCAATTTCGAGGTCCTCCGGAATCTCCCGCAAGGAATAGTAGAAGATGTCCATATCCTGGTTAACCGTCTCCATGATCCCCTGACTGAAGACGTGCGCGGTATGGAAAACGATGGTGCCGTTTCGGTCGGCGAGGCCGTCGAAGGAGCAGACCGTCCCCGTGATGAACTCCTCCATGATATACCGGGCAGCAGGCCTCACCTCGAAAAACCGGTCCAGATCCCTTTCATTGTCGATGCGAAAGGTATGGGCCGCCCCTACCCCGCGATCGGGCTTGAAAACCACCGGATATCCCACCTCCTCGATAAATCGGAGGGCATCCGCCGGTCGCTTCAGGATTTTTCCCCGCGCCGCGGCAACCCCGGCGTTCCGGAACTGTTTTTTCATCTCCGACTTGAGGATCAGCCGCGAAATCTGATGGATCTTCAGGCCTTGAATATTGAAGTCGGTTCGCAGCCCCGCCTCGCTTTCGAGCCAATGTTCGTTGTTGGACGCCACCCGATCCAGTTTGCCGTAGATATGGGTGAAATAGCCGCATGCCCTGAGCAATTGATCGTAATCCGACATATCGTCCACCCGGTAATACTCGGTCAGGCCCTCCTTCAATTCCGGCCGGAGTTGATCGTAGGCGGTATCACCGATCCCGAGAACGTTGGCGCCCGCCTGTTTCAGGTGGACGCAGAAAAGATAATAATTGGGGGGAAAATGGGGTGACAGGTAAACGACGTTCATCGGCGATTCCTTTCGAAGCCGCGGGCTGAGGTTTTCCCGCCTTATTGACGACAAAAATAATGAACGTTGAAGGGGTCGTGGGACATCTCGACGACCGCGACGCTGCCGAATCCGGCCTGACCCAGAAGATCCACGGCCTGTTCCCTTCCCCACATCATGCCCAGCCCGGCCCCGTTGTTGTACAGGCTTACCGGCATGCAGTGCA
Organism: Desulfococcus multivorans; assembly: GCF_001854245.1. Lineage (GTDB taxonomy): Bacteria > Desulfobacterota > Desulfobacteria > Desulfobacterales > Desulfococcaceae > Desulfococcus > Desulfococcus multivorans. The sequence goes on along the minus strand of NZ_CP015381.1, from coordinate 2,143,278 downwards.
TGAGGCTTACGGTGTAAAGAAAAGGTCCCATGGGGTGCGCCATGTTGTCCTGGTGAGCGGTTCTCGAATCGATGTCGATCATGGAGAAGCATCCCTCCGGCGCCAGCATGCGTCGGACGCTTTCAAGAGCGGCCAGCGGGTCCCTCTGGTCGTGGATGGCGTCAAAGGCGGTGATGTAGTCGAAGGCGCTTTCAAATTCGTCTCCGTTCCCGAGGGTCGCGGCATCCCGGCAGCAAAAATGGACGTTTTCGAGCCCGGCCGTCTTTGCCGCCCTCCGGGCGACGGCGATGACCTCGGGATCCATATCGATCCCCGTGAAACGGCTTTCAGGATAGGCCCCGGCCATAAGGTTCAGCGCGACCCCCTCACCACACCCCAGATCACACACGCGGATGCCCTTTTCGAGTCGTGCGATCAGCCGACCGTCGTCCACCGCGGGGATGAAGCGGTCGATCAGCACCTGCCGGTGCTTGGCGTTCGCCAGCTCCGTCATGAACGCCTGAAACCTCGGATAGTCGGCATAGGGCACCCCCTCCCCCGTTTGAAATCCCGCAAGGACCTTTTCCGCGGCGCAGAGGGTCAACAGCGGTATTTCCTGGGCATATACCCCCAGATTGCCGTTGCCCGAACGCCGGGCCAGAACGTCGCCGTGGGATCGCGGCAGAAAGTAGCGGGCTTCGCCGTCTTCACCGTCGGCAAGGGTGACGACGCCGCCCGTGCACATGATGCCGAGCCATTCTTTCACGTACCGGCCGTTCAAGCCGGCCTGACGGGCGATGCTTTCGGCGGTCTCGGGCGTTTCCATGGCATCCATCACATCGAAGAGCTTCATGCGGTACCCGATGCCCACGGCCAGATTGAGTGCGCCGTGGTTCAATATGTCGATCATCTTTTTTGAAAAATCCTCAGGAGCGGTTGCGGCCGAGTCAGACATTTTTCTCCTTTTCCGAATAATTAGTGATGGAGGCTGAAGGCTGAAGGGATACACCTCCACCGAACGGCGCGTATGTTCCCTTCAGTCTTCAGCCTTCAGCCTTCAGTTTACGACCTTCGGTCTCTCAACGCTATAGGCTGAAGGGATACACCTCTACGAAACGACGCGTCCGTGCCCCTTCAGCCTTCAGCCTTCAGTCTTCAGTCTTCAGTCTTCAGCCTACGTTCCATTTAAAACTAATTCACGCCCCGAAAGAATCAATACATATAGATGGATATTTCTCGAAGATATAACACTTCGCCCTCCAAATGCGAATGTTCTGGACTGTCGGGGCGAAAAAACCGTTGCGGGACCGCCTGAATTCAGACTCGAACGACCCGCTCCGCTCGCATTCGGACTTGACACGCCGATGCGCCTCGAATAAACATCATTGCTACTGGTCTACTGGAAAATGATTTAGTTTGACGCATTGGGCTGAACAAACAAGGGAGGAAGGTAAATGGCAGACTATTGGGTGAATATTTTTCTGAATGATGAAAACCTCAAAAAGATCGAAGCCGCCGGTTTGCAGGGAAGCGTCGTCGACATCGACGGGAAAAAAGCGATTCAGGTTCCCATGACCCAGAAGGATCAGAAAAAACTGGTCAAGGGTTTTACCGACCTGGATTTTGACGGCAACAACGCCTGTGTGCTGCCGGCCGATGCCGAAGAAAAGCTCCTGAATATCGTTCTGGAGATGAAGACGCCGGACGTCATGAAATTCGCCATCATGAAAATCTACAACCCCCTGGCCGGCAAGGCCCCGCGGTCGGCCCAGCGTTAACGTCCACGCGCCGATTCGCACCCCGGGTTACGGAATAACGCAATATTGGTTGTTGGCGATGGTAGGGGCACGGCGCGCCGTGCCCCTACGCGCCGTGCCCCTGCGATCGAACAATTCGGTCGCCCCGTGCCCGGTTCCCTCCCGACGATTGTTCGATCGTTCAAATCCGCCGCCACCAAACGCATCAACGAAATGCGCAAAACCCCATCCGCGAAATTATGGCAACGCAATTATCGGGAACACATCATCCGCAATGAAATCGAATTGGACGAATGGGGGGTTATGCCCAATCCGGTTCACGGTATAACGGAATATTGATTGTCGGCGCGTGGTAGGGGCACGGCGCGCCGTGCCCCTACGCGATTTTTTTCGAACCGCCGTGTTGATTTCAGGCGTCGATAGTGATAATTATCCCGCAGTGGTTTTATTGTGTCCCCAACCACGCTTTTCCCGAAATACGCAACCATAAGGAACAGAATTGAAGACAACAGCAGACACAAAAACATTTCTCGATCTGTTTATCGAGGTCACCAAAGCGATTACCGCCAGTCTGGAGATCGACGAGGTCTTTCGGCTCATCACGGAAAAGATTCCTCAAATCATCGGTGCCGACGCCGCCACCATTCGATTGCTGGATGCCTCGGGCAAGAACCTGGTGCTGCGGGCGTCGAGCGGTCTCAGCGACGCTTATCTGAACCGGGGAACCATCGACACGGAAGAACCCATTTTCAAGGCGTTGAAAGGTGAACCCATTGTCATCGAGGATGCCCCGAACGACCCCCGGATCAATTATCCCGAGGCGACCCGAAAGGAGGGCATCCGGAATATTCTGGTCATCCCCATTCCCATCCGGGGCCGCATCAAGGGCATTCTGAGATTGCTGACCCGGAAATCCCGCAGTTACACGCCGGAGCAGATAGCCGTGGTGACGGCGCTGGGCGAGCAATGCGGCATCGCCATCGAGAACGCGCAAATCTTCGAGGAACAGCAGATCCGGTTGGAATACTTCAAGGCGATTCACGAATTCGGCAAGGCCATCAACCTGACCTATGAACTCGACAAAATCCTCGATCTCATGGTCACCCGCCTGCCGTCGGTCATGAAGCTGAAAGCCGCCACCATCAGGCTCTTCGAACCCCGGAAGGGGCAATTGGAACTGAAGGCGGCCTACGGGTTGAGCAAGGCATACCTCGAAAGAGGGCCGCTGGATGAAGAAATGGCCACCTATTACCTCAAGCAAGGGGAGCCCGTGTTCATTCCCGACGCCAGAAAAGACATCCACACCCTGTATCACAAGGCCGCCGAATCCGAGGGCATCGGCAGCATATTGGCCGTGCCCATCACCGTCCGGGACGAGATCATCGGCATTCTCCGCCTGCTCACGGCCGAAGTCCGATATTTTTCCGATACCGACATCAATTTCGCCATGGCGGTGGCCGAGCAGGGCGGCGTCGCCATCCAGCGGGCCATCGACTACACCCGCCTGAAAAACGCCTGATTCCCGAAAGTCTGGAACAAATCCGCATCAACCCAGGATTTCCTGAAAGGAGATGATCGATGGCGGTTCATGAACTTGCCGGCAAGCCCGCACCCGACGACATTCTCGTCAACGTTCCGAGACTGGTCAGCCTCTATTACACCGGCCGACCCGATGCCGCGAACCCCCTGGAGAGGGTGGCCTTCGGCACCTCGGGCCACCGAGGGACACCCTTCAGGAACAGCTTCAACGAGGCCCACATCCTCGCCACGGCTCAAGCCGTCTGCGACTATCGAAAGCAGGAGGGCATTTCCGGACCGCTGTTCCTGGGGATGGACACCCACGCCCTTTCCGAACCGAGCCACATGACCACCATCGAGGTCCTGGCGGCCAACGGGGTTCCGGTCATGATCCACCAGGGCATGGGATACACCCCCACCCCCGTCGTTTCCCACGCCATTTTGACCCACAATCGGGACCACGGCGACCGGCCCGCCGACGGTATTGTCATCACGCCCTCCCACAATCCCCCGGAAGACGGCGGCTTCAAGTACAATCCGCCCCACGGCGGGCCTGCCGACACCGGCATCACCGCCTGGATCGAAAAACGCGCCAACACCCTCATGGCCGACGGAAACCGGGATGTCCTGCGGATCCCTTACGATAAGGCCGTCAAGGCGGACACCACGGTTGAACGGGATTTCATCACCCCCTACGTGGACGACCTCCGGAACATCCTTCACATGGATGCCGTCCGCGATGCCGGCGTCGTCATCGGGGTGGATCCCATGGGGGGCGCGGGGGTGGGATTCTGGGCACCCATTGCCGACCGCTACCGGCTGAACCTTACCGTGGTCAACCCGAAGGTCGACCCCACCTTCGCATTCATGACCGTCGACGGCGACGGCAGGATCCGAATGGACTGCTCTTCGCCTTTTGCCATGGCAAAGCTGATCGGAATGAAAGCAGATTACGACGTGGCTTTCGGAAACGATCCGGATGCGGATCGGCACGGCATCGTCACCCGGAGCGGCGGACTCATGAATCCCAACCACTATCTGGCCGTCGCCATCGATTACCTGTTCCGGAACCGGCCGGGCTGGCGGCCGGACGCGGCCGTCGGAAAGACCCTCGTCAGCAGCGCCGTGATCGATCGGGTGGCCGGAGCCCTGAAGCGTCGCATCTCCGAGGTGCCGGTGGGGTTCAAATGGTTCGTGGACGGCCTCATCGACGGGAGCTACGGATTCGGCGGGGAGGAGAGCGCCGGTGCGTCGTTCCTGCGCATGGACGGCACCGTCTGGACCACGGACAAGGACGGCATCATCATGAACCTCCTGGCCGCCGAAATCCGGGCGAAGACCGGCCGTGATCCGGCCGAGCACTACCAGGCGCTTACGGAAAAATTTGGCGATCCGGTCTACGAACGCCTCGAGGCGCCGGCCAATGCGGAACAAAAGGCGGTCCTCAAAAAGCTCTCCCCCGATCAGATCCGGGTCGACCACCTGGCAGGGGATCCCATACGCGAGAAGTTGACCCATGCCTCGGGCAACGGCGCGGCCATCGGCGGGCTCAAGGTGGTGACGGAAAACGGGTGGTTTGCCGCCAGGCCTTCGGGCACCGAGGACATCTACAAGATTTACACCGAAAGTTTCAAGGGGCTGGAGCATCTCCGGAAAATCCAGGAGGAGGCCCGGGCCGTGGTGGCCGAAGTGCTGAAGGCTTCGGGGGTTTGATCGAGGAGGCGCCAGTGAAATACGTCATCATCGGCAATGGGGTGGCGGGGATTCACGCCGCCGAGGCCATTCGGCACCTGGACGCGGAAGGCAGGCTCACACTCATCGGGGATGAAACCTTCCCGCCTTACTGCCGTCCGATGATCAGCATGGTCCTCGAAGGCGCAACCCCACCGGAAAGACTTCCCATCCGCAGCACAGATTTTTATCGACGGCTGGGGATCACGCCCATTCTCGGCCGGCGGGTTTCGGGGATCGATGTCGAAGCCAGGGTCGTCCGCCTGCCGGGCCTGGAAGACGGCATACCCTTCGACCGGCTCCTCATCGCTTCAGGGGCCGATCCCCGGCCCATCACCGCCGACGGACTGCATCTGGCCCACATCTTCTATATGCGCACCGAACGCCATATCCGGGAAATGCTCGACGCGATTCCCACCGTCAAAACGGCCCTGGTTCTGGGAGGCGGTCTGGTGGGGTTCAAGGCGGCTTACGGGCTCCTTCGGCGCGGCATCCGGGTCACCCAGCTGATTCGCTCGGCGTATCCCCTTTCCATGCAAGTGGACCGGACGGCCGGAGAAATGATTCTGAATGAGCTGGTGCGGAAAGGTCTCGACGTCCGGGTGGGCCTCTCGGCCGCAGCTTTTCACGGGAACGGCCGCGTAGAGGGAGCCCGCCTCTCCGACGGTTCGGAGATCGCCTGCGATATGGTGGTGATCGGCAAAGGCGTGCTGCCGGCCCTCTCCTTCGTGCCCCGCGACAGGATCGACGTGGACCTCGGGGTCCTGGTCAATGCCCACATGGAAACCAGTGTTCCCGGGATTTATGCCGCGGGGGACGCCGCCGAATTCGTCGACATCGCCAGAAAAACCCGCTGGGTCAACGCCATATGGCCCGAAGCGGCGGCCCAGGGGCGGGCTGCCGGAATGAACATGGCCGGCCGCCCGGTCGCCCTCAAGGGCAGCCTGAGCCGGAACGTCATCCGGATCTTCGACATGGACGTCATGACCGGCGGATGGGTCGATCCGCCCGAGAGCGCCGGCTTCGAAATCCTGAGCCGGCACGACCGCCGCCGGAAGACCTACCGGAAACTGGTGCTGGACGGCCGACGATTGGTGGGGATGGCGATGGTGAACGATATCGCCCAGGGCGGACTGCTGATCTCCCTGATTCAGAACGAGGTCCCCCTTCGAATTTCCGGAAACGCTCTTCTCTCATCCGGATTCAATTACCGACAACTGTTGAATTGAGCGGACCGCCCCCCTCGGAAACCCGTGATGGGGCCGCGGCCCCAGGCAAAGGAGGACGTATGAAGCAAGTCGTGGTTCATCCCGAGCGTTGCGTCGGGTGCATGCAGTGCATGCTCGCCTGCGCAACGGCCCACTCGAAAACCCTGCACCTGTTCACCGCCGTGCGGGAAGACCCGCTGCCCAAACCCAGGATCCATGTGGGCGCGGGGATCCACGGCGAGGGGTTTCCCAACCGATGCCGTCATTGCGATCCCGCTCCGTGCATGCTCGCCTGCCTGCCCGGCGCCATCTCCAGAATACCGGAAACCAACACCGTCGTTATCGATCCCGACACCTGCATCAACTGCGCGTCATGCGCCATGGCCTGCCCCTTCGGGGTTATCCGATATCATGGAGATGCGGCCGCGCCCCCGGGCAAGGCCGTCGCCGTCAAATGCGACAACTGCACGGCGCGACAGAAAAAGGGAATGGTGCCTGCCTGCGTCGAGGTGTGCAAGTCCGGCGCCCTGACGTTCGAGGAGCCTGCCTCGGCCCTGGGGCGGAAAACCCGCGAGGTGGCCCGATCGGTGTCCCGGGATGCCGGAGGAGAGCCGATCGCACCGGGGTTCGCCCTGCTGAACGCCGTAAAACGGTCCCAAATCGAGATGGAAAAACGCTGAGTCCGAACATTGCGGTCAAACCGATAAAACCACTGCCATGGAAGGAAACGGATATGCTTAAGGATGCTGAAAAGAGGACCGTCACCGAAGATGGCCGCCTCATGCTGGAAAAGGCTGAGAAGGACCGGATCGAAACCGTATGGGATCGTTATGCCGCCCAGACACCCCAGTGCGGCTACTGTGAAATGGGGTTGAGCTGTCGGATCTGCAACATGGGACCCTGCCGGATCGATCCCTTTGGAGAAGGCCCCCGGCAGGGGGTATGCGGCGCCGACGCGGACATCATCGTCGCCCGGAACCTGGGCCGGATGGTGGCCGCGGGTGCCGCGGCCCACTCCGATCACGGACGGGATCTGGTGGAGGTGCTCGCGGCGGTGGCCGAAGGGAAGGCCCCGGGATACGGCATCGCGGATCCCGATAAACTCAAGCGGGTGGCGGCGGAGTACGGCATCGAAACCGAGGGGAAGCCGCCTCACGCCGTCGCCGGGGCCTTGGCAGACGCCATGATGGGCGACTTCGGCTCCCGAAGGAAAGAACTGTCCATGGTGCGTCGGGCGCCTGCCAAACGGCGGGAACTCTGGCGCAAGACGGGGATCATGCCCCGGGGCATCGACCGGGAAACCTCCGAGATGATGCACCGCACCCACATGGGCGTGGACAACGGCTGGCAGAGCCTTCTCCTTCACGCCCTGCGCAACGCCCTGTCCGACGGGTGGGGGGGATCCATGATCGCCACGGAGGTTTCCGACATCCTCTTCGGCACGCCCAAACCCTCGGCCAACACGGTCAATGTCGGCGTGCTCAAGGCCGATCAGGTCAACATCATCGTCCACGGCCACAACCCCGTCGTCTCGGAGATGCTTCTCCAGGCTTGTCAGTCACCGGATATCATCGATCTGGCGAAGGCGAAGGGGGCCGCCGGCATCAACCTCGCCGGGCTCTGCTGCACCGGCAACGAACTCCTGATGCGTCACGGCATCCCCATGGCCGGAAACCACCTCATGACCGAACTCGTCATCGCCACCGGCGCCGTCGACATGATGCTGGTGGACTATCAGTGCATCATGCCCTCTCTCGGCAAGACAGCCTCCTGCTACCACACCCTCATGATCAGCACCTCCGACAAGGCCCGCTTCCCCGGCATGACCCACCGGGAATTCCACCCCGAAAACGCCCGGGATCTGGCGCGGGATCTGGTGAAGGAGGCGGTCGAAAACTTTGGTCGACGCGGTCGGGTCTACATCCCCGTAGAGCCGGTGCCGTCCCTGGGCGGGTTTTCCGTGGAGGCGATTCTGGGGGCCCTGGGCGGAACGCCGGATCCCCTTCTCGATGCCGTCAAGGACGGCCGCATCCGCGGCGCCGCCGGGGTGGTGGGATGCAACAACCCCAAGATCAAACACGACTACGGACATATCACCCTGACCCGGCAGTTGATCGAAAACGACATCCTCGTGCTGGACACGGGGTGCGCGGCCATCGCCAACGCCAAGGCCGGATTCAAGGTCGCAGAGGCCGCTGAATACGCCGGGCCGGGCCTCAAGGCGGTCTGCAGCGCCCTGGGGATACCGCCGGTCCTCCACATGGGCAGCTGCGTCGACAACGTCCGGATCCTTCTCCTGGCCTCGGCCCTGGCCGACAGCCTGGGGTGTGACATCTCGGACCTGCCCGTGGCCGGATCGGCGCCCGAGTGGTACTCCGAAAAGGCGGTCAGCATCGGCGCCTATTTTGTCGCCTCGGGGGTCTACACCGTGCTCGGCCCCATGCCGCCCATCACCGGCAGCATGAACGTGGTGAAGCTGCTGACCGAGGGGCTGAACGACGTGGTGGGCGCCGGCTTCGCCGTGGAGCCGGACCCCGAAAAAGCGGGCATTCTCATCCGGCGACATATCGAAAGCAAGCGGAAACAGCTGGGGCTGGACGCGCGTTCCGTATAGATCTCACCGTTCGGCCGGATCGATGAAGTTCTCGCTGTTCCGATGCCGGCGGCCTTTTCCGGTCGCCGGCTTTCGCTTTTTCCAGGGAGCGTCCGAGTCCCCGGCCTCGCCGACCGTGATGTGCATCCCCTGCATTGGCTCAGGAGAGAGTCTTGATCTCGCTCTTCAGGTGTGCGACGGCATCTGCAATGCGTCGGCATGTCGCTTCAGCCTTCGTCAGCATTTCCTCGGTATCGGTGGTGTCGGCTGTTTTCTCCGCCACGTGGGATGCGATGCCGGCAAGATCCGAAACATGGGTGTCGAACCGCTCCGCCAGCGTTTCATAGATCATGTTGGAGGCGGCGTCCGCCAACTTGAGCAGGTATTGAAATTTGATATTTTCCCTGTAGTCCTTGAAGCTGAAGGCAATGGACTGTTCCGTTTCGCGCTTGAGACGCGAAACACCGTACTTCAGCGCCATGAGTCTATCCCCGGAAGATCCTTCCGGCGCCTTTTTGAAGAGCTTCCTGAAAAACCGGACGATTCGGTACATCCCGAGCCGCATGACCGCCTCGCCGCGGATGGCGGCGCTGTATTGCATGGCCGCCGTAACGGGCGGCACCTTCAGATCGACGGACCTCGCGACGGCCGACATCCCGGGAAGGCCGATCGGTTCCGACGATTCCGGCAACGGGGGCAGCCCCAGCCCGGCCATGACCTGGTTGTATTCGAAAAGAGCGTCCCGCACCATGGTGTCGTAAGGTCCTGCGACAACGGCGAAATGCGCCTGAATCTTTTCTTCCTCCTCACGAATGAACCGGATGATTTCAGGGTTGACCGACTCCGCCACGAAACCGTCAAGGGTTCGTTTGACGTCCTGAAATACCAGGTACATGGTGCTGGACAATCCGGATGTGGAGACATGGTGCTCCCAGTCGGCGGCGACCAGATGATAGCTCCGGAGAAATCGGAGGGCTTCGCCCAGAATGCCGTCGTGCTTGTCGAAAAATCGATCGACGTCGCTCTTGAGCGACTGCTTCAGCTTTTGAGCCGCACCGTCCAGGGTGCTTTTGATCATGGACTTGATCCGAATGATCTTCTTCCGGTGCGCGCCGATCTCGCGAACGATCTCCGCCGTCTCGTCGGCATTTTTTCCGAACATGTCCCGACCCACGCTGATCCAATGGATCATGCCGTCCAGCTGAAGCCCGAGTCGTTCCAGATGATTGTTCAAGAGCAGCGAATACCGTTCCCGGGTCAGTTTATGACCGATCGCCGCCTCGAACCGACGGGTTTCATCATCGGAAAACGCCGCCAGCCGGGTCTCCGTTCGCCAATGCTCGAGGCGCCGACGGTCTTTTTCCGGCAGGCCGGCTTCTCCGGCCTTGAAGAGGTTGAACAGGGCCGACAGCACATAAATCTCGGGGTCGGGCCTGAGCAGGGCGATATCCTCCCGGATTCTGTCGGTCACCCGCTTCAGGTCATCCATGGATTCGTGCTCGTCGAAGTCGAAGTTGACGAGAAAGAGGGTGTTGTCGATAATCCCCATTCGCTTGATGGTGGACAGAAACCGGATGTCCGCCTGGCGCAGCCCGGTGCGGCCGCTCACGACATAGACGATGAGATGCGTCACCCGCAGGTATTCCTGAATCATGGCCAGGTGCAACGGATTGGGGGAATCGCTTCCCTGGCAGTCGGCGATCTCGATGGTGTCGTCCATGTCTCCGGCGTCGATGGTGAGTTCGATGTCGGTGAGATAGACAGCCAGGGTGTCGTCGCCGGTAAAGGCCTTGTGCCGCTCGAAATGATCTCCGGTGAATTCCCGGGTCACCGCCGCATCCGCAACAATGTCCCGGACCTGGTCGTATCCTTCGAGATATGCGCCGATCAGGACGCTGTTCATGTTCCTTGCGTCCTGGGTAACGAGTCGGTCCTCGCTCAGTGCCGACAGCGCCCGGGCGAGGTCGGTGCGATCGGCTTCGTTCCGGATGTCGAAAGGGCCTTCGCCGGATCGCCATTCCGAAGAGGGAAAGAGCACCATGGCGTTTTCAATGTCCCGGTTGATATCCCCCCAGGCCTTGAAAAAGAGGGTCGCCTTCAGAACGCTTCCCCTGCGGATTCTCGTCACGATGGCGGTTACCACGCCGGCGCCCCGCTTCAGATAATCCCCCTTGAACAAGGCGTTTACAAAAGTACTTTTCCCGGATTTGATGGGCCCCACCACCGCCGTCCGCAGCACTTCCGCGGACACCTGTCGTTCAATCTCCCTGCAGGTTCGCTGCCAGTGGTCGATGGGCGCCTCTCCGATGCCGGATACGGCTTTGACCGCATCGCAGAGGGAAGAAATGTCCCGGGTGATCCCGATGAGTTGATCCTTGACTTGATGATACCTGTCCATCGATTGCCTCTAAGTGGTATTTAGGAGGCTGAAGACTGAAGGCTGAAGGCTGAAGGGGTGCGCTTCAGGAGGCCGAAGGCTGAAGAGGTGCCCTTATGCCCGTTCAATTTTCAACCTTCAGTCTTCAGTCTTTAGCCTTCAGTCTTTAGTCTTCAGTCTTCAGCCTTCAGTCTTTAGTCTTCAGCCTTCAGGTAGTACAAATCCGAGGGCTTGTCAAAACGATTTGCCCGCCGGGCCGGCCGTCGCTCCGCTTGTGGGCCGGCGCATCTTGTGGTATTGAATACGTGAGAACGGTGAAAGACGGCCGGGACCACAATCCAACCGAACACCGCCGTCGGCGCTTCATCCGGCATCCCGACCGACGACCGAACCCGCGGAGACCCTATTCATGTCCAAAAAGCATCCGGAGTGTCCTTTATACAACCCGCTGAACTGCAGAGAATATCATAATCCCAGAGTGTGTGCTTTCGTCAAGGAAGACAAGGTATGTCTCAAAAAAAGCAAGAAGCTGCTGACGCGGGAAAGCGACGGAGGGCATTGAAGCCGTCTGCGCCGGCCGGGTTCAACCCGGGCCGGAAGCTGCATTGGAAGCCCATTCAGGCATGACCGGCCGCATCCGTCAGACGCGCCGGATCGATGCCCAGTTTCCGGACGGCCGCCTCCCATCGGGATGCCACGGAGCGGTCGAAAATGATATCCGGCGACATCGGGCAGCTCAACCACGCGTTTTCCATGATCTCCGATTCCATCTGGTTCGGCCCCCAGCCGGAGCACCCAAGGGCGATCAAAAATGATTTCGGCCCTCTGCCGTCGGCGATGGCCTCCAGAATATTTCGGTTGTTGCTCATGGCGAGCGACGGCCCGACATCAACGAAGGGTCCCCAGTTAAAGGGCGGGCCGTGAAGAATGAAAAGCTCGTCCATGTGAACAGGCCCACCGAAGAATATTGGAATATCGGCTTGTTCCGGCAGATATTCGATGTTCAGCTCCTCGAAGATGTCTTTGGCCGCCAGGGACGGATACGTCCGATTGATGACCAGGCCGAGACTCCCTTCGGCATTGTGTTCGCAAATACAGACGACCGATCGGACGAAATTGGGATCCAGAAGACCGGGCATGGCAATCAGGAAATGCCCCTTGAGGGACATGTTGAATTCATCATGCATTGTTTCCTCTTGATGCCTTGGGTAAGCGTTGCCGCAAAACTACTTGCATATCTCTCGTTTGTCAAGAATGACGGTTCCACAACAGATCCGATACGGGCGTTCCCCACATCGGTCATGCCTGATCCGCCCTTCAACTCCCGCACATTCCTCGATATTCCCGAAGGTTGATTTCAGACGCCGCTTTCCCGGCCAAACCGCGAACGGGCGTGTTCTCACGCATTCAGACCGGCGGCAATGCGGCGGCACGCCGCTTCGGCCCCTCCCTTTCGGCTCGAAAAATAGTCCTCCGCCGCCTCGAGCACCCGGCTCCGGCAGGGGGGCTCATCCAGATCCCGGACCAACAGATCGGCCGCCGCACGCCAATCCGCTGCGATACGGGCCAGGCCGCGCTCAAAAATCTCCTCCCCCACCCATCTGAAATCCTCCCATGAAGGGCCGATGACGGGGATGACGCCGGAACGGATCGCTTCGATAAAATTCTGACCCCCCAGCGGAGCGAGGCTCCCTCCGACAAAGGCCGTGTGGGCGTATCCATAGGCCGCCGACAACTCTCCGATGACATCCCACAGCACGACCGTCCCCCCCGATGTCGTCTCCGGAGCGTGTCTGCCGGTATCGGAGCGGAGCACCCAGGGAACGCCCATTCGGTTCAACCGCGCCCGCCACGGCCCGACACGGTGGAGGTGTCGCGGAAACAGCCCGATGACGGGTCGGTGGGGTCCTGAAAGAATCCTGCCGATGACGGCGGCGACGGCGTCCTCTTCCTGCCTCCGCACGGATCCGAGAATCACGAAGGGCGCATCCGGCGGCGAGAACACCGGGGGGCGCTCCCTCACGGCGGCATCAGGCGCCGGCGTGTCGAGCCGATCGAACTTGATGTTGGACATCACCCCGATGTCGGCGCCGGGAAACAATTGCCGGAAACGATCGGCATCCGCTTCGGAAACCGCCATGACCTCGTCAGGCGCAACATGCCGCCACAACGCGGGCCAGAGCCGGTACCGACGAAAACCGCGGGATGACATTCTGCCGTTGACGACCATCGTTCGAGATCCGGATCGCCGGAGTTCCCGCAGCAGGCCGGGCCAGATTTCCGTCTCGAGGAACACCGTGACCTTCGGTCGAATGCGGGCGACGATCCGCCTCATGACGGCCGGTCGATCGAACGGAAAGTACCCGATCCGGACACGGTGGTTCGAGACGGCGGACGTCAGGCAACGGGTCCCCCGGTGGATCTCCAGTCCCTGACGGGTGTTGGCGGTGAGCAGAACCCTCAACGGACCGGGACCGGGGCCGGGGTCCAGGCGCTTCATGAGTTCCCGGGCGAGGTAGGCCTCCCCCACGGAGGCCGCCTGGATCCACAGGCTTGCGGGCTGGGGCATCGATGCGCCGATGCGCTCCCTGAACCCCTCCGCCAGGCGGGGATGCAGCCGCATCAGCGGCGCAAGCATTCCCCAGAGGCGGTCGTATGCCCAAAACGCCGCCCGGATGCCTGAAGGTTCCCGGATCATGGCCTCACGCCACACTCATGAGGACGAAGACGGCAAGGCATAAAAACAAAAAATTGGCGGTCCAGGCCGCCACTGCCGGGGGAATCATGCCGCCGTACCCGATGGAGATGCAGAAACTGTAAAATATCCAGTAGAGGAAGGCGATGCCGATGCCGTAGGTAATACCGACAGGAAGCCCGTCCCGGACATTCCGACGGCCGGCGATGCCTGCGCTCACAAGACTCAGGATGACGCAGACAAAGGGAAAGGCCGTCTTTGCGTATAAATCGACCCGGTAGCGGGTGGCGTCATATCCTTCGGATTCAATTCGTCGGATGTATGCGCGGAGTTCCGGAAGGCTCATCTCTTCGGATTTTTTGACCACCGTCTCGAGATTTTCAGGGGTGATGCCGAGGCTGAACCCAAGGGGTCCGTCTTCGGAAGAGACCCAGTACTGCCCGGAAGCCGGATCGAGCACCTGCTCCATCAGCTCGAAAAGCTGCCAATGACCGATTCCCCGGGCATGGGAAGGTTCATAGACCGCCGTTGCGGCGTCAATGCGCCGGACCATGCGAAACGCCTCATCGAAGACGTATACGGTGATCCCGTGCGCCGTCCCTGCGTCGCGATCGTAAAACTTGATGTGGGCGATCCGTTGATCGTCCTTCAGCCAGATGTTTTTTTCCCGGGAAAGCACCGCCGACCGCTGTTTCACCTCCTCCCACCAGATGGCGTTGGACTTGGCTGCGGTCACCGGGACGAAAACCTCGGCGGTGATGAAAAGGAGAAGGCTGAAAAGAACGCCGACACCCACGAGGGGTCTGACGAGACGGTGATAACTGATGCCGCCGCTTTTAAGGGCCACCACCTCGTTGTGCTTGCCCATCAACCCGAGGGTGACCATGACGGCCAGAAGAAGCGCCACCGGCAGAATCTGGGCAATGATCGTCGGGATCTTGTACGCCAGATAAACCAGGGTCCGGGACACGGGAAGCCCGGCCTCTATGAAATTGTCGATGCGCTCGAAAAAATCCACCACAAGATAGATGCCCACGACAATGACCAGGATCACGGCCGCATATCGCAGAATCTGATGGATGACGTATCTGTAGAGAATAGGCACGGAATCTTTCCGCAAACTCAACCCGGGCCGTCGTCGACGCTTTTTTCGGCGGGTTTGAACTGCATCGTATGGAGCTTGTGATATTCGCCGCAGCAGCCCATGAGTTCGTCATGGGTCCCCTCCTCCACTATCCTTCCGCCGACCAGTACGACGATGCGGTCGGCATAACTGATGGTGGACAGGCGATGCGCGATGACGAAAGTCGTCCGTCCCCGCATGAGATTCTCGAGCGCCCTCTGGACAAGCATCTCCGATTCCGTGTCCAGGGCCGAAGTCGCTTCGTCCAGGATCAGGATCGGCGCATCCTTCAAGAGGGCCCTGGCAATGCAGAGACGTTGTTTTTCCCCCCCGGAAAGACGGTTTCCCAACTCCCCGATCCGGGTGTCGAATCTATGGGGAAAGCTTTCGATGAAATCGAAGGCGTAGGCGGCCCTGGCCGCCGCGATCACGTCCGACATGGGCGCGTCGGGTTTTCCGTAAGCGATATTGTTCCGGACCGTGTCATCAAAAAGAATAGTGTCCTGGGTCACGATGGCGATCTGTTTTCGGAGGGAGGCGACGGAGAACCGACGAATATCCGTGTCGTCGATGAGGATCCGGCCCTCCGTGACGTCATAGAACCGTGGAATCAGGTTGACGAGGGAGGTCTTCCCGCCGCCGCTCATACCGACAAGGGCAAGAATCTCGCCGGCGTTGACCCTGAGGTCGATCCCCTGAAGCGCCGCGGTTTCCCCGCCGTTGTAGGAAAGGCCGACCCCGTCGAAGACGATCTGCTGCAGGGTCGGCTTGAGCATCACCGGGTGTTCGGGCTCCCGGATCTCCGATTCCCGTTCAATGATGTCGAAGACGCGGTCGGTGGCCGCCAGCCCTTGTTGCACCTTGTTGTTGAGCTTGCTCAACTTCTTGACCGGATCATAGAGCATGAGCACCGCCGCCATGAAGGAAAAAAAGGTGCCGGGGGTCGAGGTGCCCGCCACCACCCGGGATCCGCCGTACCAGATGATAAAGGCGATGCCGATGCCGGCCAGAAACTCCATCACCGGTGAAGAGATCGCGTTGACGACAACGGCCTTCATCTCCAACCGGAACAGTTTTTGAGTTTTTTCGGCAAATCGTCGTTTTTCGTAGGATTCCATACCAAAAGCCTTGACGATCTTGTTCCCGGAAAAGGTTTCGTGCAGAAAGGCGCTCATCTCCGCCATGGCCTGCTGACAGCCCGTGCTCACCCGCCGCATGCGCCGCCCCAGCACGATGATGGGATAAAAGGCGACCGGCAGGACCAGAAAGGCAAAGACGGCCATCTTCCAGTCCCGGTAAAAGATCACCGCCGTCAGTCCGATAATGGTGAAGATGTCTCGAAGGAGACTCGTGACCGACGTGGAGACCATCTCCTTGATGATATTGACGTCGTTGGTGATGCGGGACATCAGGACGCCGGTCTTCTCCTCCTGAAAAAAAGAAAGCGGCAGATCCTGGATCCGGTTGTAAAGGGCGTTTCTGAGCCGGCGAATGACGCTTTCACCCGCATAGTTCATCAGGTAGTCCTGGCCGTAGGTGCCGACGCCCCTGAGAAAATAGATGGCCGCCACCGCCATGGGGATCAGCATCAGCATCTGCTGATCGCGGCTGAAAAAAATGTCGTCCAGCACCGGTTTGACCAGAAAGGCGGTGGCCGATGTGGTCAGGGCGATGACCAGCATGCACCCCATGGCCGCGGCAAGCTTCAGCCAATTATCCCGGATCATGCCGAGGAGTGTTTTATGCCGTTGTCTCAACTCGAATCTAATCATGGCATCCGTCCGTGACGCGGCCGAAGTATCGGTCCGCCTTCAGGGTAATCGCGCAAAGCGCGTCCTCGAGCCGGCGTCGGTAATCCGCTCTTACGTTTTCGTCGGCATCGGCGGGAACCCGGATCGGATCGCCGTATACAACGCAGCACTCGGTGAAGGGGCGGGGCAGCATAAACCGGTCCCAACTCGAGAAGATTTTTGCATGTCTGGCGCTGTAGGACATGGGATATATCGGCACGCCCGTCTTCTGGGCCAGAAGGATGATGCCGGGCTGCACCCGGCATCGGGGTCCCTGGGGGCCGTCGGGAATCATGACCGCCGATCCCCCTTCCCTGATTTTCCGGATGAGCAGGGCCAGAGCCTGTCGCCCGCCTTTGTTCGTGGAGCCTCTGACCGTCTCGAATCCCTGTCGCTGCAGGATGCGGGCGATAATTTCGCCGTCATCGGAACGGCTCACGAGGATCGAGGCCTTCCATCCTCTGTAAAGATGACTGAAGATCAGAATGCGGGAATGCCATATTGCGGCGATAAATTGCCCTCGCCTGTTCAACATCCTGAGCCGCTCCAGCGGAGGGCCCTCGCAGCGAATGCGAGCCGTCGAAAAAATAAGGCGAATGATCCAGGATCCCAACAGCCCCACCCACTGCCATTGGCGTTCTGTCATCATGCCTCGTCCCCCGGATTTCCGGCCGAAAGAAGATCGAGGGCGATTTCCGCGGTTCGACGCGAGGCACCGGAGCCCCCCAGGCGCCGTTTCAGGTCCAGAAGCGCACGCCGTGTTTCCAGAAGCCTTTCCGGATCCGAAAGCATATCGGCCACCGTATCCGCGATGCCTTCGGGCGATGCGTCGTCCTGAACGAGTTCGGGAACCAGGTCATGCCCTGCGATGAGGTTGACGAGGCTGATGTGTCTGACCCGGATCAGGGCTCTGCCGAGGCGATAGCTGAGCGGCGACACCTTGTAGATGACCGCCATGGGGATGCCGGCGATGGCCGTCTCGAGGGTGACGGTTCCGGACACGGCCACCACGAACGTCGATCGGCGGTAAAGGTCCGAAAGGCCGTCCGATACCACCTCGAGCTCCGCCGCCGGCCGCCTGGCTGACATGACGGCCGACAGCCGCCGGGGGCTGACGGATGACGATCGGGAGACCAGGAATCGAATCCCGGGCCGGCGCCGGGTCAGGATTTCGGCGGCATCCAGCATCACCGGCAGGAGGCGGTCGACCTCGCCCTCACGGGAGCCGGGCAACAGCCCGATGACCGGAGGAAGCGTCAGGAGACGGGCATATTCTTCATTGGATGACGCCTCGGGAACAGCGGCTTCTCCGTCCGGGGTTTCGTCCAGGAGCGGGTGTCCCACAAAGGTTGCAGGAATGCGGTGACGGCGATAGAAGGCTGCCTCAAAAGGGAGGATCACGGCCATGTGGTCGATCCTCCGGCCGATCTTGTGAACCCGGCCCGATCGCCATGCCCATATCTGAGGACTGACGTAATAGAGCACGGGGATGCCCCGTTTTTTGGCATAACGCGCCAGGTGAAGATTGAAATCAGGGTAATCGATCAGGATCATCAGCCCCGGATCCTGTCGCAGCAGCCGCTTGGCGGCGGACATGGCGCTCAGGATATTTCCCGCCTTCGAGAGCACTTCGGTGAGGCCCACCACCGACAGGGCCGATGCATCGACCCGGACGTCGACGCCGGCCGACGCCATCCGCTCGCCGCCGATGCCCACGAAGGATATCCAGGGGGCCTTTTCCGCCACGGCCTGAACCAGCTTGGCCCCGTGGGCGTCGCCGGAGGCTTCCCCGGCAACGATCACGACGGTATTGGGACGGTGTCCGTTCGTCATGACTACCGTTCCAGGAACCTGCGGTTGGCCGCCTGGATCTGGTCCATGACGCTCAAGGCCACCCGTAGGGCATCCCTTCCCATCTGTCCCGTGACCTCGGGGACTTCCCGGGATCGGACCGATCGGACAAAGGCCTTCAATTCATCGTCCAGGGCATCCCCCCGGGTGAAGCAGCGCTGCTCGATGGCCATGCCGGGGATAATGCCGCCTTCCTGGCTCCCGTCCTTGCGTATAATGGTGATTTCATGCCTGGCGAAATCGACGGAGATATAGGCATTTTTCTGAAAAAGGCGGATCTTGCGTTCGTTTTTAATGGATATGCGGCTCGCCGTGACGTTGGCAACGCATCCGGTCTCGAATTCGAGGCGGGCGTTGGCGATGTCCACATGGTCGGAAACCGCGGGAATGCCGGCGGCGTGAATACTTTTGACCTCGGACTTGACCAGATTGAGAATAATGTCGATGTCGTGAATCATGAGGTCCAGCACCACGCTGACATCCGTGCACCGGCTCTTGAAAATACTGAGCCGGTGGGATTCGATGAACATGGGTTTTTCGACCACGTCTTTCAGAGCCCCCACGGCGGAGTTGAACCGCTCCAGCTGGCCGACCTGAATGATGAGGTCCCCGGCTTCGGCAATCCCGATCAGGATGTCCGCCTCCTCGAGGGTCGTCGTCATGGGTTTTTCGATGAGAACGTCGACCCCCTGTTCCAGAAAATACCGGCTGATCTCGAAATGCAGGGGTGTCGGCGCCGCGATGCTGACCGCATCCACCTTCCCGCCGAGATCGCGGTAGTCGGCATAGGCATCGGTGTGAAGGGCCGCCGCAACGGTGTCCGCCCGCGATCGGTCCGGATCGACAATCCCCACCAAGGCGACATCCGCCATGTTGGCATATTTTTCAGCATGAAATTTCCCGATGTATCCGATCCCGATCACACCGACCCGAAGCTTTTCCATATTCACCCTATCACGGATTTATTGAGGAGGCTGAAGGCTCTCCCCCTCACCGCGTGATGCCGCGTGTGGAGGACTCTATGAATTCTATGAGATGCGCCACTTCCGGAGTCGGGTCGATCTCGGCTTTCACCCGCTCCATGGCTTCGTTCATCGTCAGTCCGAAGCGAAACAGAATCCTGTAGGCTTTCTTCAATGCGGAGAGGGTCTCCTCGCTCATGCCCCGCCGTTTCAGGCCCACCTTGTTGAGGCCGTGAAGCGTGGCCCGGTCGCCGGCCGCAATCACATAGGGCGGGATGTCTTTCACCACTGCCGACTTGCCGCCGACGTAGGCGTATTTTCCGATTCTCACGAACTGATGGATGGCCACCAGGCCCCCCACCGTCACAAAGTCTTCGATGGTGATGTGGCCGGCCAGTGTCGCGCTGTTGGCCAGAATGACCTGTTTTCCCGTCTTGCAATCGTGTGCGATGTGGCAATAGGCCATCAGAAAATTCTCTTCACCCACCTCGGTAACGCCGCCGCCGAATCCCGTTCCCCGGTTGATGGTGACGAACTCCCGGATAATGGTGCCTCTTCCGATCTTCACAAAGGTCTTTTCACCTTCGAACTTGATCGCCTGGGGCGTCGCGCCGATGGAGGCGAATTGAAAGATCCGGCAATCGGGGCCGATGGTCGTGTAGGGGTCGACGGCCACATGCGGGCCGATTTCCGTGCCCGAGCCGATCACGACATGCTCGCGAATGATGGAATACGGTCCGATCTTGACGTTTGAATCGATTTCGGCCCTGGGATCGATAATAGCTGTGGGATGTATCATGACTGTTCTCCAATGGTCGCCATGACCTCGGCTTCCGCGACCCGCTTTCCGTCGACGCTCGCAACACCCGCCAGTTTTGCCGCCCTGCCGCGGGATTTGATGATCTCGATGTCGAAGATCAACTGATCGCCGGGAACGACGGGCTGTCTGAAGCGGGCCTTGTCGATGCCCATGAAATAGACGAGGGATCCGTGCTTTTCCGGCGGAAGCGATTCAATGACCAGGACGCCGCCGGCCTGTGCCATCGCCTCGAGGATCAGCACCCCCGGCATGATCGGGTTCCGAGGAAAATGTCCCTGAAAAAAGGGCTCGTTGATGGTGACGTTTTTCAGGGCTTTGACGCGTTTGCCCGGTTCGAGTTCGAGAATCCTGTCCACCAGGATGAAGGGGTACCGGTGGGGGAGGAATTTCATGATGTCCGTGACGCTGTATACGCTATCCATTTTCCTCAACCTTTTTCAGCCGTTTTTCCAGTTCGGACAGCTTCTTTTTCAATTCGGGCAGTCCGGGAATGATGCGCTGGACCCTGAGCCACAGCTTGTGGGGCATTTCCGGAGACCCCGACACCACCTCGCCGTCGGGTACGGGCCTGCCGACGCCGGCCTGGGGACCCACGACGGCATTGTCTCCGATGGTGATATGTCCGGTGATGCCTGCCTGGCCGGCGAGAACGGCATGCCTGCCGATGACGGCGCTGCCGGCGATGCCCACCTGGGCCACCAGCAACGTGTCCTCCCCGACGGTGACGTTGTGGGCCACGTGCACCAGGTTGTCGGTCTTGACGCCCCGTTGAATCCACGTTCTGCCGAAAGTGGCCCGGTCGATGGCGTTCAAGGCCCCGATCTCGACGTCGTCGTCAATCTGAACGATGCCGGTGTGCGGAATTTTGTGGTAGTGTTTTCCGTCGGGCGAAAAACCGAATCCGTCGCCGCCGATGACGGTCCCCGGGTGAATGACGACCCGGTTGCCGATGCGACACCGTGAACGGATCGTGACATTCGGATAGACCTCGACGTCATCCCCCACGATGACGTCCGACTCGATGACCACCCCCGGATGAATCCGAACCCGATCGCCGATGCGAACCCGATCGCCGATCACAGCCGATGGTCCGATGGAGACCCGAAGGCCCATCCGGACGTCTTTTCCAACGTGGGCTCCTGAGCTGATATCGTCTTTGGGCCCGGGCGCGGGGAAGAGGAGCGCGATGGCTTTGGCGAAGGCCACCGCTGGGTTGGCCGCCGCCAGCACCGTGCGCGAGCTGTCCTGAAAATCGAGGGGAACGATGACGGCGCCGGCCCGGGTTTCGCCGATGCGTTTCAGAAATTTCGGGCGCGCAGCCAACGTGATGTCTGTCTCCGCAGCCTGATCGAACGGCGCCGCACCGGTGATTTCCAGCTCCGGGTTCCCTCGAACCTCTCCGCCGACATGCCGGGCAATCTGCGCAAGGGTCTGTTTCATATGGGCTCGCCCCGCTATTTTTTGTCGTACATCTTGATCAACTGATCGGTGATGTCGATGCTGTTCGGGTGATAAAGCGCCGCGCCTTTTTCAAGGATCAGGGTGTAATTCCCCTTCTTCCCGATGTTTTCCACCAAACCGAATACCTCTTTCTGCACCCGGCGGATCACATCGACCTCATACTGTTTGAAGTCATCGGCGGATTTTTTCTGGAGGGCCTGAAAATCCATGACCTTGATCTTGAAATCCCGGGCCTTGTTTTCCCGGGCTTCGGGTTTCATCACCATGGCCTCGGCTTCCAGCTTTTCCTTTTCCGCCTCCAGTTCCTTGCCCTTTTTCATCAGGGACGATTCCAGGGATTTTCCTCTTCTCTCAATCTCCGCTTTTGCGGCTTTACCGCCGTTCGACTCCCTGAGAACCCGTTGAAAATCGATGACGCCGATCTTGAGATCGGCGGCGATTGCCCCGGTTGCCAGCAATGCGGTGATGAGTACCATCACACCTGCGATTCGATAGACTTTCAAAACAACCTCCCACGCTCTTCAGCCGCCACCGAAGGGTGACGTCTCCATGTTGTTATTGTTGTTGCACGTCATCCCGTGACGCACATCCGTTCCGATTTTCAGACAAGGCTAAAACGCGCTTCCCATGGCGAATTCCCATTTTCCGCCTTTGCTGTCGCCTTCAATGGGATCGAGCCGGTAGCCGTATTCGATTCGAATGGGTCCCATGGGTGAATACCAGCGGATCCCGCCGCCGACGCTCTGGCGCAGATCCCCGAAATCGACGGTGTCCGAGTGCGCGTATACGTTGCCGGCGTCGTAGAACACCACCCCGACCATGCCGGCCTTTTCGATCAACGGAAAAATGTATTCGGCGTTGAACTGAACGAATTTCTCGCCGCCGATCTCCGCGCCGTCCTCGTCAAACAGAGCGATATCCCGCCATCCATAACCGCGAATGGTATCGATGCCCCCCAGATAGAATTTCTCGTAGTCGGGCAGAAGCATGCCCGACGACTTGGTCACATATCCGCCGCGTCCCCGCAGGCGGCCGACGGTGTCCCAGAACAGGGGAAAGTATTGCCCCACCTCTCCGATGACCTTGGTAAAGCCGATATCGCCGCCCAGTCCGGCGTATTCGAGGCTGATCTCATGAAGACCGCCGCGGGTCGGATTGAACACCCGGTCCCTGGAGTCGTAGCGGAGGGTCGCCAGGACCGAGCTGGTGGTGTTTTCACCCTTGAGCTCCTTCACGTCCCGGGATGCATCCTCGGTGATATCCTCGATCTCGCTGACGTCGAACCGATAGCTCAGGTAGGCCCGCGTGTAGTCGAAGACGGGATAGCCGAAGCGAACGGCCCCGCCGACCGATTCCCTGTCATAGGTATCATAGTCCCGGTCCCAGTTGTAGAGATCGAAACCCGCGGACAGCGGAATATCAAACAGCCAGGGCTCCGTGAAGCTCAGGGTATATCGAGTCGTCTGGGACCCCAGCTCCCCCCTCAGCATGAGCGTCTGGCCGCGACCGAACAGATTTCGCTGCGCAATGGAACCCATGATAAAAACGTTTTCCGTGCTGCTGTACCCGCCGCCGAAGCTGAAGGTGCCGGTCGGTTTTTCGGTGACCTCGAGATCCAGGATCATCTTGTCCTCGCCGGAGCCCTTGAGGGTGTTGACCTTGACGTCCTCGAAGTAATCCAGCCGATGCAGATTGGTGATACTCCGTTTAAGCTTTCGACCGCTGTAGAGGCCGTCCTCGTTGACCGTCAGTTGGCGTCGGATGACCTTGTCCCGCGTCTTGGTGTTGCCGCTGATGTTGATCCTCTCGAACCGCACCTGCTCACCCTGGTTGATCTCGTAGATAATGTTCACCAGAAGCGACTGATCGTCTTTCTGGATCAAGGGTGCGATATCGGCATAGGCATAACCCTCGTCGGAATAAATATCCGTCAGTCGCAGGACATCCCCCCGAACCACTTCGCGGCTGTAATAGGTCTCCTTTCGGATGTTGAGGGACGCCATCAGGTCTTCTTCCGGCAAAATGAGATCCCCCCGTGCCGAGACGTCTCCAACCTTGTAACGGGAGCCTTCATCGATCTTTATCGTAATGTAGATCCAGTCGCCCTCATAGACGATCTCCGGGCTTCCGACCTTGGCGTCCACATATCCGCTGTTGTGATAAAACGACGTCAGCAGGGAAGCGTCCTGTTTGAGGTTTTCACTGCTCAATTCTCCGGACGAGGTGATCCAGGACCAAAACCCTTTTTCCGATGTCTTCATCACCTTTTTGAGGTCCGATTCGGAATAGGCCTGATTACCGATGAACTTGATTTCCTTGATGCGGACCTTCCCGCCTTCCTCCACAACGAATTCCAGATCGGCCTGGTTCTTTTCCAGAGACAGCACGTTATAATCGACCTTGACATTGTGGTAGTTCTTCTCCTTGTACATGGATTCGATCCGCTTGATGTTACTCTTGACCATGTACATGTTAAGGATCGATCCCCGCTTGATGCTGAGCGCCTCCGAGACGTCCGTGTCGTCGAAAATCCGGTTCCCCGTAATCCTCACCCGCCTGATGGTCGGTTTTTCCTTGACCTCGAAAATAATCGCCTTGCCCTGGGGCTCATCCTCGGATTTGATCTTGATATCATCGAAATACCCCATGTTGTAAACCCGTTTCAAATCCTCCGACAGGGTGCCGGGAACGAGCGCCTCCCCTTCGCGGGTGCGGATGTTTCTCTTGATGGCGTCCTCTTCGATACGCTCGTTTCCGACAACCTCGATCCGAGCCACCGTCTCCCGCTTGAAGAGTCTCAGGCTGATGTCACCGACAAGTTTTTTCACCATGACGGAAAGGTTCTCCACCCCCCGCCCTTCAGTGAAAAACAGCATCGGCTCGGTATCCTCCACCGCCGACACCATTTTGGCATCGATGCTGATGCGCTCTCCGACACGGGTCAGGCTGCCCCAGATGACCTGCTCGGCATTCCTTTCCCGGCCGAAACGCCGAATCCCCGGGATGTCGGTGACAAGCGTCTGCCGAGCCGTATCCGTCTTTTCGCCGACGGCCACAATCTCGGCCCCTTCCTGTTTGAGATAGGACGCAATGACCTCGGGAAGATTTTCTTGCAGATATTCCCGGCCCTCCCGGGCATTGATCTCGAACGGCAGCACCACGACGCGGACGGTTTCCAGTGCCCAGGCCATGCCGGGGAAAAGCAACAATATCAACAACAGCGACAGCTTCAACGGTTTCACCATGTCACGTCCCTTTCAACCTGCCAGACGTTAATCATTCCTGTTTGCCCTCTTCCATCAGACGCCCTTCCGAAAGCGTCACTCGCCGCCGCATATAGGCCGCAAGCGCGGTGCTGTGGGTGACGACGACCAGCGTCATGCCCAACTCCCGATTCAGTTCATAGAGCAGTTCATGGACGTGTTCGCTGTTTTTTTTGTCCAGGTTCCCGGTGGGTTCATCCGCCAGGAGCAGCGCGGGGGACAACACCAGTGCCCTTGCCAGAGCCACCCGCTGCTGCTCTCCTCCGGACAGCTGGTTGACCCGGTGGGTCAGGCGATTGTCCAGTCCGACCCTCACCAGCAGTTTTCTTGCCGTCTCCTCCGCCTCGCCCCTGGGTCGACCGTTGATGAGAAGCGGCATCATGGCATTCTCGAGAGCGCTGAATTCAGCGAGAAGGTGATGAAACTGGAACACGAAACCGATGGATGCGTTTCGAAAGGCGGCCAGTCGATCCGAATTGAAACGGAAAACGTTCTCGCCGTTAAAGAGCAGCGTGCCGTGATCGGGACGGTCCAGGGTTCCCAGGATGTGCAGCAGCGTTGACTTCCCTATCCCCGAAGGACCGGTGACGGCCACGGTCTCTCCCTGTTGGAGAATGAAATTCAACCCCGTCAGCACTTCAATCCGTCGGTTGTCCGTATTGAAGCCTTTGTGGATGTTGCAGCCTTGTACCAACGGTGTTTCGTGGATGAACGGGTGTCTTTTGGCGTTTTCGTCAACCATGGCGCAGCGCCTCCGATGGGTTCAGCCCGGCGGCCCGACCCGCCGGATACAAGGTCGCCAGGAGGCAGATGGCCAAAGTCGACAAACCGATCAGGACGACCATGGACCACTCCAGCTGAACCGGCAGGGTGGTGATGTAATAGACGTCCGACGGCAGTTTGACGAATTCGTACCGTTTGAGCAGAAGGCATAAGAGGGTTCCCAGCCCCCCGCCGAGAAGGGTCCCGAAAATCCCGACGGCGACGCCTTTGAATACGAATATGCGTCGAATGGCGTCGTTTGTGGCGCCCATGGCCTTTAAGATAGCGATATCCCGTGTTTTTTCCATAACCATCATGATCAGGGAGCTTGAAATATTGAAGGCCGCCACCAGGACGATCAGCGTCAGGAGGATGAACATCATGGTCTTTTCCAGCTTGAGGGCGGAGAAAAAATTCCGGTTCATCTCCATCCAGTCCCTGGCGGTGTAGGACGCGCCCAGCTCCTTCAGAATCGATTTCACGATCTTTCCCGCATCGTAGATATCGTCGACACGCATCTCGATACCGGTGACGGTCCGGCCCATGCGAAGCATCTGCTGGGCGTCTTCCAGACGAATGAACGCCAGGGAGCCGTCATATTCGTACATGCCGGTTTCGAAGATGCCGACAACCCGAAACCGCTTCATGGCGGGCATGTGCCCCACGGGCGACACCATGCCCCGAGGAGAGATCAGGTAAAGCTGGTCTTGTTCGATCACCCCCAGGGATCGGGCGAGCTCATGACCCAGAACGATGCCCGGCAAGGCCGGATCAGAACCGGCATCATCGCGCTCGAGGTCCCTCAACGCGGTCAGACCGAGGTTTTCCATCCCCTGAATCACGACATCCACGGCATTGGGATCGATCCCCCGGACAACGGACCCGGCAATGCCGACACCCGACCGCAACAGGGTCTGGGTGGTAATGAACGGCGCTGCCGATGTAACACCGTCAAACGCCTTCATACGTTCGCAGAGCCGCTGATAGTCCGTCAGCTGCCCGTCGGATCGCTCCAGCACGATATGGGGGTCGATCCCGAGAATTCTTTTTTTCAGGTCGGACTCAAAACCGGCCATCACCGCGATCACCACGATCAGGGCCATGACCCCCACCGTTACGCCCGCAACGGAAAGGAAGGTGATCAGGGAGATGAAACGATATTTCCGCCGGGCCCTGAGATAGCGTCCGGCGATGAACAGCTCAAATCCCATGACCGGACCCCGTCCGGGCCGATCCGTCCTGAAAATTCCGCCGAAGGTCAAATCGCCCTATTTCGTTTTCATGTGGGGGAAAAGAATCACCTCCCGGATGGATGCCGCATCGGTCAACAGCATAGCCAGTCGGTCGATCCCGATGCCTTCTCCGGCGGTGGGCGGCATTCCGTATTCCAGGGCTTCAATATAATCTTCATCCATGAAGTGGGCCTCCTTGTCGCCGGCATCACGATCCGCCACCTGCTGCAGAAATCGCTCTTTCTGATCTTCGGGGTCATTGAGCTCCGAAAAGCCGTTGGCGATTTCCCTCCCGGCGATAAAGAGTTCGAATCGCTCGGTCAACTCCGGCGAGGTATCACTCCGTCGTGAAAGGGGCGACACCTCCACCGGGTAGCCGGTGATGAAGGTGGGCTGGATCAGCTCGGGCTCCACGAGGGCGTCGAAAAGCTTGGTGATGACCTTTCCGAGACGGCCGGTTTTGGTCATTTTGATCCCTTTGTCCGCGGCAAGGGCGAGAAGTTTTTCCTTGTCGTTCAGGATGTCGGGAGCCACGCCGCCGATTTTTTCAAGGGATTCCGCAAGCGTCATTCGACGCCACCCTTTTGCGAAATCGATCTCGCTCCCCTGGTAGGTGATCCGGGTCGAGCCCGTCACCGTTTCCGCCACATCAGCGAACATCTCCTCGGTCAACGCCATCAGGTCGGTGAAGGTCGCGTAAGCCTGATAGAATTCGACCATGGTGAATTCGGGATTGTGCTGGGTCGATACGCCCTCGTTCCTGAAATTGCGATTGATTTCAAATACCCGCTCGAAACCGCCCACCACCAGGCGTTTGAGGTAGAGTTCCGGCGCAATGCGAAGATAGAGATCCATGCCGAGGGCATTGTGATGGGTAACGAACGGTTCGGCTTCCGCACCGCCGGGAATCGGCTGCATCATGGGGGTCTCGACCTCCAGATAGTTCCGGTCCAGAAGGAAGGTGCGCACGGCCTGGATGATCCGACTTCGTTTGACGAAAATATCCCGAACCTCGGGATTCATGATCAGATCGACATATCGTCTTCGATACCGCTTTTCCGGATCTTTCAGGCCGTGGAATTTTTCGGGCAGCGGGCGAACCGCCTTGCTGAGGAGGCGCACCTGGGAGGCCAGAAGGGTCCATTCACCGGTCTTGGTCTGAAACAGGGTACCGACCAGCCCGACAAAATCACCGACGTCCATCTGTTTGAACAGCGTATAGCCATCGGTCCCCACCTTGTCCTGCCGGACATAGGCCTGAAGCTGTCCACTCTGGTCCTTGAACCGGATAAAGGCGGATTTTCCGAAGCGGTTGACGGCCATGATGCGCCCGGCCACTGAAAAAACCGTGGTTTCCCGGGCCGCAATCCCGGGTTGGGTCTCCGAAAGCCGTCGTATGTCCAGGACTTCATGGGACACCTTGAAATCATTGGGATAGAGATTGACCCCCATTTCCTTCAGTTCCGAAATCTTCTGTTTCCGCTTCAGTAACACATCACTTTTTTCCATATCGTCGATTTACCTGTCGTCTATAGATAATTGAATCCCATGTGGGG
This sequence comes from Desulfococcus multivorans, assembly GCF_001854245.1. Lineage (GTDB taxonomy): Bacteria > Desulfobacterota > Desulfobacteria > Desulfobacterales > Desulfococcaceae > Desulfococcus > Desulfococcus multivorans. Next base: position 2,114,600 of record NZ_CP015381.1, on the reverse strand, counting down.
AAAAATACGCTGGAATACAAGCGGCGAATGCTATGTCATTTAGAATGAGGTGTCAACCTTAACTTGCGGTGTCGACCGGGGTTCCGGCCGGTGGGCGATGCCATCATCCCGGTTGAGACTCGGGTCTCCGGGATGATGGGTCGATCCCCGTGAGGTCCGCCTATCGCATCCAATCCGGTATGCCGTCGTCCTTGTTGGATTCCGGCGGTTTCGGGGAGGCATCCGTCTCGGCGGCCGAGCCCTGAAGACGCGGCGGCGCGGATGGGGGTTCCGGCATGGGGGCCTGGGCCCGGCGAGGCGTATCAGATGCCTTGAAGGGTAGATATCCCGTCAGCTCCGGCTCCACGGCGGTATATCCCGCGAAGCCCAGAAACCCGGCCACATCCACAATCGCCTGACGCTCCGCCGGATCCGAAAAACCGTCCGCGGCGCTGACGTCGTACATGAAACGGATCAACAGGCGGATATCCGCCTCTTTTTTCAACTGTGCGACGGCGGCAACGCAATAGCCGTACCCGGCCAGGAAGCCGCCGGTCTCGTAAACGGAGAGGTATTTGGACAGCGTCTGGGTGATCTCCTCCTGGGTAAAAAAATTGGTGATCCCCTTTTCCGCCAGGCTGATGAGCAGCTTGTGTTCCTCGTTTGCACGATCCTTTGCATCTTTTTCGACCGTGCCGGTGTTCATGATGAGCACGGAGCCCGCAATCACCGCCTCGAAAAGATCCTGGTTCAAGCGCCGATCGATCTTGTTCTTGGTTTCGGTCGCCTTGCGTCTGGCGACCTCCGTTGCCGTTGACAATCCCTCTTTAAGCCGGGTCACGATATCTCTCATTGTCTTACCTCGCTCACTTGCCCTTCCAGACGGGCTTCCGCTTTTCAAGAAAAGCGCTGATCCCCTCCCGGGCATCCTCGGTGGTGCAGAGCCGGGCAAACAGCTCGGCATTATAGGTAAACCGCCGTGAAAACGGCATTTCCTGCATCTTGTAATAAAATTCCTTCCCCATGCGGACGGCCGTCGGGCTTTTGTCGGCCAGCTTGCGCGCCAGCGCCAGGGTCTCCTCCTCGAGCTTGTCGGCCGGGACGACCTTGTTGACCAGGCCCAGGGCTTCAGCCTCCCGCGCGTTGATCATGTCCCCCGAGAGGAGCATCTCCATGGTCTTTTTCTTCCCCAGCCGGTCTGCGATGGGAATGATGGGGCCCGTGCAGAGAAGGCCGACGTTGATGGCGGTGGTGCCGATCTGGGTATCATCTGAAATGACGGCGAAATCGGCGGCGAACACCAGGCCGGCCCCGTTGGCCACCGCGTACTTGTGGGCCATGGCAATGACCGGCTTTTTCATACCGGCGATGACGGCGTGCATCTTCTCCATCAGGGAGATCCATTCGTGGTATTCCGTTGCGGTTTTACCGGGATATTCCGTGATGTCGATGCCGGTGGAAAAGACCTTTCCGGCCCCTTTGACGATGACGACCCGAATGCTCTCGTCCGCGTCCAGTTCCGCCAGCGCCGCGTTCATTTCCCGTGCCATTTGAGAGGAGAATGTATTGAACTGTTCCGGTCGATTGAGGGTAATCATGCCGATATCGCCGTCTCTGTTCAAGATAACCGTTTCAAACGCCATTTGTGCCTCCTTCAAGTTTGATGTCTTCGTAAATCGCGGACATTCACGCCCATGGGTTTCAGCGTGTCGACCATGGGCCGTCCAAACAGAAAATCCGTCATCCGGGTGCCGGTAAGCCCCTTTTCCACCACCAATTGTCTCAGGCTGCCGTCGTAGCGCACCATGGTGCGAAGCCTTTCCAGGGATGCAGCCTCCCCCTGCCGAATCCCGGCGACAAGGGATCCGATCTCTTCGTAACCGCAGCGGGCCTGGTGGTCAAGCACCAGATCCCAGAGTCCCGGCACGCCGCCGATCAGATCTTTCCGGGTCAGCCGATCCGATCGGTACATCGCCTCGATTGCCGTTGTATCCCAACACTTCAGTATTCGGCATTCCACGGGCCTGTCGCCGTATATCCGGCACCCCTTCAGGACATCGTCGTAATACAGACACGCCCAGGTGTCCCCGGCGCCTTTGATCTTGATCAGATCGTCGGAAACCGGAAAGACGGCCCCTGCGATATTGTCGTAGGCCGGCTCCCCCCTGCGGATCGTGTAAAGGTGGTTCAGCGGAATAATCCCTTCATCCACGAGACGTCGATCCGCTCTGTGGAGCGTCGGCCCGCCCTTTTTGCAGCAAACCCCGCACCGTCGGCATTCCCTGACGATTCGATCACCCATGGCGCGTCACACGTCCCCTTTCCCGAGGCCCCGTCTCTTGAGGCCGGCCGTCAAGCCGCATCCGCAAATCCTTGAAATTCTCCTGCCGACACCAACGGGTTTATATAGCACAAGAGAACAGGGATTCAATGAATAAATGAGGGTTTTGGGAAATAGGCTGAAGACTGAAGACTGAAGGGGTGCGTCTGCGGCGAAAGAGGCTTTGCACCCCTTCCGGCTTCGGTTTTCCGCCCTCCGCCCTCCGTCCTCCGCTCTCTGTCTTCAACCTTTAGCCTTCTGTCTTCAGCCTTCAGCCGCCCTTAAGCCTCTAAAATTCCCCCGCTGCGCATAGAGGCATTGACATTTCGATGGGTTTGGTCTACGGTCTATCCGTTGATGTATCATCATATTTATAGACCACAATCTGTTTGTCAAATATCGAGGTCGGCTATCAAGATCATATCCTTCCCCAGAGACATGCAGGCCTTTGCCGACCAGGCAAGGCGCCAGGGCGGAACCATCGCCTTCATCCCCACCATGGGATTCCTTCACGAGGGACACCTCTCTCTCATTCGGGAAGGGTGCCGACACGGAGACGAGGTGGTGGTCAGCATCTTCGTCAACCCAACGCAGTTCGGTCCCGGTGAGGATCTCGACACCTATCCGAGGGCGTTTGAACGCGACTGTGAATTGGCCGAAAAGGCCGGTGCGACACTGATTTTTCATCCGAACCGCGAGGATCTGTACGGCGAAAACTACCAGACCTATGTAACCCTCGAAAAACTCCCGTTTCATCTCTGCGGGTTGTCCCGGCCGGTGTTCTTCAGAGGGGTGGCGACGGTGGTCACCAAGCTGTTCAATATCGTCAAGCCCCACGTCGCCGTTTTCGGTGAAAAGGACTATCAGCAGCTGATGGTCATCCGCCGCATGGTCCGCGACCTCAACTTCGACATCCGGATCATTGGCGGGCCCATCGTACGGGAACATGACGGGTTGGCCATGAGTTCCCGGAACAGCTACCTTTCGCCCGAAGAGCGGAAACGCGCCCTGTGTCTGTCCCAGGCCCTCAATCAGGCCGGAAAGATGGTGCAGGCGGGTGTCCGAAACGTTTCCGAGCTCATCGCCGCCGCGCGAAAAATCATCGAGGTCCATCCCGATGCCGTCATCGATTATATTGAAATCTTCGATCCGGAGACCATCGAATCCCTCACCGTCGTTGACAGTCCGGCCCGCATGGCTCTGGCCGTCAAGATTGGGAAAACCCGCCTCATTGACAATACCCTTTTAACACCATAATATCGCCGTCTCCGGCCTCCCGCCCTGAAAAACGACCGGCGGCATGAGCGTCCGGTGAAAACGAGCGGTACCCAGATCGAGAGAAGAAGGAGAGTTACGCATGCCCGATAGCTACTATTTTACCTCTGAATCGGTAACCGAAGGTCATCCCGACAAGGTTGCCGACGCCATATCCGATGCCATTCTGGATGCCATCATGGCACAGGACAAACGCTGCCGCGTGGCTTGTGAGACCCTGGTCACCACCGGTATGGCCGTCATTGCCGGAGAGATCACCACCGACTGCTACGTCGATATGCCTCAGGTGGTGCGGGAAACCATCCGGGACATCGGATATCACTCCTCCCAGATGGGGTTTGACTGGCAAACCTGCGCCGTTCTGACCAGCATCGACCATCAGTCTCCGGACATCGCCCAGGGGGTGAATCAAGGCGAAGGCCTCTTCAAGGACCAGGGCGCGGGGGATCAGGGGCTGATGTTCGGCTTCGCATCCGACGAAACCGAAGAGCTCATGCCCATGCCCATCACCTATGCCCACAAGTTGACCCGCCGCCTGGCAAAGGTCCGAAAGAACGGCGCCCTCGACTTTCTGAGACCCGACGGCAAGGCCCAGGTCACCATCGAGTACGAAAACGGCACCCCGAAACGGGTCGACACCATTGTCATCGCGGCCCAGCACAAGCCCGACGTCACCTACGATCAGCTCCGGGAAGCCGTCATCGAAGAGGTCATCAAAAAGGTCATCCCCAAAAGCATGATCGACGGAGACACACGATATTTCATCAACTCCACCGGCAAATTCGTCATCGGCGGCCCCATGGGCGACTGCGGCCTCACCGGACGCAAGATCATCGTGGACACCTACGGCGGCCAGGGCAGCCACGGCGGCGGGTGCTTTTCGGGAAAAGACCCCTCCAAGGTGGACCGGAGCGCATCCTACATGGCACGCCACGTAGCCAAGAACATTGTGGCGGCGGGCCTCGCGAAAAAATGCGAAGTTCAGATGGCCTATGCCATCGGCGTGGCGGAACCGGTTTCCATTCTGGTGGACATGATGGGAACTGGCAAGATTCCCACGAAGGTTGCCCGCGACATCATCCTGGACACCTTTGATCTCCGACCGGCCGCCATCATCGAGTATCTGGACCTCCTGAAGCCCATTTTCCACAATACCGCCGCTTACGGTCATTTCGGCCGGAACGAGCCCGGATTTACCTGGGAAGAGACCCACATGGCGGAAACGCTCCGGAACAAAGCCGGCGTGTAGCGCAGAAAGGAAAAGCTTATGACAGCGACCCACATCAAAACGGAATCAACCCGCTGCATGCCCCTGGACCTCTCCCTGCCATACAAGGTCGCCGACATGGGCTTGGCGGACTACGGCAACAAGGAGATGCAGCTTGCGGAGAATGAAATGCCCGGCCTCATGGCCGTACGCGAGAAGTACGGCGCTGAAAAGCCCCTGTCGGGCCTCAAGGTCACCGGCAGCCTCCACATGACCATCCAGACGGCCATGCTCATCGAGACCCTGAAGATCCTGGGCGCCGATATTCGGTGGGCAAGCTGCAATATCTTCTCCACCCAGGATCATGCGGCGGCGGCCATCGCCAAAAACGGATCGGCCGCGGTATTCGCCTGGAAAGGAGAGAATCTCGCAGAATATTGGTGGTGCACGGAGCAGGCCCTCACCTGGCCCGACGGTTCCGGACCGGACCTTATCGTGGATGACGGCGGAGACGCCACCATGTTCGTTCACCAGGGCGTGGCCGTGGAAAAAGACCCGTCTCTTCCGGATCGGCAATACGACAGCAAGGACATGATCTGCCTCATGGACCGTATGCGACTGAGCCTTGAAAGGGATCCCGGCCGTTGGACGCGGGCGGTTCGAAACATCCGCGGCGTTTCCGAGGAGACCACCACCGGCGTTCATCGCCTTTATCAGCTCTCCGAGAAAAAAGAACTGCTGTTTCCGGCGTTCAACGTCAATGACTCCGTCACCAAGTCCAAGTTCGACAACCTTTACGGATGCCGCGAGTCTCTGGCCGACGGCATTAAACGGGCCACCGACGTGATGCTCGCCGGAAAGGTGGTGGTGGTGTGCGGCTACGGCGACGTGGGGAAAGGATGCGCGCATTCCATGCGGGGATACGGCGCCCGGGTGCTCATCACCGAAATCGATCCCATCTGCGCCCTTCAGGCCGCCATGGAAGGATTTGAAGTAGTGACGATGACGGATGCCGCCCCCGTCGGAGATATCTTCGTCACGGCCACGGGATGCTACCATGTCGTGATCGGCGAGCACATGGAGCAGATGAAAAACGAGGCCATCCTCTGCAATATCGGCCATTTCGACAATGAGATCGACATGAACTACCTGGAGGACACCCCGGAGTGCACCTGTGAGAACATCAAGCCCCAGGTGGACAAATGGACCCTCAGGTCCGGTCGGACGATTCTCGTGCTGGCGGAAGGCCGGCTGGTGAATCTCGGCTGTGCCACGGGCCATCCGAGCTTCGTCATGAGCAACAGCTTCACCAACCAGTGCCTGGCCCAGATCGAACTGGCCACCCGGAAATATGACATCGGCGTCTACACCCTTCCCAAAAAACTGGACGAGGAGGTGGCCCGCCTTCATCTGGCAAAACTGGGGGTTCGCCTGACCCGCCTCAACGCCTTCCAGGCCGAATATCTCGGGGTTCCGGTGGACGGCCCGTTCAAGCCGGACCACTACCGGTATTAGACGCGTCGTATCGGAACACACTGCACACCCGGAGGCCCCGGACGATGTTCGTCCGGGGCCTTTTTCAGATGCTGTTGTACATATCGTTTTCCATCGCTTCCAACGGACAACCTGGAGGTCCGCAGCTTCATTAAACCGCAGCATCGAGTGCAATGAAAAAAGAATATCTGCTCGGCCTGTTGACTGTCCTCCTCTGGTCAACCTCCGCCACCGCCTTCAAGCTGACCCTCGGGTACATGGATCCCGTTCAATTGCTTTTCTACGCGACATTGGCCTCCACAGTGGTGGTGTGGGCGATTCTGGCCGTCCAGGGAAAAACCATGCTGATCTTTTCCCTCAAGCCCCGGGAGTACCGGATTTTTCTGGGGCTGGGATTTCTGAATCCCTTTGTTTATTATCTCATGCTGTTCAAAGCATACGCGCACCTTCCCGCCCAGGTTGCCCAGCCCATCAATTACACCTGGCCCGTCATGCTTTCCCTGTTGTCGGTTCCCCTCCTCGGGCAGCGGCTGACCCGCATCGATCTGACGGCGACCCTCGTCTGCTATTCGGGCGTGGTGCTCGTATCGACAAAGGGGAGCCTGGCAGGGTTCAGATCCCTCGATCCGATCGGTATAATTCTGGCGGTTTCATGCACCGTCATATGGGCGCTCTACTGGATCTGCAGCATCCGCATTAAGGCGGAGCCGATCGTCGGGCTGTTTCTCTGCTTCGTTTTCAGCCTTCCCTTTACGGCTGCGAGCTGCATCCTCTTCTCGCAGCTATGGGTGCCGGATGTCATGGGGCTTCCGGGTGCCGCCTGGGTGGGATGTTTTGAAATGGGCATTACCTTCGTGACCTGGCTCACGGCCCTTAAATTGAGCGACAACGCCGGCAGGGTCGCCAATCTCATTTTCCTCACGCCGTTCGTATCCCTCGTGTTTATCCATTTTCTGCTGGGAGAGACGATTTATGTCACCACATTTGCCGGCCTGGTGCTGATCGTTTCCGGCCTGCTGATGCAGAAGATCATGGCCGCCGGCCCATGATCGCCGAAAGTTGAGGAACTCAATTTTCGACTTTCATAGGCCTGTACCCGGTCACCATCATAACAGTCGAAAGTTGAGGAGAAAGAAAAAAAGCCGCTTTTGACTTAAATCAACGCGGAATTATCCTTTGTGCAGTATACAGCTTCACATCATCTGAAGATCTGGGACTGAAGGAAGTCGGACGGCCCGCCGGCCGGAGGCGCCCCTCTTCAGTCTTCAGCCCAACCCCCTGATAAAGGAGAATCCATGAAAACCGTAAGAAAAATACTTGAAATAGACGAAGAGAAGTGCGACGGCTGCGGGCAATGTGTTCCGGGATGCGCCGAAGGGGCGCTCAGGATAATTGACGGCAAGGCCCGCATCGTGGAGGATCGGTTGTGCGACGGGCTTGGCGCCTGTATCGGTGAGTGCCCCCAGGGAGCGCTTCACATCATCGAGCGGGAGGCCGATGAATTCGACGAGGAGGCGGTACAGGCCTATCTGGAGGATGTGGCGAAAGCGGCTGAACAAGCCCCTGCTTCGGGCTGCGGCTGCCCATCGGCCCAGGTTCAGGTCCTGGCCCCCTTTTCCGCCTCAAAGGCCGCACCGTCGCCGGCATCGACGGCCGGTGAAATTCCCTCCGCGCTGACCCACTGGCCGATCCAGATCCGTTTGATTCCCCCGAACGCGCCGTTTCTCAGGAACGCAGACCTTCTGATACTGGCCGATTGCTCGGCCGTCGCCTTTCCCATGGTTCACCAGAAACTCCTGAAGGGGAAGGTCGTGATGATGGGATGCCCGAAGTTTGATGACGCCCAAGACTACACGGAACGTTTCAAAGCCATCTTTGAACAGGCGGAGATCAACAGCGTCACGGTGGTATTCATGGAGGTCCCCTGCTGTTCGGCCCTCCCCTCGATCGTCCGAAAAGGGATGGATAAAGCCGGCAGGAAGATTCCGTACCTGGAGATGGTCGTCGGCCGGAAAGGCGAGATCATCGGCTGAAACGAAACGTTCGGCCTTCGTTTCGCAGGCACAGGACGAAGGCCGACGATCAGGTCTGCCGTTGCTTGTGTTTGGCCGACAGGATCGGGGTGTTGACCACCAGCGCGGAGAGATCGTCCGATCGTCGGATGTCGAGCTTGAAAGCCTCCTGATCGATCTCGAAGTAGCGGGATATCACCTCGACCATATCCTTGTGGAGGTTTTTGATGATCTCATCGGAAACCTCCAGTTTATCATATATCAGTGCGAATTTAAGGCGTTTTTTGGCGACATCCTTACTGGTGTCGTCTTTTTTGCCGATCATCTTTCGAAAAAAGCCGTTTAGCATAAGGCCCCCCTATCTCCCAAGACCGAGTTTGTTGCGAATTCTTTTGAAAAACCCTCCCTGGGCCTCTGGGACCTGTATCGGAAGATCTTCATGCCCGTTCAGGCGCATGGCAATACGGCGAAACGCTTCCCCTGCCTTGGACCCCTTCTGCAATGCCAACGGAATACCGGTATTGGTGGCCACCACCACCTGATCGTCCATCTCCACCAGCCCGATGAGCTCGATCGAGAGGACATCCACCATATCGAGATGACTCAGCATATCCCCCCTCGCGACCATTTCGGGAACGATTCGATTGACCACGAGCTTGGGGGTGATGGAGCGGGCGTAGAGAAGACCGATCACGCGATCCGCATCCCGGACCGCGGATACCTCGGGAGTGCAGATCACCAGCGCTTCGTCGGCGGCGGCCACGGAGTTCTCGAACCCCCTCTCGATCCCCGCGGGACAGTCCATGAGAATAAAGTCGAACTCTTTTCTGAGCTGTTCGCTGAAGATGATCATGTCGTCGGGCGTCAGAGCATCCTTGTTGTCGCTCTGAGATGCGGGAATCAGAAAAAGATTCTCCACCCGCCTGTCTCGAATGGCCGCCTGTTTCAGCTGACACTTGGACTTGACCGCATCAACGACGTTAAACACGATCCGATTTTCCAAGCCCATCACGACGTCCAGGTTCCGGAGCCCGATGTCCATATCGACGACGGCAACCCGTTTTCCTTCCAGTGCCAGTGCGGCGCCGATGGAAGCGGTGGCCGTGGTTTTACCCACACCCCCCTTGCCAGAAGTGACAACAATGATTTTCCCGTCCAATGTTTGACCTCATATACTGTATGAATTGATCTTCGTAATACGGTGCATCTCATCGCACCTGCGGCCACGGCAACCGTCCGAACGGATTGACTTCCAGGTAGTTATCCACCACAATGGTTCCGTTTTCAACGTGGGCGAACTCAGCGATTTTTTCAGGGGAAGAAGGAAGCCCCGCCGCGACAAAACTGCCGATCTGTATCTGCGTCGGTCGGAAGTCCAGCGCAAACACGATGTTTTTTTCATTTTCGGGTTGGCCCGCGATGGCGGTTCCCATCAGACTCCCCAGAATAACCACGTCTCCCCCGGCGATCACCTCGGCGCCGGGGTTGACATCCCCCATGATGATCAGATGCCTTTCAGCGACGACCCGCTGGCCCGATCTCACCCGGCCGGCCAACATGAGCACATCCGTGCTGTGATGATGCCAGGATTGCTCCATGTCCCGAATTCGCATGCGCTCTTCCGGAAGAATCGACCGTTTGACAATCCTGTTTTTTTTCTCAGCGCGTATAATCGAACTCACGCCGTAAGTGTCTTTTATATAGGTTCCGAGTGTGTCAAACAACTCATCATGCCCTTCGCCGACATCGATGGTGACGGCGCCGTCAATCACCTGCTCTTTCAACTCACTGAGAAGTCTGGTGATCTCTTGAATAAGATCTTCATTGCTTTCCGTGGGATCGACGATGATACAGAGGTTTTTTCCGACACCCTTGAGCCTGATCGGTGTTTTCTCCTGATCCATGTTTTTCATCCACCTTCACCGTAAACGCTTGCCGCCGGCACATTCCCGCCAGTTGAGCGGGCATCCTGCTGAAATAACTCTTCCGGACTATAAAGAAGATCGGATATCCTGTCAATAATTGCATTTGCATCAACCGCACTGAAAGTTCCCGCTGTGTTTTTCCCGGACACCTGCCGGATCCGCGCAAATATGACTTTATCCTTGACGAAACCTCGATGACGGCGATTGGATAGCGGGGCCGGCCTGTGAAAGTCGAAAGTTGAGTTTCAACTTTGATGACGATGACCGTTCACTCCCATGAAAGGCTGAAGGCTGCAGGCTATAGGGGTGCGCCGATGACGAACGGACCGCTGATCCCCTTTCAGCCTTCAGCCTTCAGTCTTCAGCCTACATGCGTCATCTTGCCGGCTGCAGGATCGGTCGCAGATAGGCCCCCCAATACCCCAGCCCGACAAAAACAACGCCGCCCACGGTATTGCCGATGGTTACCGGGACGAGATTGTCCACCAGGAACGCCGTCCACGTCAGCGTGCCCACGTCCACGCCGGCGGGCACGATCCCCGCCCAATGGCTCAGAAAGATGCCGGTGGGAATGAAATACATGTTGGCCACGCAATGCTCGAAGCCGATGGCCACGAACCCCATGATCGGGAAAAAAACGGCGAAGATCTTGCTGATGACCTGACGGGACGCCAGTGCCATCCAAACCGCCAGACAAACCATCCAGTTACAGCCCACCGCCCGGACAAAGGCCTCCGTAAAGCCGAGGTGGACCTTGGCGTGAGCGACCTTGACGGCGGTTTCACCCAGAAGTCCGCCGCCGGTTTTCCACAATCCGGAAAGATAAAAGAGAAGCGCCAGCAGTATCGAACCGACAAAATTGGCGACGTAGACCACGCTCCACTTGGCGAGGACCCGCTGCCAGGTGACCTCGCCGATCATGACGCTGGACACCATGAGGCTGTTGCCGGTATACAGCTCGGCACCCGCGATGACCACCAGCATCAGACCGATGCTGAACGCCGCTCCCCCGATGAGCTTTTTGATCCCCAGACCCAGCTCAGGGGGAAGATCGAAGGTGACGGACGCCGAGAAAAGACCGCCGAAACCAATATAGGCCCCTGCCAGCGTGCCTAAAACAAAGAGAGAGATCCACGGCGAGTTGGCCTTGGCCACACCGACGGTCTGGGCCACCGTTTCCGCGATAATCCTGGGCCCCTTGTCGTCGACGCCGGGGACAGGGAATTTCTGCCACATGTTTTCCAGACGATGAAACACCTTTTTTTCCTGCTTGAATTTCCGTTGAACCGCCTTCTGAACCACATCGGTGATCTCATCCGGCGTAAAAGGCTTTGCCAGAAAATCCATGGCACCTCGTTTCATGGCTTCCGTGGCCCGATCCACCGATGGATACCCGCTGAACATGACCACCGCCGAATCGGGCGCCCGCTCCTCCAGCTCGGCGATCACGTCGAGCCCGTCGAATCCGGGCATCTTCCAATCGCACAGGATTACTCCGTAATGGTTTTGGCTGCTGAGCTCAAGGCCTTCGGCGGGATTCTGGGTGGTTTCCACCGCAAACCCATCGCTTCCGAAGATGGCTTCACAGGAACGCAGCACAGCCGGGTCATCGTCTATCACCAACATCCGTTCTTTCATGTTTCCTCCTTGCCTTCAAAGATTTCGGGGTTTCAGGTGCATGTGTCCCTTGGGTACGGGGGCAACCGGGGGCGAACACCCTGGTTCACCCCTACATTTTTATTTCCGGTCTCGGACAGGTGCGACCGAGAACGTTTTCCGGACCGAAGCCGTCAATTCATCGGGGGTAAACGGTTTGGCGATAACGCCGTCCGCACCGAATTCGGTTCCCCTCCGGATGGTTTCCGGTATCAGATAGCCGGTCATCATCAGGATCGCCGTTCCCGGAAATTTTTCCTTGATCACCCGAATCAGCTCAAACCCGTCTCTTCCGGGCATCTTGATGTCGGTCAACACCATATCAAAGTCCCCTTCACCTCTCAGAACGGCAATAGCCTTGTCGGCGTCTTCCGCCCAATGGACGGTCGCACCCTCCGCCTTCAGGATTCTCCGGCAGCTTTCCACCACCATCGCATCATCGTCAACCACCAGTATTTTCATGGTCGTTCATCCTCGTTTCGCTATTGGGGTCACGATTGCGCGCAGCCGCTCCGACGCAAGGGAGCCATATGGTGAATCGGCTGCCCTTCCCGAGTTGGCTCTCCACCCGGATCCGGCCGCCGTGACGTTCGATGATACCTGCGGTCACCGCAAGCCCGAGTCCGGTTCCCTTCCCCACTTCCTTTGTCGTAAAAAACGGATCAAAAAGCTTGTCAAGGTGCTCGGGGGCGATGCCCGTCCCCGTGTCCCGTACGGAAATTTCGACCCCTTTTTCACCGTCGTTTTCACGCACGGCCGCCCGGATGTCGATCTCTCCGCCGGGGGCCAGCGCATCCAGTGCGTTCATCATGAGGTTGATCATGACGCTCTGAATCTGATTTCGGTCGAGTTGCAGCACCGGCAGTTCACCATCGGCGGCGTAGCGGAGGACGGCCCCCTGAATCAGCGCCTGATTTTCCATGAGTTCGACACAGTCCTCCAGCAGACGGCCGATATTCAGAGGCTCCGTATCCAGGCGGCTCTGGCGTGAAAAGTCCAGCAAACCTTTCACGATCCTGCGGACCCTTTCCGTTTGCAGGGCGATGGTTTGCAGGTCCTCCCTGAGCTCCTCCGGAAGATCCTTTCGACGAAGCATCAGATGGGTAAAGGTGAGCACCGCCGTCAGCGGGTTGTTGATTTCATGGGCCACGCCGGCGGCAAGTTTTCCGATGCTCGCCTGCTTCTCCGACTGTATCAGTCGCTTTTCGCTTTCCGCCTGATGCTCCTGATCCCGTTTTACCAGGGAGTCGGTCATTCTGCCGAACTCCTGCTGAAGCAGCCCGATGTCACTTTTGGAGATGGGGCCGATATCCGGAGAAAAATTCCCCCTGGAGATTTCCATACTGGCCCGGATCAACTGATTTACCGGCCGCATGATGCGATCGGCCGTAAGCCATCCCAGGGTGATGGCCAACAGAACGCCGGCAAGGGTGATCAGTGCGAAGACCCAGAGGGCTTTCTGCCGAACGTCCCGATATTTCGCTTCCAGAACCCCGACATAGAGCATCCCCACCCGACGCTTCTCGATATCCAGAATGGGTTCATAGGCGGTGATGTACCAATCGTTCACCACATAGGCACGATCCGTCCATTTACGGCCCTCGATGAGGACACGCCGGGTCACCTCCCGGGAAGCAAAGGTTCCGATGGCACGCTCGCCGTCTTTTTCCAGAACATTGGTGGAAATTCTCAGGTTTCTGAAGAAAATGGTTGCCGTGCCGACGTTGTGCCCGCGGTAAACCTCGTTGCGAAAAACCGTGCCGCCGATCTTGTCCACGATGGATTGATCGCGATTGAGAAGCATCCCACCGTATACGGCACCGATGATTTTTCCCTTCCGCAGGACGGGAACGGCGGATGCGACGGCGAGGCCCCCAGTCTCCTCCACCATGGGCATCAACCCGTCCATCATCTCCGACCCGGCATCGACGAGGCGGGTCCGTATGCGGGATTGTCTCGCCAGGTCGGGATGTTCGGCCGCAAGGGTCCCCCGATCGAGTACCACCGTCCCCGAGACCGTATGCTGCCTTTCGAGGGCTGCAGTCGCGATGGGCATCCGTCCCGCGGCAGCGTTCGTGACACCGTCGCCGATACGGCAGAGCCATGTGCCGTCGGCTGAGACGATACCGGCGAAATCAAGGCCCAATCGCCTCGCGATCCGCTCCATCCGCGATTTCAGGATTGCCTGTTCGCCCATGACCACGGCATCGCTGAAATCAGCGGCAAGACAGGTGGTTTCCAGCGACAACCGGATGGCCGCCACCCGGTCGTCGTAAATCACCCGCGCGACATTCAGATCCTGTTGGACGCGGTTCCTGGCTTCGTTCAACACGGAATCGTACAAAAGCTGCCAGCCGACAATCAGGCATACGGTCCCGACCAGCAGCGACACACCGAGAAAGCTGAAGATGAGTTTGGATCGGGTCGAGTAAAGCATGATACCTCCCGGCAAAGACGCAATTGGATTGGCGGTAAACTGGGGTGCCGATGGGTAATCTGGGACAAAGCAATTTAAATGCCAATGTCATTATCGTTGCCGATGGACGAACCGACTTGCCCGATCCGGGGCCGGCGTCGTCGTAAATAAAGACGGGCGTCGGACCTGCTGCGAAGGTTGCGGACCTCTTTTTTTCCGCACGCGAACCTGAATTCGCTCGTCGATCCCGGTCTCCGAATGCGGGCGCGATCGGCAGAGCGGCTTGTCAGTAATTTTATCAGCCTGTAAACATCGAAAAACAGGCATCGACGCCATGTCCCGACATTCCGCGCATCGAATTTGACAGTTTCCGGGGATGTCCCTATTTTCAATATTCGAAGAAACCGATCGCCATTGCACTCTCGTTTGCCTGTGCAGGCGGAACATGACATGTCCCGGGTAGATATCCAAACAGAAAGGGAGGAACCCGATGCGTTTTCATCACCGCAAGGCATGGATGGCGGGTTGCCTGTGGGTCGCCGCTGTTTTTCTCGGATCCGTATTACCGGCGCCCGCGGAGACCACGGATCAACTGGTGATCTTCGTCCGGCCGGAAGCCTCGGCGGTCGCGCGGGCATTTCATCGGGATGCCCTGCCTGAAATCGAACGACTGGCAAAGGCCATGTCGGTTCGGGTTTCCCGGATCGACGTCCGCAAGGGCGCACCCGAAGCGGTCGCCATCACGCCGCTCATCGTCTATCAGAACTTTCGGGGTCGGTCCGTCTATCAGGGGCGGTACACGACCCTCGATCGGATCCGCAATTTCATCCGGACATCCCGGTACGTCCCCCAGGAACCAGGCGGCCTCGTTCTCAGGGACATCCCTGTCCGGCAAACCGGTCGAGCGACGATCTGGGCGCCGGTCAAGATCGCTCGCGTGACCGGCTCTCCGCCTCCCGCCTATGACCACGATGCCTTTGTCAGGGAAGCCAGGACCGCCATGGACGAGGGCTTTACCCGATTCAAAACCGTTCAGGAGGTGCGTTTGAGCCGGGCGGATCGCGGATTTTACATGGACCTGTACCCATGGCTCGCAAACGACGGGACGCTGTTCCTTTCCCTTGCCGTATATTCGCAGTTTCATTGCAAGGCACCGGTGTTCGAGCGGAAAAAGGATCCCCTGACCGGTCCCTGGTCGGAGCGGCGACGGCTGTTTCGCGAAGCGGCGCGGATTCTGGAAAAGGCTGTTGACGATCAGATCGCCGATACCCGGAGCGGAGACGGGTTTGATCCGGTCGAGACATCCGTCAGGCTTGCGACCTGGGACGAGATCGGGCTCCCCCTTCCCGAGCCGCCCACCCGATCGACGGCGGTTCAGCCGACTGCCGCCGGAATACCGCGATCCTGGCGGCTCAGCCGACCGGGGCCTGAAGATCCGCCGCTCATTCAGTTTCACTTTCAGACCCCCCTGGATCATTATCGGGGAGAGGTCATGCGCTGCGATGGGAGAATCGATCTTGTCGAAAATCGGCTTCTGGAAGGCGCGACGGGATGGGTAACGGCCGACCCGGGGTCCGTCACCATGGGCGACGGCGGCCTGGACGACGTTCTCGGAGGCCGTGCCTTTCTGGATGTGCAGCGCTATCCGGAATCCGCCTTCACCATCAACACCATTCGGAGCCACGGGAATCCCCTGGCCTACGGGCGGATGTCCCCGGCGTCGGTTGAAGGCATCTTCACCCTGAAAGGGCGGAAAACCCCGCTTTCCGTGACCATGGAGATGGAGCCGGTTTTCGGCCCCGACAACCGGCCGCTGCTGCTGGCCCGGGGCGTGTTCGATATCGATCTGGACATGTTCGGCATCGAAGGGGCCGACGGCCCGTCGCCGGCAAACCGGACGCTCGTCTTCGATCTCTTTCTGCAGTTCAGGCCGGAGGCGGAATGACGCCGCTTCTCACATGGCCTTCGCAATTTCTTCACCCAGAATCCTCACGGCAGACCGGATCTCCGCCTCACCGGCCATGGTGTAATTGAGCCGCATGGTCGCCTCCCCCTCTCCTTTGTCGACGTAAAAATATTTGCCCGGGACGAAGGCCGTGTTCCGTCCCACAGCCCCTTTGTAAACCTTTTCCATGTCAAGATCTTCGGGGCCCTCCGCCCAGATGAACATCCCGCCCTCGGGGCGGCTCCATCGCATGCCCCTGGGGAAATAGTCCGCCAGCGCGGCGGTCATGGCCTCCTGGCGGGGCCGGTATATCGAGAGAATTTCGGGGAGATGGCGCTCCAGGTATCCCCCGGAGAGGTATTCCGCGGCCAGGGCCTGGCTGAAGGTGCCGGTATGGAGATCGGTGCCCTGCTTCACTCGAACGAGCCATTCCCGGATCACCCGAGGAGCCGCCGCAAAACCGATTCGAAGGCCCGGAGCCAGGACCTTGGAGAGGGTGCCGACATACATCACGTGCTCCGGAGCGAAACTTTTGATGGGGGGAAGGGGCTCGCCCCGGTACCGCAGATCGCTGTAAGGATCGTCCTCCACCAGAAGGGCGTCGTGCCTCTGGATGATCCCGGCGATCTCCCGCCGTCGCGCCAGGGGGATGGTCCGTCCGGTGGGATTCTGAAAGGTCGGCACCAGATAGACGAATTTGACGCCGCCGCATGCCAGAACCCGCTCGAGATCGGCCGGAACCACGCCATCCTCGTCGGTGTCGAGGCGGACGTATTCCGGCTCGTAGGGCGTGAACGCCGAAAGCGCCCCCAGATAGGTGGGGGCTTCCACCGCCACCCGATCGCCAGGGGTAATCAGCACCTTGCCGACGGCATCCAGAAATCCCTGAGAACCGCTGGCGATAATGATCTCCTCCGGGGATGCCGGAATGCCCTTTTTCGCCAGGTGCCCCGAAAGCGCCTCCCTGAGGGGCATGAACCCCTCCGTCAAATCGTACTGGAAGGCGCCCGAGCCGTATTTTCGGATGACGCGGGCGGAGAGTTCATCCATGATGCCCATGGGGAAACTCTCGGGCGCCGGGATGCCCCCGGCCAGGGAAATCATCCCCGGCCGGGAGACGACCTTCAGGATTTCACGGATGGCGTTGTCGTGCATCTTCAGGGTTCTGGCGGCCAACAAATTTTCAAATCGCATGGCTTCTCCTTTTTCCTCCGTTTTGGGGTTGAAGCCATTTTAAAGCATGTGGTAGATAAAAACAGATACACATTCTCAAAAAAAACAGCATAACAGATTCAAGAGCCCGGGCCGCTGATCCGCCGCTGCGCTCAAGCGGCAATGAAACGCACCGCTGAAGGGGCGTTGCCGTACCACCCGGCACCGCTTCCCGGTCACCATCATGAAAGTCGAAAGTTGAGATCCAGGTCTGTTTTCCGATATCGAGCCCTCGCAGAGGAAATCGAAGCCAAAATTCACGACGGCACCTATGCCCCGGGGGAAAAGCTGCCGTCCATCCGGCAGCTGCATCGTCGGCTGAATTTGAGCATCAGCACGATTCACCAGGCCTATATCGCCCTCGAGACGATCGGGCTCGTGGAGGCCCGGCCGAAATCCGGCTATTTCGTGAGTCCGGTCTCCTTAAAAAACCTCGAGACGCCGGTATTGCCCGCACCGGCAGCCAAACCCCTCAGGGTCGAAACCACCGGAATGGTCAACTCGGTGTTGAAGGCGATCTCGGATCCCCGAATGCTCCCCCTGGGGTCGTCCACCACGGCGACGGATCTTCTGCCGCACCGGCAGTTTGCCAGGATTTTCAAAACACTCTCCGAAAGGGACATCCGGAAAATCCTTTCCTACTCCCTGACCGAAGGCCACCCCGGTTTGCGCCGTCAACTGGCGCTGCGCATGATAGGGTTCCTCAAAGGCGTCTCCCCGGAGGACATCGTTATCACCACCGGCTGCATGGAAGCGGTAACGCTGTGCCTGCAGGCCATTCTGAAGCCCGGAGACACCCTGGCCATCGAAACGCCGACCCATTTCGGATTTCTGCAGCTTTTCAAGGAGATGGGAATCATGGTTGTGGAGGTTCCCACCCACCCCAGAGCCGGGGTGGACATCGACGCCCTGGCGCGCATCCTCGAAAGCACCCCGATCCGCGCCTGTCTTTTCATGCCCAATATTCACAATCCCCTCGGCACCCTGCTCTCGGACGAGGGCAAGGAGCGGTTGGTCAACCTCTTGAATCGTCACGACGTTCCCGTGATCGAAGACGATATCTGCGGCGAGCTCTATTTTGAAGGGCAGCGGCGGCCGTCCCTGTTGAAGACCTGGGACCGCAAAAATCTGGTGCTCACCTGCTCCTCCTTCTCCAAAACCCTGGCGCCGGGATTTCGCATCGGCTGGGTCCTGCCGGGTCCGCGGTTCAAGGATAAAATCCTGCGCCTCAAAGCCGGATCCACTGTCTGCACCGCGACGCCGGACCAGGAGATCATGGCCCGCTTTCTCGAAGGCGGGGCCTACGAGCGGCATCTGAGAATCCTCAGGGGCGCCGTCAGGAACCAGACCCTTAAAACGGCCATGGCGGTGAAAAAACATTTCCCTCAGGACACGCGGTTGTCGTTTCCCGCCGGGGGCTCGCTCCTGTGGATCGAACTCAACCGACGGATCGACGGCATGACGCTCTACCAACAGGCCCTCGAGAACCGGATCGCCATCCTGCCGGGGGCGGTCTGTTCGGTTTCGGGAATGTTCAGAAATTTCATCCGGATCGGCTGTGGCGCGCCGTTTACAAACGAGACGGAACGCGGGATTGAAACCCTCGGGCGGTTGGCCCGTCAGTGCCTCCGTGAGTGAATCCGTCGATGGACACCCTGGGAAATGCGGGACAGGGAGCGTGTCAATCGAAAGCGTCGACGAGTGTGTGAAAGGACGCCGGAACCGGTGCCTCGAAATGCAGATGCCGGCCGGATCGGGGGTGACGAAACGCGATTTCGGCGGCATGGAGCGCCTGCCGGTCAAGACGAAGACGGATCCGATCCGATTCCGTCAGCCGGTCCTCGATGAACCGGAGAAAAACGGTTTCGTCCGTGCCGTAAATCTTGTCGCCCACCACGGGATAGCCGAGAGCCAGAAGAGTGGCGCGGATCTGGTGCCGTCTGCCCGTTGCGGGGATCACGGAAACCAGACTCATCAGGGAACCTCGGCGAACGAGGTCGAATCGGGTACGGCAGTGCCTGCCCTCGCTCAATGGTTCTGAAACGGCACCCGGCGGTATGAACCGCAACTTTTTCCGTACAACGCTCGTCGGGTCGGGGACAAGCCGGCCGTCGGCCGTCACGGGTCCTTCGGGGAATCGCCCCTCGACCACGGTCGCATAGCGTTTTCGGACCTGTCCCGAGGCCATTTGCCGGCCCAGCACCGAAGCATCGCGGGAATTCCTGGCCATGACCACGATGCCCGACGTCTCCCGGTCGATGCGGTGCACAAAAAAAGGACCGTCCGACAAGGATCGGGAACGGATCATCGCCCAGAGGGTATGGTGAAAGTACCGCCCCCCCGGGTGACAGGGAAGGTTGGCAGGTTTATCGACCACAAGAAGGGCCTCATCCTCGAAGAGGATCTCGTAGGCGTCGTTCACCCGGGGCTCCGGCACATCCTTCGGCAGGTATTCCAAAAGGTCCCGGGGCTGCAGCACAGCATCGACGGAAATCGGCCGGCCGTTCACAAGCACCCGTGCCTGAGCGATTTCTGCCATCCAGGCCCCACGATCCAGGTAGGAAAATCGTCCGACCAGAAAGTCCGTCACCCGGACCCCCGCCTCACGGGGGGATATCGTCACCCGGGAGCGCCGCTTCATCGTCAGGGTTCGCTGTTCACCATGTCGATCAACCGTCGCAGCCGCCCGAAACTTTTTCGGTTGAAATCGATGACGAGCCTTGGAAGATGGGAAATCTCCTTCTCATCGATCTCTTCGGGAAGACATTTGGAGAGCGCGATGGTGCCGCCCGGCACCAGGATATCCTCGAAATCGTCCTGCAGTCTTTCTATGACGGATTGATCGAGCGCGTGATGGATTCGGATCACCAGTTTGTCCGCCACATATCTGATGCTGTGGAATTGCCGGTAAAAATGATCGATCCGCGCCACCGCCGCCTCGGTCGATTCCACCCGGTCAAACAGGCTGAGGTCCTCGGGGCTGATATAGCCGTGGGCCATCAACTCCGTTTTAAGGAATCCAAGCCAGTGGGACCAATAGGTGCTGCCGGGGGGATCGATGAGGACCAGCGGGATAAGGTCCCGCTTTCCGGTCTGAACCAGGGTCAGGGTTTCCATCGCCTCGTCGAGGGTGCCGAAGCCCCCCGGAAAGAGTGCGACGGCGTGGGCTTCCTTCAGGAAGGCCACCTTGCGATTGAAAAAGTATTTATAGGTGATGCTCCTGGGGTTCCCGTGGATGACCGGATTCGATTTCTGCTCGAACGGCAGTCGGATATTGACGCCGAAGGAATGCTCGGCGCCGGCGCCTTCGTTGACGGCCTGCATGATGCCCGGACCGCCGCCGGTGATGACCATGTACCCGGCATCCCGCAGCTCTTCTCCGAGTTGAACGGCCATGCGATAGGCGGGCGCGTCCGGCTTCGTCCGCGCGGAACCGAAGACCGTCACCTTTTTGACATGTCCGTAGGGCCCGAAAATCTTGGATGTAAAGCGCATTTCCTTGAGCGTGGTGTTCATGAGCTTGAGGTCCGCCTTGTCGTCGTCCTCCTGACCCGCCTTGAGGGCGGCGATGATCATCTCACGGATCAGCTCCGGACTCTTGATGCCGCCGACCATCCCGATCAAGGCTTCGATGGTTTCGTCCGCAGGGCCGTTTGAGGCGTGAAAACGCAGTTTCATTGTATTATCCCCGAGTGCCGGGCGCGATGTCGGAACAGCTTCCGATGAATATTTCATGGGTGGAGGGTCTCCTTGTTTTCTATGCGTTACCGGTGGTCGATGAAGTCGCGGGGCGCCCGGTCCGGTCAATCAATCCCGGACGATCCGTTTGATATCCGGCAGGGTTTCCGGACGGCCCCTGACCATATAGCGGCTCTCGCCGTCCCGGCGGGTCACGTTCTCATAGACCCCGTCATCCCGACGGACCAGCTTGGTGAACCCCAGGTCCTTCAGCTGGGCATTCCCCTTCGGCATGCTGACGGCAACCCGCGATATGAGTCTTTTGACGGGTCCCCCGCACATGGGGCATACCGTCAAAGGGTCGTCCGCCATGGACTGCCGGATCTCGAAAACCGCTCCTATCCCGCAAGGGCCGCCCGTGTGCTCATACTCATAAACGGGCATCGCCTCTCCTCCTGTAACTTCGCCTGTGGGTGGGGTATTCAGGCCGACGGGCGCCTTCCTTCGGCTTCAGACGCATCCCGACCGCTTGCCGCTGATGTCAAGGATGCATACTCTGAACACCGAAACGCGACGCATCTCTGCATCCGTATAGGAAAAGCGCTTCTCATCCGAATAGTGGGTCATGATAATGTCGAGAGCGCGGCGTTGGGACGCCGGCTCGAGGATGAAGTCCACATCGCCGATGCCGATGACGCTTTGATAGGTCATGCCCCATTTGCAGGGCGCCTCGCCGGGGACCACCGAGACGTCCGCGTCGAACTCGAAGCAGACGCGTCCGTTCTTTCGAAGCAGATCCAGTTTTTTACCCTCCCGGGCGGAATGAAAATAGAGCGCTTCGCCGTCGTATCCAAAGCTCATGGGAACGATATAGGGTCGGTCGTCGTCCATCATGGCCAACCGACAGACCCGAGCCTTCTCGATGACGGCATCCATCTCGGATCGCAGCGTCATCGCCTTGTCCTTCCGTCTCATGCTCACCTTCCTGTAAAGATAGACTGAAGACTGAAGGCTGTAGGCTGAAGGGGAGCAAGAGTCCCGTTCATCGTAGATGCACCCCTTCAGTCTTCAGTCTTCAGCCTTCAGCCTACTGTGATAACAGCCGGTGTCAGGCCTTTTTCTGTCCGTAGGTCCTGAATTTTTCGATAACACGCGCCATTTCCGCATCGGACAGGATCTGTGGCGTCCCCACGGTGCGGGCCTGGTAGTAGATCCGGGCCACGAATTCGATCTCCTCCGCTGCGGCAAACGCCGAAGGCAGATCGACCCCGACGGTCACCAACCCGTGATTGGCCAACAGAAGGGCGTTGTAGTCGCCGATGGCGCCCGCGACGCCGGCCGCCAGACGCTCCGTCCCAAATGTCGCATAAGGGGCCAACGGAACTTTCTTTCCGGAGAATCCCACCAGATAATGGACCGGCGGAATCTCCCATCCCAGGCAGGCCATGGTGGTGGCGTAGGGGGAATGGGTATGGACAACGGCGCCGACTTCAGACCGAACACGATAGAGGGCCTGGTGAAAGCTGAGTTCGCTGGTGGGCGTTCGCGTGCCGTCGACGACCTCTCCGTCAAGGGTCAGTACGACCACGTCCCCGGGTGAAAGCCGGTCGTAGGCAATGCCGCTGGGCGACACCGCAAGCAGTCCCGATTCCCGCCTGAAAACGCTCAGGTTTCCGCCGGTGCCCGTGGTCAGGCCGGA
The DNA here is from genome assembly GCF_001854245.1 of Desulfococcus multivorans. GTDB lineage: Bacteria > Desulfobacterota > Desulfobacteria > Desulfobacterales > Desulfococcaceae > Desulfococcus > Desulfococcus multivorans. The sequence goes on along the minus strand of NZ_CP015381.1, from coordinate 2,091,782 downwards.
TTGGACCATCCGCATCCCGAACTCGACCACCAGGGCTCTTTCCTTTTCCATCAGCATTCGCTCTTGGGCCATGCATCGCCTTTCCGGAATCCATCGTCAACCGCCTCGGGAATCTCTCGTCAGATTCACCAGAATGAGGCCGTAAAAACTTCCGCTCTTATCGGATCTGAAATGCCAGCCCATGTGACCGCGGCAGTTCCCGCACAAAGCGAGGCACCAGGAAAAACCGGCAAACCAGGTAAACGCCGGGGTGGGCGCGCCTGCGTTAACGCACCCTTCAGCGGCCGCGAAGCAACCGATTTCATATACATAACCGGAGGGATTGTTGAAGACGTGGGCAAAACGACCATTGACGCTGATCTGGTCGGCAGCCTTTGCGATCCTGCCGCCGCAGTGGATGCATCGCAGCCATCCCTCGCCCTCTTCCACCGCGCCGTCGGTCTCCCGCATCGGAAGGCCCTTGAATGTTCCGATGCGGGGCCTGTCCATCCTGAAGGCTTCAATCCGGTGAAACCCGGCGGTTTCGATCCCGCCGGGGACCGCCATAACCCTTTCAGGCGAACAGGCCATTGTCGAACTCCGTCGATTTGAATCGGTGTTCCGGCATGTGCAGTGTCTGTCCTTTACCGGTAAAATCCCTCATATACCGCAAGGCTCGGCTTTCATGTCCGCCGGCATCACTTCCTGAGCACGGAATATTAAAATATAACGTGATCTCAACGGTTAGTAAAGAGCGATTTCAGCGGTTGCGACGATACCCGTTTTTGGACGGTCTCTTGTCAATTGGGACTCAACTTTCGACTTTCATAGACCGGTGCCGGGAGGATGCGGCCCGCGCCCCTTCAGCGGTGAGTTTTAGTGCCGCTTAAGCGCAGCGGCGGATCAGCGGCCCGGACTGTTTGAGCGCAAGCGAGTTTCCGGGCCGCCCGGAGCAAGCTTTAGCGACACTTGAACGAAACCGCGTCGGGCGCGGGCCGCATCCTCCCGGCACCTCCATCCGGCCATCGCATGAAAGTCGAAAGTTGAATTGGGATTTATTCCGGGATTTGCTTGATCTTTTGAGAACGGTGTGTATATTTGAGGTCAATCCTTTTAAAATAGATGGTGGACGGACGATGCGCCGTCCATATCAGCGGCAGTGACCGACGGATCTGAATACATATCCGGACCCGGGGAGGCAATGATGAAACGGATCCTCATGATGCTGATTTCGGTGATGTTTTTTCTGTTGTTCCTTCCGGCCGTCCAGTATGCTTCGGAATGGTGGCTCCTTGGCACTGTCAAAGGAGACGGAATCCGGCATAAACCCATACCTGTTTTACTCGTCAAAATCGACGACGCCGGGGGAACGGTGGTTGCCAAAACCCGGACCAATGCCAGGGGCCAGTATGCCTTTTCGGATCCCGGTGAGGGGCTGCCGCCGAAAGCCTACAAGGTCGTTCTCAACGTGAGACCCGATCTGTCCATCGACATCAGTCTGGCGGACGTGACGCCCCGGGGCTGGATGCCGGCGATCATACCGCCGGTCACCGTATACTGGTAAACTCAATTTTCGGCTTTCATCCTGGTGGCCGGAAAAAGGTGTCGGCGGGGCGCGGCCCATGAATACCGAACGCTGAACGGAAACAGGGTTCAAATATTCTGTTATATCATCATGTTGATGATCCAACAAGTCACGTGATGCCGTCAAGGTTTCGCGATTGCAGACGTCCGGATTTCTTTCAGGGAAAAAAAGGCAGGTTGCCTGCAAAAAAAGCTTGCGATTTTTTTCCACCTGCATTAAATAGCGCGCGTCTTTTTTTTTGCCTGCAAAGAATAGGAGATTTATGTCACCCGATTAGCAGCGCCGGCCAGTCGCCCATACGGCTCTTTCTGACCCCGGCGCTATTTTGTTACAACCCAATCAGAAAATACCCAGAAAGAGGGGGGCGAATGGATGATTAAAGAAGCTCTTGTCGGTCGCGACGTCGTTCATCCTTTTAAACAAACCGCTACGAAGAAACACTGGCCTGAACATCACAATCTTCTCTCCGACGAAACACCCCAGGATCACTTTATCAAAAGAGATGATGTCGTTTTCGCCGGCATACATCTGATCATCGATCTTTGGGGCGCGAAGCACCTGGACGATCTGGAACGGATGGAGAAAGCGTTGCGGGACTGCGTCGATAAAGCCCAGGCGACGCTGCTGCACATTCATCTTCACCATTTTACGCCCAACGGGGGGATCTCGGGGGTGGCCGTTCTGGCGGAATCGCATATCAGCGTTCACACCTGGCCTGAGCGCGACTATGCCGCTTTCGACGTGTTCATGTGTGGGAACTCCCAGCCGGCAGAGGCCATTCCAGTGCTGAGCAAAGCGTTCTATCCCAAGAAAATCATCGTCAGCGAAAATCTTCGAGGGGTACTTGATCATGCGTAATTTTTCAGAAACCCTTTATGACGCTTACGCCCAGGAGTTTCGAGTGGATGAGCTGCTGCACGAGGTCAAAACCGACCATCAGCATCTTGTCATTTTCAAGAATGTCATCTTCGGGCGGGTCATGGCCCTGGACGGCATTGTCCAGACCACGGAAAAGGATGAATTCATTTATCATGAAATGATGTCGCACGTGCCGATTCTCGCCCATGGAAACGTCGAGAGCGTCCTGATCGTGGGCGGGGGAGACGGCGGCATGCTGAGGGAAGTCTGCCGGCACGATACGGTTCGTCGCGTCACCCAGGTGGAAATCGACCAGGCCGTCATCGACATGTGCCGAAGGTATCTTCCCGGCCACAGCGCCGGCGCTTACGACGACCCCAGGGCCGAGATCGTCATCGACGACGGCATTCATTTCGTTCGGGAGACCCAACAGAGATTCGACGTCATCATTTCGGACAGCACCGATCCCATCGGACCGGGCGAAGCGCTCTTCACGGAATCCTTCTATGCCGCATGCAGAAAATGTCTCAATCCCGGCGGCATCCTGGTTACCCAGAACGGCGTCGCCTTTCACCAGATGGATGAAATCCGTCAGACCGGGGAACACCTCGAGTCCCTGTTCGGCGACTGGCATTTCTATACCGCCGCCGTTCCCTCATATGTGGGCGGCGCGATGTATTTCGCCTGGGCGACGGACGAACCGCGTCACCGGCGCACTGACATCGCCACCCTGAGAGAGCGTTACCGGAAAAGCGGAATTACGACCCGTTACTACAATCCGGAAATTCATTTTTCGGCTTTCGCACTGCCCCAATACGTGCTGGAAGCCGTTGGAAAGAGCGATAATGAATACCTTTAAGCTGTCTTCCGTCGATATGGACGCTCGCTACCGCGAGCTGACTGCCGCCCATGGGTCGCCGTTGTTTCTTCTGGATTGCGACGTTGCACGTCGGCAATACCGCTCGCTGAGACAGGCGCTTCCCGAGGTGGACCTTTACTACGCCGTCAAGGCCCTGCCCCATCCCGACCTCCTGTCGGTGCTTCATGAAGAGGGGGCGGGGTTCGACATCGCCAGCACCGGCGAAATCGAGGTACTGCGACAAATCCATGTCGCCCCGCGGCGGACGATCCATACCCATCCCGTCAAACGGGATCGGGATATCCGGGATGCCCTCCGGTACGGCTGCACCACCTTCGTGGTCGACAACCCTGACGAACTCCTGAAATTCATTCCTTACCGCAATCGGGTGGGAATCCTTCTCAGGGTCAGTTTCCGGAGTCCGTCGGCTCTGGTGGACCTGTCCAGGAAGTTCGGGTGTTCCGCGGATCAGGTCCCGTCCATACTCCAGCTGGCGGAGCGGGCCGGCATCCACATCAAGGGTCTCTCCTTCCACGTGGGGTCCCAATGCACCGACACCCGGCAGCAGGTTCAGGCCATCGAAACCTGTAACGTGCTGATACGCCGGCACCACGATGTCGCGACCATGCCCCTCAGCATCCTGGACATCGGCGGCGGATTTCCGGTTTCCTATGAGGACCGGGAGGTCGACATCGCCGCCTACTGCGCCCCTATCCGTGAGGCCTTGTCTCAGCTGCCGGCCCACGTGAGGGTCATTGCCGAACCGGGGCGCTTCATCTGTGCCCCCGCGGCCCGAACCGTCACCACCGTAGTGGGCCGCGCCGACCGGCAGGGAATGAAATGGTACTATCTGGACGACGGCGTCTACGGTTCCTTCAGCGGACAGATATTCGACCATGTCCGCTATCATCTGGAAATTTTCGCCGAGGACGGCCCGGTCTATCCCAGCGTCTTCGCCGGCCCGACCTGCGACAGCATCGATGTGATCGCCGAGGACATTCCTCTGCCGAACCTTCCCCTGGGCACCATCGTCGTGGGTCACATGATGGGAGCCTATACGGCGGCGACCGCCACCGAATTCAACTCTCTCAAAAAGGCCAGGGTATTGGTCCTGAACCGGGAAAACAGATTCGGCACGGTCTGCCCCGTGCCGGAACACTTCATCAGCACCCTTGGCATGCGGGGGATAAAAGGACGACGCATGGTTCAGTAACGGCATCGGGGAGGCTCCCCCGCCCCTTCCTGAAACAGATACCAAACGGCCCTGACGGGTTAAAAAAAATCGGAAGCGCCTTTCCAAAGGGAAGGCGCTTTTTTTGCACAAGTTTTGCCCTATCCGGACAACGACGGCTCCGTATGCAGGATCATCCCGTGGCTGTCCACAAAGGGAAGGTAACGGAAGAATAAGGGCTAGGGTTTCGAAATGACGGGAAGCAGCGTCCAGAAAAGGAGAATGATAAGACCGATGGAAAGTCCGATCACCATCAGGGCCTGTTGCCAGGTCAACCGAAGCCACCGGGTCAATCCCGTGAAGATCAGCCACCATTTCCAGGGCTCGGTGATGAAGAGGAAGTAGGGCATCCAGGAGGCGGGCAGGGTCACCCCGGCCGCAAAGGCGTATATCGTAAAAAACCGGACATAGGAATGCCTTCGGCCGAGGGTCAGCATGGCCGTCATGTAACCCAGGCCCGAAGTGACGAACACCATGCCCACGGCATTGGCCATGAAAATGGTTGCTGCGACCCAGGGGCCCACCGCCGCGTTCATGAGGCCGGCCGCCGTGAAGATGATGCTGGAGACCAGAAGAAACCAGAAGGGAAGCCGCATCCCCATATTCTCCGGCAGTTCCTCGAAAAATCGCCGGGGGCTTCCCAGAAGCTGTGACAGCGTGCGCAGATAAAAACGCAGCGAAAATCGCTGGGCCCCTGTTGGGTTTTCCATCACAGCCATCCGATTTTATAAACAATTCCCAGGATAAGCATGATGATGGTCAGGAAAAAAAAGAGTCGTCGTTCGGCTTCCCGGGTGAAATAGGTGACCCCCGCCTCGTGCCGGACGGCTTTCAACGATTTTGGATCGCGTGCTTTCCCCATTTTTTTGACTCCTTGTCGGAAAGCCTCCGCAAAGCCTCTATCCGGGGCCTTGCGAAGGCGGTTCAGTGTAGACGATCTTTCGGTGCGTTGCCCCTTGACCTTCATGATCAACGCCCGCGCCCGCCTGCTTTCTCAGTAGGCGGGCATCCCCCCAAACCCCCGCCAGGTCCAGTACAGCGCCGTCATGAGCAGGAGAAGGATATTGGAGGCGAAAAAGACCGGTATGCCGGCCCGAAGGAAGTCCTTGGGCTCCAGATATCCGCTGGCGTAGACAATGGCGTTGGGCGGCGTGCCGATGATCAGACAGTACGCAAAGGACGAGGCAATGGCCGTGGCCATGGCCATGAAGGGCAGATAGGTCGTCCCCGGATGGACCAGACCTGCCATATTGAGGGTGATGGGGCCTACGGCGGCAGCTGCCGGACCGTCCGCCATCAGGTTCGTGATGACGGCCGTAAGCGCGTTGGAGGTGGCCATGAGGGGCAGCCCCGAGTCCATTCCCAGCGGCGCCAGAACCTCGATGACCGATCGGGCCAGCCAGTAGGCCGCGCCGGTCTCGTCCAGGGTTCGGCCGAAGATGATGGCGCCGGCATAGAGCCAGACCACGCCCCAGTCCACCTTCTCCTGGTAGTCACGCCAGTTGACGATGCCGGTGAGCAGATAGGCGACGGCGCCGGCCACGGCAATGACCCCGATGCCCAGGCGCACCGGATAGATCCCCAGTGAGTAAAACTCCTTTTCAGTGAACCACCCGAAGACCATGACAACGAAGATCACCAGGGCGATTTTCTGGGAACGGTTCCATGCGCCCATTTTCCCGATCTCCCGCTGCAGATTTTCCATGGCCGGAGCCAGGGAGGTGATGCGGGGCTTGAACCGCCAGTTGACGATGATCCAGGTGATGGGAATCATGACGATGACAAAGGGAAAGCAATAGGTGACCCACTGGAAATAGCCGATGTCCACCCCGAACATGTCGGTGAGGTAGGTCATCATGATCACGTTCCGCGCACCGCCCGAAGGCGCTCCCGGCCCGCCGACGTTGCAGGCCATGGCGATGGCGATCATGATCATCTTCCCCAGTTCGGGATCTTCCGGAATTTCCTTGGTGAGACTGTTCTGGTAAAGGAGCATGCCGATGGGTAGAAACATGGCCGCCAGGGCATGATCGGAGATAAAAGCCGCCAGGGGTGCGATAATGACGATGAAGATCAGGGTGATGGCCCGGATGTTGGGCACGGCGAGGCGTTTGAACATCATCATGCAGACCCGCTTGTCCACGCCGGTCTTGACGAAGGCCGCCGCGAACATCAGGCTGCCCATGATAAACCAGCAGGCGTCGCTCCAATAGAGCATGGCCACCTCTTCCCGACCCACGACACCGCAGAAGACGAGGATCAGGCCGATGCAGAAGGAGACCCCGGGAAGCGGGATGCATTCGGTGAGAAAACAGAGCACCACGAAAGCGCCCATGGCGATGGCCACCTTGATGTGCCAGGCCCCCTTATCCGCCGCCTCTTTTTCCCTCCCGGTGAGATTCTCGTACTTGAGCCCGTCCCGGCGGAGATCCATGGCGCTTTTCATCAATGCGGCAAAACGCTCGTCGGTGACGTTCCCCTCGATCCATTCACTGGCCCGGTTAAAGTTGGCCTCGCTCGATTGAATATTGTTTTTACGGACCCATTTGTAGTCGCGTTTCATGAACCGGTTTTTGGTCAACGCGCCCATACGGAGATTCTGCTCCATCATCTGGGCCGCCACCAACTGCCACTGCTCCGCGTCCGAACTCGATTTCCCGAAGAGGTCCTGGGTGATAAGGTTGATCACCGCCCCGGGCCCCACCTTGTATTCCGTTCCCACGTCCTTCATGCCGTAAGGCGTCGGCAGAACGAGGATCAGGAAAAAAAGTACGACCGGAACGATGAAAAACTTCCAGTCCACATATTTATCGTAACCGGTGACCTTTTTCTTTTTTGCAGCCGACATCAGAATCTCCTTTCAAGAATATCCATCGGATTCGCGCAGCCCGGTCCGGCCGCCGCTACCCATGCCAAAGGCGTTTTTCATCGACATCCTTCTTCTCTCCTTTCCGGCCGGATTAGGCCCTGAAGCGGCCTCACTTGAGGATGATCTTCGCCATCTCAAAGAAAAGCTCCTGTTCCCGGACAACCCCGATCACCCGCCCCTTGGCGTTGGTGACCACGACCCGCCTGGCATTGCGGCTGTACATGATATCCGCAAGTTCCATGAGGTTGGCGTTCTCGTCCACGCTCGGCGGCGTGGCGGACATGATGTCGGAAACCATGACGTCAGCCAGTTTTTTTGCCTGGCTGGTAAAGAGCCCTGTCCAGAACATGGCTGAATACTGCATGGCATCGGCCATGGACGGCTTTGGTGCGGAAAGATAGGCGGGCCGAACAGCCCCGATCAGATCCTGGATGCTCAAGATGCCCTCGATATCCCCGTCACGGTCGAACACCAGAATCGACCGGTGTCCGGTTTCCATGACGGATCCGCTGGCGATAAGACCCTCGAACGATCGCATCAGGTGTTCGATGGCTTCCCTGACGCTCTGATCCCCCTGAATCGTGGTGTACTCCTCCACGCGGATCATGACCTCGCCGGCTTTTTTTTCAGTGGCCCACGCTTCGGTGTCGTGGATAGCCCTGTGAGCGTCATTGATTTTAGAGACCAAAAGGTCGATGTCGCACGGTTTGCTCAGATAGTCGAAGGCCCCTTTTTCAAGGGAAGCCTTGGCGGATTCCACGCCGCCGTGCCCGGTGAGCATGATCACCTGTGTGTCTGAACGGATTTCCTTGATTCTGGCCAGGGCCTCGTGGCCGTCCATACCCGGCATCCTGATGTCGAGCACGACCACGTCCATCGGCTCCTTTGTCAGAATGTCGACGGCCTCTTCTCCCGTTGCGGCCATCGTGGTGTCCAGACCTCGTTTACGTAGGATTTTCGAAGTGGTCTCACGAAACTTGGCTTCGTCGTCGACCATCAGCACCTTGATTTTCTCAGACATGTGTGACTCCCTTTGTTGAATGATCCGGTCCGATGTGCAGGCAATCAACCCGTCGGGCATTATTCCGGCTCGGATTCCTTGAGGATCTCCCGAGGCGATTTCATGTATTTTTTGCTGGTGGCCAGCCGAATCTTCTCCTCCATGCGCTTCCATTTTTCAAAGGCCTCTTCCGCCTTCCGGATCAGTTCCTCAAGACCGGTGGGCTTCATGAGATAATCGGTGGCCCCCGACTTGAGGCCGTCGACGGCCGACTCCACGGTAGCGTGCCCGGTGAGCATGATCACCTCCACCAGGGGGAAGCGGGACTTGATCTGTTTGAGGGTCTCGATGCCGTCCATTCCCGGCATCTTGACATCGAGAATGACCACGTGGATGATCTTCCTTTCCAATATCTCCAAGGCTTCCTGGCCACTCGACGCGATCTGGACATCATAGCCTTTCTTGTTCAACAATTTCTGGGTCGTCGTTAGAAAACGCTCCTCGTCGTCCACCAACATCATTTTCATTTGCTCCATGCTGATTCCCCCATTCTGTCTGATTGGTTTATCATTTTCCTAAATCGACGCCGAAGGCAGAAGGATGGTAAAGGTCGAGCCGGAACCCGGACTGCTCTCAACCTCCATGGTTCCGCCCATGGTATTGATGATGCCGTAGCAAACCGACAGACCCAGACCGGTGCCCTTCCCCGGCGGCTTGGTCGTGAAAAACGGGCTGAATATCTTTTTGATGTTATCGGCGTCGATCCCGCACCCGTTATCCCCGACAACGATTCGGGTATGCCGGCCTTCGGCAGCCGATGTCCGGATCGCGAGCTGTCCTCCGGATGCGCCGTGCCGATGAATGACCGCATCCATGGCATTGTTGAAGAGATTGAGCAGAACCTGCTGAAGCTGCCCCGGGTCCCCGTGGACCGGAGGGGTGTCTTCGGCAATCTCCTGGATGATTTCAATGCCGTTGACGCTCGCTTTTTTGGCCACCATGTCCGTGACCTGGGGAATGAAGACGGTGAGGTCCACGTTCTGCATACGGGGTTCGCCCTGGCGGCCGAATTTGAGAATGGCTTGGGTGATGCCGGCGCACCGATCGATCTGGAGTTTGATCTGCTCCATGGAATCATCGAGCTCCGTCAAGGCTTCCGACGGCTCAAGCGCACCGCTCGCCTTGAGATCCTGAAAATTCATCTCGATCAAGGCCTGTTCGCTTCGAATGATCTGCAGCGGGTTGTTGATCTCGTGGGCAAACCCAGCCGCCATCTCTCCAAGCTCCGCCAATCGCTGCGCCCTGATCAATTGCTGGTTGAGGCTCTCTTTTTCCGTGTCCATCTCCTTCATCCGCTGGATGATCCGGCCGGTGATATAAAACGCCACGACAACGATGGCCGAAAGCGCGATGATCGAAATCAGAATGATGCCGTAGGTTGCGGCCATCAGTGACCGGAGGGATTCCGCTTTTTCCTGACGGACGACCAGCAGCCACTCCTTGTCTTTCAGCCAGGTGGTGGCATACAGAAAGTCTTCTCCGGTAATATCCTTCGCGAGGTACGTATGAATGTTGTCGAGATCACCGGGGTATTCGACCTGGTCCAGGGGATTCTCCATCAGATCCCTGCCGGAGCGCTGCCGGGTCTGCAGGACCCCGTCGGAATTGAGGAGATACGCCTCACCGGTCTTGCCGATACGGACCCTTTCCACCAACTGCGTGAAAAACTGGGTGTCGATGGTGGCGCGGACGGTCCACCTGCGACCACCGTCACTTTTGCTGACGGCGATGATGAAGTGCGGCACCTGACGGTACCCCAGAAAGATATCGCTGATGTAGATCCCATCCCCCATGGCCCGCTGAAACCATTTCTCCGAACCGTAGTTCTTCCATTTCAGCTCGTAGGGCCCGTTGTAGGCCACGTGGTTGCCGTCCTGGTCAAACACCCCCAGGTCCACGAACGCCCCTGATTGTTCCTGGAGGTTTTTGAACACCCGGCCGAGATGATCCGCCTGGCTCAGGTCATCATAGGAATAGGTATTGAGGATGAATTGCAGGTCGTGGGCACGCTCAGTGAGAAAGGATTCGATCATATGGCGATGATCGGAAACAATCCGTTGAAGACTTGCGATGGTGGAGCGCTGCAGAGAGTTCGTCAAATAATAGGATCCCAGCAGGAGGCTCAGGGCAAACGAAACGACCGGGACCAGGATCATACTGATCAGGATCTTGTTCTGTATCGATTTATAATAGCTCGGTTTCATGACAGGTCTCCGTTTGAACCGTTTATTGAACAGTGGCGGTCCCCTATCGCACATGGATGTTGCCGAACTATCTACAGCAAGCATTGTGCCACACACCATAATTGATCCAATATATTAAATTCGTTATATTTTATGACATGGTGATTTCATATTTCACAGGCCGGGGCATACGGCCCTGTCGACATTTTTTACAGGGTGTAAAACCGGCTATCCTGAAGCCGTCATCGACAGGCGGATCGCCTTCCCTCCGGCGCGGAAATTTCTACGAACGACTGAGGAAACAAATGGATGGGGATGAATTGAATTGGGAACGGATTGGATAAGAGACGGATATTGCATCGACGGTTCGGTTCACATCAGGGCCGAACCCGCGCCTCACTGTGACATCTTCCATACGTCGACATTCTGGAATCGGCTCACCAGGCAGTACTCGCGAACGGCGACCGCCACGAGAGCGCAGGACGGGGTTCTTACAAAGGTCGACAGATGGGCGTGCCGCGCCAGGTACAGGGAAAGCAGGGTGTCCCTGGCTTCGCCGGAGACCTCCTCGCCGGTCCCCAAGGCCGTGAGGGCGACGGCGTCCTGGAAATCCGTCACCTGGTTGGATCGGCTGTCGATCAGGAGGGAAACATGAGGGTTATGCGTGATGTTTGAAAACTTGCGGGTCTCCCGGAGCGTGGCGAAGACGAGTGTTTTGAGATCATCGGTCGCCGCAAAGGCAACGAGGCTGGTATAGGGACGACCCCCCGCATCGGTGGCCAGAACCGCCAGCTGCTGGGCGGCGAAGAGCTCCCGGAGCTGATTTCCATATTGAATGAAAGACCGCATTGCGCCCCCTTGAAGGAATATTGGGTTTGACCTCGGCTGATATATCCCAATCACCACGAAAATGGAAGAGACAATCCAACCGCGGTCTTGCAAAGGTTGAGAATCTCGGGTATGCTGACCCCTTTTTCGGCCGAAAACCCGACACGGTTGCGGGGGGGTTCTTTGCCGCCGCATCCCGGGAAGCATCGAATTCCAAAACGGCTCGTAAATTCCGAGACAACGGCAGAGAACAGAAGGCGGGGGTGCGTCATGGAAGAAATACGGTTTCACGGCCGCGGCGGGCAGGGGACGGTGGTGGCGTCCATCATCCTGGCCAAGGCCTTTTTCAAAGCGGGATATTATGTTCAGACCTTCCCGGTATTCGGCGTCGAGCGCCGAGGAGCGCCGGTTGAGGCCTATCTTCGTCTCGATCACCGGAAGATTCGGATTCGAAGCAACATCTACACCCCGGACCATGTTCTGGTTCAGGACGTGAAGCTTCTGGAGAGCGTCGACATCACGCGCGGACTCAAGCCCGGGGGATGGATACTGCTCAACACAGCCGAACCGACGGCCGCCGGAGCCTTCAACGGTTTTCGGACGGCGACCGTTGACGCAGCACGGATCGCCACGACCCATCACCTGGGCACGAGAACCCACCCCATCATCAACACGGCCATGATCGGCGCATTCGCCAGGATCCTCGGGATGCCCCCCATGGACGCCGTTGAAGAGGCGATCCGACAGGAGATTCCCATCAAGCAGGAGGAAAATATCGCCGCCGCCAAACAGGCCTACGCGGAGGTCCGTTTTTCAAACACCACAACGGAGGCAGGGAATAAAGATGACGTATGATCCGGAAATCATGAAAGAGACGCCGATGCGGATATCGCGATCGAACATCTCTACCGAGATCAACAAGACCGGATCCTGGCGCTTCGTACGGCCGGGCTATGACGAAAAAACCGCTCCATGCAGCAGTGCCTGCCCTGTCGGAGAAGACATCGCCCGCATCGAGATGCTGGTGGGTCAAGGCATGTTTCCGGCCGCATGGGAGACGATCCTGAGAGAAAACCCCTTTCCGGCCGTCTGCGGACGGGTCTGTTTTCACCCCTGCGAGAGGGTCTGCAATCGCGGGCGGATGGACAGCCCCGTCGGCATCCATCACCTGGAACGGTTCGTCGGAGACCTGGCCATTGAAAATGCCTATGCCGTTCCCCACCCGTTTTATGGAGACGAGGCCGAAGCCGACCGGCGGGCAATCCATGGGAAAAAAATCGCCATCGCCGGCGCCGGGCCGGCGGGACTCTCCGCCGCCTATTTCCTGACCCGCCTGGGACATGCCTGCGATGTTTTTGACGCGGACAGCGAGCCCGGCGGCGTGCTGCGGTGGGGCATCCCCTGGTATCGGCTGCCCGAGGACGCCCTCAAGGCCGAAATCTCCCGAATCGTCGACATGGGGGTCAACATCTACTGCAGGAAGCCGGTGACCGCTGAATTCCTCGCGGGAGCGGCGGCATCCTACGACGCCGTCTTTTTGGGGTGCGGCCACGGACATTCCCTTCAGATGGGCATTCCCGGCGGGGAAAAGGTTCAGGACGGACTCCGATACCTCCACGACATCCGCCGCGGCGAAAACACCTGCAGCGGTGGAACCGCGGCCGTCATCGGCGGCGGCAATACGGCCGTCGACGTGGCGCAATCTCTCATTCGCCTGGGAGTGGATACCGTTATCGTCTACCGCAGACGGCGCCGGGACATGCCCGCCTTCGACCATGAAATCAGGATGGCGCTGGCCGAAGGCATCCGGCTTATGGAGCTTGCGGCGCCGGTTCGAATCGACAACGACGGCGACCGGTTGACCCTCACCCTTCAAGAGATGCGGATCACCGACATGGAAACCGCCGGAGGTCGCTGCCGCGTGGTGCCTGACGGTGAACGAACCCGCATTCTCAAGGTCGACCAGGTCTATTCGGCCATCGGTGCCGAGCCCTCGGAAAGCTGGTACCGTCCTCCCGAACAGCGGCCGGATGTGCTCAGGATGAGCCACTGCACCCTGTGGGCGCATCCCGCGTCCGGGCTGCCCCTGGTTTTCGGTGGAGACCTGACGGCCCCGGTCAGGAGCGTCACCGACGCCGTGGCATCCGGGAAACAGGCCGCCATGATGCTCGACACCCTCTTCCGGGAAGGGAAGGCGGGGATCCCGGAACGGATCGCTCAATGCCGTGTCGGCGACGGGCCGGCCCTCTCCATGGAGATCTACCTTTCCGGAAGCCGTAAATCCCGGAATCCCGCCATCGTTCCCTACACCGCCATCAACACCGATTACTTTACGCCGGCCGACCGCGCCGTGCCGCCAACCCTTTCCCCATTGGAACGACGAACCGCCTTTGAGGAGGTCGAAGGCGGTTACAGCCCGGAGACAGCCGTCAGGGAGGCGACGAGATGCTTCAATTGCGGCATCTGCAACGACTGTGACAACTGTCGCCTTTATTGCCCGGAAGTGGCGATTTATATGGACGGCACCCGGTGCATCAACCTGGATTACTGCAAGGGCTGCGGCATCTGCGTGGTGGAATGCCCCAGGAACGCCATGACCCTTGAGGAGGAGCAGTCATGAAAGAAGTGGTGGAAGGCAGCCATGCCGTTTCCGAAGCGGTCCGATTGGCGAGAGTTCAGGTGATGTCGGCCTATCCCATCACCCCCCAGACCCATATCGTGGAGGCCCTGTCGGAATACTGCGCCCAGGGCCGGATGGCGGGCCGGTTCATCTGCGTGGAAAGCGAGCATTCAGCCATGGCGGCGGTCATCGGGGCCGCCAGCGGCGGCGCCCGGACCTTCACGGCCACCTCATCCCACGGCCTGGCGCTGATGCATGAACTGCTCCATTGGGCCTCGGCCGCCCGTCTCCCCATCGTCATGGCCGAGGTCAACCGGGCGTTGGGGCCGGGATGGAACATCTGGATGGACCAGACCGACAGTTTGGCCCAGCGGGATACCGGGTGGATTCAGCTGTATTGCGAAGACGGTCAGGAGGCACTGGACACGACCCTCCTCGCCTTCCGTCTGGCCGAATCCGCCGACCTTCCGGTCATGGTGGTGTTGGACGCATTCTTCCTCTCCCACACCTACGAGCCGGTGGACATCCCCGATCAGGCGACGGCGGACCGATTCCTGCCGGCATACCGCCCCAGGATTCAACTCGACACCCGGGAGCCTTGCGCCCTCAGCCAGATGGCCCCTCCCGGATGTTACATGGAGATGCGATACGACATTCAGGCGGGCATGCGACGGGTACCCGACCTTTACACGACGGCCGAAAACGATTTCGAAGATATTTTCGGCAGACGCTACGGCATGCTCGAGGCCTATCGATGCGAGGACGCGGAGATCATCCTGGCAATGGCCGGAACGGCCGTCAGCACCAGCCGCCAGGTGGTGGACGATCTGAGGGATCGCGGCGAAAAGGTCGGTCTCCTGAAAATCCGGATGTTTCGACCTTTCCCGACGGATCTTCTGAGGCGTCTGGTCGGCAACGCACAAAAAATCGCCGTGCTCGACCGGAATTTCTGTTTCGGCCTGGGCGGCATCTTCGCCCAGGAAATAAGGGCCGCTCTCTATCACGGCGAACGGCAGCCGTCGGTTTTCAGCTACATTTCCGGTCTGGGTGGTCGGGACGTCACACCCGAGATCATCGAGGAGATTTACCGTCGTTCCAAATCGGCGGATCATCCGGAGATTGAAAGCGTCTGGGTCGGGCTGGACCCCGGGATATGCCCGGTGTGACGGACCGCCTGACGGATAGAGACTCAAGGCTGAAGACTGAATAGGCATCAACGCCCCTTTCGCCGCAGGCATCCCCCTGTAGCCTTCAGTCTGTAGTAGAGCGGCCCGGACTGTTTGAGCGCCGGCGGGTTTCCGGACCGACCGGAGCAAGCTTCAGCGGCACGTGAACGAATCCGCAGGGAGCGTGGGTCGTCCTCTGTCGCCACCGGCCTCTGAATACCGGAAATTGAACATTTTAAGGAAAAAGGGTTTCAATCATGATCAGATCGCCACTCCCCCAGACCGATTACATGACCTCCGGACACGTGGGCTGTCCCGGCTGCGGCGCCACGGTAGCCATGAAATTCGCCCTCCGCGCCCTGGGCGAAAAAACCATGATGGTGATTCCCGCCTGCTGCTGGGCCATCATCGCCGGTTCTCATCCTCAGTCCTCCCTCAAGGTCCCGATCCTGCACACCGCTTTTGCGACGGCCGGCGCAGCGGCCAGCGGTCTTCGGGCAGCGCTCGACATGAAAGGCGACACCGACACCGTCGTGGTGGCCTGGGCCGGCGACGGCGGCACCTTTGACATCGGTTTCCAGGCCCTCTCCGGTGCAGTGGAGCGCAACGAGGATTTCATCTATGTCTGTTACGACAATGAGGCCTATATGAACACCGGCGTCCAGCGCAGTTCGTCAACGCCCTTCGGGACGCGCACCACCACGACGCCCGGTTCGAACTGGAAGCAGACCCGGAAAAAAAATATCGTGGAGGCCCTGGCGGCCCACCGCATCCCTTACGCCGCAACCGCCAGTATCGCTTTTCCCGAAGACATGATCCGGAAATTCCAGCGAGCACGGATGCTCAAGGGCGGCAGCCGCTTCATCCATGTTTTCGCCACCTGTCCCACAGGGTGGCGGGTCCCCACCGATCAGTGCATCAAGATCGCCCGACTGGCGGTGCAGACCCGTATTTTTCCCCTTTACGAAGTGACTGACGGCATTCACTATACCCTCAATCAGGATGCCTCCCCCCGCCCGGTCAGGGATTATCTTCAGGTCCAAGGACGCTTCAGCCATTTATCCGAGGTCGATTACGATACAATTCAGGGGATGGTGGACGAAGACTGGATGCTGCTGAAGCGTAAAGTCGGGCCGTGGCCGTCTGAAACCGACATCTGAACCGGGGTCGGCAGGCGGCCGGATTCATGTCGAACATCCGGCTGGAGAACCGACTGCCGACATTCCAGGCCGTCGGTGAAAAGCCCGGAGAGATGACCCGGAGGACGCTTCATGGCCGGTTCCGGGATGCCTCGCACCCCTGCCGGCGGGTCTCCGCGCCCGGAACCCGGGGCACGACGGTCGCCGACAGGAAGTCCGCCGCACATTGGGCATGGATGGCCGCCCCCAGGGAAAGCACTGTCTCGTCGAAATCGAACAGAGGACTGTGAAGGGGGTGATCGAAACCCATGTCCGGGTTACCCGTCCCCATGAACCAGAAGGCGCCCGGAATCCGCTCGTGAAAATAGGCGACATCCTCGCCCCCCATGAACGGCCGCTCGGTACAGATCACCCGGGATGCCCCCACGACCTTTGCAGCCGCCTCCCGAAGAATGGAGACCATGCCGAGGGCGTTGTAAACGGACGGATACTCCATCCTGACATCGAGACGGAAATCCCCGCCGTGCTTTCGGGCGGTCGCTTCGACGGTCTCCCGGAACATGGCAACGACACGATCCCGCTGCTTCGGGCTCAAAGCCCGGATGGTGCCTTCAAGCGTCACGGTGTCCGGGATGATGTTGTTGGCGGTCCCGCCGTGGATCGTCCCGAATGCGAGGATAATCGAATCCAGCGGGTCGGTTCTCCGGGATATGATGGTCTGGGCGGCATTGATACAATCCGCGGCCATGACGATGGGGTCCACCGCCTGATGGGGAAGAGCCACATGCCCGCCCTTTCCGATCACCTCGAGGGTGAACCCCGCCGATGACACCGTGCAATACCCTGGCGTCACCATCACAGACCCCTGGGGGACACCGGGATGGACGTGACAGGTGAAAAGCCCGTCCACCCGGGGGGTGTCGAGAACACCGTCGCGGATCATGGGCAGCGCCCCGCCGGGCAACCGCTCTTCGCTGGGCTGGAAGATGAATTTGACGTTGCCCTCGAGGGTTTCGGCACCACGGCGGAGGAGCGCCGCCGCTCCCAGCAACATGGCGGTATGGCCGTCATGGCCGCAGGCATGGGCTTTGCCGTCGATGCGCGAGCGATGTTCGCCCGCTGTGCGATCCGTCATCGGCAGGGCGTCCATATCCGCTCGAAAGGCGACCGTTCGGGTCTTTCTTTGCCCATACAGCAAGCCCACCACTCCGGTGCCGCCGACCCCTTCCCGAACCGAAAGACCCAACCCCTTCAGATAATCGGCGACAATCCGGGCCGTCCGCGTTTCGGTCATCCCGGTTTCAGGGTGCCGATGGAGATCCCTTCGGATCTCGCCGAGCTCTGCCTGGATAATCTTTGCATCCGTCAAAAACCGATTCATCTCGTCTTCCTTCACGCGCCGCTGCGGCGGCAAGTCATACCGGATTCAGTATCTCTTCTCAACTTTCGACTCTCACAGGCCGGTGCCGGGAGGATACGGCCCGCGCCCTGCGCGGTTTAGTTCAAGTGCCGCCAAAGCTTGCTCCGGGCGGCCCGGAAAGTCGTCACCGACGCCCCCGCATCCCCGGCTCCGAATACATGATTTTCGCTTGAGCGGCGCAGCCGAGGATGACCATGCCGAAAAACGCCCACGGGGTGATGTGGGGCTCGAGAGCGATGGACTGAATCACCAGAACCGCTCCGAAAACGGAAGACAGAAATATAATGGCCCAATCAAACAGAAAGGCCATGAGAGCGATTCCCACGATCCCTCCAAGGAGGCATATCAGCCAGACGAACTGGGTTTCGTGATAACCGAACACCTTGAGGAAATAGAACGTGACGTAGGCGCCGACCATAAAGCCCGCCACACCGACGGCGATCTTCTTCAGGAGGAAAGCGGACACGGCAAAAAGGAGGCCGATCAATACGGCAATGCCCAGGATGACGTACTCCTCCTGGGGCCCTAAAAACCTTTCGGTATAGGTCAGTCCAGCCATGAGCCCAAGGCTGCCCACGAAGAGCCAGAAAAGCTTTCGTCCGATAAAGAGAATCATAATACCGACGACGGTTCCCGGAATATTGACCATGAGCACTCCCTCTCCCCTGCATTGCGAATGAAGATCCAAAAAGACGCGATCCTGAAAGGTCCGGCCTCACGCCATCGGTTTCCGGCCTTGATTCATTGGACCTGAACGGATATACTGTAACAAATAATTCGCTTGATCTCAACGATCCACTGATGGTTTGCGACGCTGCCCCGAAAAGTGTCGGGGCCGTTCAAGCAAATGATCCGGTCGGGTATGGAGTGACGATATGAACACGATTTTCCGCTTCTTCCGAAGCGGCCTTTCATGCATGATATGGTTTTGGATTCTCGCAGCGGGGGTGATGCCGGCACAAGGTGCGACCCTCCTTTCGGAAGCGGCCTTGCCGCCGGTTCCGCCCGATAATCAGCAGATCACCCTTGAAGCGGCGAACCGGCCTTTGGGAGAAATTCTCGCCGCCATTCAACGCGAATGCAGCGTCGAGGTGACGGGACTCGATGCCCGCCTGGGGGAGTCGATCAGCTTCTCGGCGGCGGACGAGTCCGCGGAGGTCGCCATCAAGCGTCTTCTCCGCAACCTGGATGAAACGAACTACGCGTTTTTCTACAACCAGACCCAGTTGCACCGGGTTTCCGTCGTACCGAAGGCCAGGACGGGCGCCACGCCCGCCTCTGGCGGCTGCTGTTCCGGAAATCGGACCCGAAGCCGGCGAAGCGGCGCCGAGTCCTCAGGATGCGTCGGAAAAGGCGGTCCAGGTGAGCAACGTCAACACCGGGACTCAGGCGGAAGACCTCGATCTTCGCGAAGGCGATCTGGTGATCGAATATGACGGCATCCGCATCGAAAACACCCAGCAGTTGGTTTCCATCGTGAAGGAGAAGGCGGATGCGGACACCATTGAAATGGTGGTGGTCCGGGACGGGACCCCGCATCGGATGACACTGAAGGGCGGCCTGATCGGCATCAACGTCAAGACGGTGCCGGTCTCCGGGACAGTGCCGGAGCAGCCCTAGCGGCGGGTCTCTTCAGCGGACGACGATCCTAATCGGTGAATCCGGGCGGAAGGCCGTCCGAAGCATCCCCTTTGACGGTCGGCGTCCTTTCCGGCGTCCGATGCCGGCCAATAGCGAGATCGAGCCCGGCCGCGCGTCCCCGTTCACGGAAGGATCCCACTGAAAGACGCATCGCCTCCATGGGTTCGACGATGACGGCAGGCCTGGCCTGAACGGGGCAGTAATGTTCGCAGAACCCGCATCCGCTGCACCGGGATTCATCCACAAAGGGCACGGAAACCGATGCCTCGGGAACCGTTCTGAGGGAGATGGCGTCATAGGGACAGACCTCGTCGCAGACCAGGCATCCACGGTCGAATTCCCATGCCAGACATTTCTGCCGCAGGATCTGGGCCGTACCGATCTTGGCCCAGATTTTCTCCTCCGGCGACAGGGCCCGTATGGCGCCGGTGGGACAGACATGGCCGCAGACGTTGCAGAGGGGTTCGCAGGCGCCCCGGCGAGGCGTGACCCGCGGGGTAAAAAAAGACTCAAGCCCGGCACCCATCCCCATGGGTTGAAGGGTGTTGGTGGGGCAGGCCTTCATGCAGACCCCGCACCGAACGCAGCGGGCAAGAAAATCGTTTTCAGGAACGGCCCCCGGCGGCCGGATCAGGTCTGCGGGATGGATCCGGCCTGGGACAATCTCGTTTCGCCGATATCCCAATCCCGTCAGGACCACCATCGCCGTGCCGACGCCGGCGAGACCCGCCAGCAGCATCTCCCGGCGTTTCGGAAGCGCGGGGGGCGTCGTCGATGCAGGCCCGCCCGCAGCGAAAGAAATCGCCCCGGTCGGGCACATCCGCTCACAGGCACGGCAGGTGATACACGCCATGAACGCCGTCTCGAAGGGGTTCGAAGGAATCGCCGCCATTGGGCAGGCCTTGCGGCACCCGCCACATGCCACGCAGGCGTCGGAGACGTTTCGCCGCATCAGCGGCTTCGCGGAAAAGAGTGCGAAAGCGGCGCCTGCAGGACAGACATACCGGCACCAGAATCTCGGGGCCAGCCACCCTGCGGCAAGGATCCCGCCCACCGTCGTCAGCGTAAACCATTGGAATGCATATCGGGGAATGTCGATCTGCAGATAAGCGAGGCCGCTCAACCCCAGCGCATCGGCTGCAGGGCGTACGAGCGTCAGCGCGGCACTGCAGATCAAGGCGGCCGCCGGATAGATCAGCAGCCCGAAAAAGCGCGTTACGAGGACAATTGGCGAAGCAAGGACGGCCGGCGACACCCCCGCAACAGCGGCGCCGGAGATCGAGAAGAGGAGCAGGTATTTGAGCCGCCCCCAGGCGACAAACCGTTCCGTTTCCCCACCGGGACGGCGTTCCCGGCCGTGACGAATGAGCCCATCCGAGGCATCGATGAGGGCGCCCAGCGGACATACATAGCCGCAGAAAACACGCCCAAGCACCAGAGCCGTCAACAGGAAGGCCGCGGCCGGCCACAGGACGACGATCAGTGTCCGCGCACTCAGACAGCTTGCGAGGGCAACCACGGGGTCCATCCGCAGAAAAGTGTCCACCGGCAGCGGGGAAACCATCGGAAAAGCGGCCAGGGTGATCAGAGCTGCAAACAGGAGAAAGCTGAGCGTTTGCAGGATTCTCTGTAAAGACGGTCTCATGACGATCCATAGGGTTGAAGGCTTGGTAGACTGAAGGCTGAAGGCTGAAGGCTGAAGGCTGAAGGGGTGCGCCAGTAACGAACGGAGCGGTTATTCCCCTTCAGTCTTCAGTCTTCAGTCTTCAGCCTTTATCCGCACTATATACGGCCGCAGCCGGGGCGGTCAATAATCATTCGGCATTTACATCCTTTGGAGACGCCCCCCACACCCATGGATTCAGGCTTCCGCTTCCGCAACGATCAGGTTTTCCACGTCCATGCGGCCCAGACCCCGTTCATGGGCGATGCGGATATGCTTGACCTGGCGGGGTTCGAACCGGCGGCCGTACCATTCGAACATGCGAACGGTCTGGGCGTCGGCAGCCACCATGTCCGCCGATGCGATCACCGTATCCATTCTGAGCACCTTCCCAGGGCCCGCAGGTCCGTCCGTGGAAAGCACCCGCGTGGCGTCCACCACCACCAGACCGGGTTTCAGAAGGCCGGCCAGGTCGACGATGGATGAGTGGAGATCATGGCGGACATGCATGACCCAGCGATCCCATATCAATCCCATCATGCCCTTCATGGAGAGGCTGACCCCCGCACTGCCGTGGGACTTGGCCACCGGCGCCGCGATGAGAACGTCCGACTCCAGAACATCCCGCACGACATCGGTTTCTTTCATCTCGACCCCGCGGGGAATCGGCACCTTTGCAAAAAATTCGCTGTTGGTCAGACCATAGACCATCTCCTCATCGAAAACGGCACAGGCTTTTTTGATCCCTTCGATACAAAGCTCCTGCTTCCGCAGCGGGTGGTCCAGCACCCTCACCCTCCCGGCGCCGGCCGCCTTACACATGGCCACCAGTTCTCTGACGATTTCGGGATGGGTGTTGGTTCCCCGCTCCGGATCGTGGGCGAAGCTCATATTGGGTTTGATGACCACCTTCTGACCGGGTTTTACAAATTTGTCGATGCCGCCAAGCAGTGCGACGGCTTTTCGGGCGGCCGCTCCCGGGGCACCCCTGGCAACGGCGATATCAGGCGCCCCGGCGCCCGAGATCGATCGGGGAAGAACCATTCCGCCGGCAAGGAGCATGGCGAGGTGGAACTGCTGACGGATGAAGGACCTTCGGTCGATCTTTTCGGATATAAACGTCTGGAAAAACCGGTGTGCATTCATGTCGCCCTCCCTTGCCCGTATCACGTTTTAAAAACGACGGATGTTGGCGGGGCTGTCTGTTTTTTTGTGAAAAGTTTTGACACGATAGGCAATTGCAACTAAATTAATCACGCTGACGACCAAAGACAACCCGCCGTACAAGCGGTCCATTATCAACCCAATCGGAGGACAGAATGACATTGGCGTTTGAGCCCATCTCCCTGGAGAAACAGCAGCCGTACCGTGAACGTCTGAAGAATTCCCTGTGGGAGGCTTCGGATTACAGCTTCATCAACCTGTGGGGGTGGGCGCGGGAATACGGACTTGAGTGGGCATGGGACGACGATCTGGTCTGGATTCGTCAGTCATGGCCCACCGAATTGTTCTGGGCTCCCGTCGGAAAGTGGGAACAGGCGGACTGGGCCGATCGTCTCAGGGATCGATTTTCGGAAAATTCGATCGTCATGCGGGTTCCCGAACCCCTGATCCGGCACTGGAAACACGCTTTGAAGGACCGTATCGCCGTCACGGCCACGGAAGAACACTGGGACTATCTCTATTCGGTTCAGGATCTCATCGAGCTCAAGGGAAATCGATATCACAAGAAGAAAAATCTGTTGAACCAGTTCCTGCGAAAGTACGACCACGCTTATCAGACGCTGACCCCCGATCTCATCCATCACGCCCTGGAGATGCAGGAAGACTGGTGCGTATGGCGGGACTGCGAATCCGACGAGACTCTCGCCTCGGAAAATCGTGCCATTTCGCGCGTTATGGCCTACTGGGACGATCTTGACGGGATTTTCGGCGGCGCCGTTATGGTAGAGGATGAAATGGCCGCCTTCACCGTGGCGGAACAGATGAACGACGAGACCGTTCTGATCCACTTCGAGAAGGGGATTGCCGAGTACAAGGGCATCTACCAGGCCGTCAACCAGATGTTTCTCGCCCACAACCCTCACCTCCAGCGGGTGAACCGTGAACAGGATATGGGTGAGGAAGGACTCAGAAAATCCAAACGGTCCTACCATCCGGTCGATTTCGTGCGAAAATACAAGGTAACCTTCGCTTGAGTCGAGCGGACACCGTGGGGATCCGATCATGCTGATGATACTGTCGCCTGCCAAAACGCTCGATTTCGAAACGCCGCCTGCGGCAGCGGGCCATTCGCTGCCGGCGTTTCTGGATCAGTCGGAAATCCTGATAAAAATCCTCAGGGGTTATACCCCGGAGGGCCTGGCCCAACTGATGGGGATCAGCCCCGGACTGGCAGAGTTGAACCATCGCCGTTTTGCCTGCTGGAGCCGCCCCTTTTCCACCGAAAACGCCAAGCCGGCTGTTCTGGCGTTTAAAGGCGACGTGTACGAGGGACTTCAGGCGGATGATTTTTCGGATACGGCGTTTCAATTTGCACAGAACCACCTCCGGATCCTTTCCGGTCTCTACGGCCTGCTCCGTCCCCTGGATCTCATCCAGGCCTACCGGCTGGAGATGGGAACCCGAGTGCCCACCAAAAGGGGAAAGGATCTCTATCGCTTCTGGGGTAATCGGATCACGGATGCCCTGAACGAGGCTGTCGACGACCACGACGAAAAGATTCTCGTCAACCTGGCATCCAACGAATATTTCAAGGCCGTCGTCCAAAAGGGTTTGTCCGCCGGGATCGTTACACCGGTCTTTATGGATTTCAAGGGCGGGAAATACAAGGTGATCAGCTTCTATGCCAAAAAGGCCCGGGGGATGATGGCGCGGTTCGCTATTCGAAACCGGATCGATAAATCCACTGATCTCAAAACCTTCCGGGTGGCGGGTTATGGGTTCGATCCGGGGCTCTCCTCTGAAGACCGGTGGGTCTTTTCCCGGAAGTCGATCTGACGGGCATTATCGGCCGAAGCCGGGCGTCAGGCATCAGGGCGCCATTGCTTTTTTGAAACATTTCAGATATAGGATTGGATAATCCGTGGGTTCCGAGCCTGACGAACCCATCATGACAGCGTTTCAGATCCCCGTCAAAACGGCATCTTCCTCCGAGACACCGACACCCAAACACAAGGAGGCCCGTATGACCCATCAAATCGAAGTCATCGTCAAATGCCCCAATTGCGGAAAAAGCCTGATGAATCCCTCGGTTCAGGTGGACAATCTGCCTTCCATCGAGCTGGAAGCCGTCATCGAGAACAAAAAGGGACGTATCTACCTGAGCCAGATCTATGGCAGTTACAACAAGGTCTTCGAAGGGGTGGACGACATCCCCGACGCTGTGGTGCAATGCGCCTGCCCGTTCTGCCACGACCTTCTCCCCATCGTGAAAACCTGTACCTGCAAGGCCCCCGTGGCCAGTGTGAACCTGGCATTGGGTGGAAGCGTCAATTTCTGTACCCGCAACGGATGTAAAGGACACTCCCTCGAGTTTGAAAATTCGGACGATGCGTTCAAGCTGTTTCTCGACAGGGATGAATCACGCTACCTGTAGCGGCTTTCAATGCCGCGGAGATCGGCAGGAGGAGATTCATGGGACGATCGGTGGATCCACCGCGATCCCGGTGATGACGCCGTGGCACCGACACGCGGTGGACACCAGGAATCGGCCTTCGGCCGCCTCCAGTCTGCTAAGCAGCGCAAAAAGCGCATCCGGCCGATATCCACCGACGCCGGGACACAACTGCCGGCTCCGGATCACCAGGGGGTCGAAATCCTCGAAGCGAATCTCCGCAAGGAGACGAAACATATCGGGCTCCCGGGGTGCGCCGGTGACCGTGCAGATCCCGGCCGGCTCCGGACAGTCGTCCGGACAAAGAAAATCGGCGTGGGTAACGTAGATATCACCGCCGGCGCCCCGAACGGGGTTGCGAAGCAGGCTGTTCAATTCCACGGGCAGGGGAATACGGCGTGCGCGATGGGCTAATCTCCCAAGACACCACTCGGATGCCAGGTGAACGGGCACGGCAGGTATGATCCAATCCGGTGGATCTCCCGCTCCGAGATGTTGAAGGATAAAGCGAACCCCGTCCATGTTCTCGAAGGCGCACCGGGGGTGTTCCACCGGAAAAAACCGGTGCTCGTCCGGATCCACCACGACGAACCGCGCGGATGCCTTGATCCGGGACAAACGCTCGAGGGCGATCATACCGAATCGCCCGGCGCCGATAATCCATACGGTTTCCCGAATTCGGGTATTTTCGTTTGTCATTCCGGTGAGTTTCCTTCGGATGCCCGCTGGTTATGTTTCATTTATCAGGAGGATCACGGGTCCTGTCCCTCCATAGACATGATCCCTATTCAAGACGTGTATAGGATATCGAGGCTGTTCCGTCAACAGGAATACCGATGAAATGTCCGTAAATACTGGGGCTGAGGACGCGGATGACATCCAGAACATGAGCGTGAATCCTGAAAACTCAGAACTTTCCACAAAGCTGGAAGCACTCTACCGGTCCATTAACCGACGCAATTTCGTTCATCCCGATCCATTGGAGTTCCTGTACCGATATGAATCCCTCCGCGACCGCGAAATCGTCGGGATCGTCGCCGCGTCCCTTGCCTATGGACGCGTCACCCAGATCCTGAACAGCGTCGGGAAGATCCTCTCGGTTATGGGGCCTTCGCCGGCGACGTTTCTGGAAAAAGCCGACACCGGAACCCTCGACCACCGATTCAGGGGATTCAAACATCGCTTTGCAGGAGGTGCCCATATCCGGGATCTGCTCATGGGTGTCAAGGCGATGATCCGCCATGACGGATCTCTGCGGCAATCCTTCATGAAACATTTTAACGCCTCGGACCCATCCGTGGCTCCTGCGTTGGACGGATTCTGTCGCGAGCTTTGCGCCATGGGGGATCCCGGTCATCTCGTGCCGCTTCCCGGCAGAGGGAGCGCCTGTAAACGCATCAACCTTTTTTTGAGATGGATGGTCCGGACGGATGACGTCGATCCGGGTGGATGGGCAGGAATTCCCCCTTCCAGCCTCATCGTTCCTCTGGATGTCCACATGCACCGCATTGCCCTTCATCTCGGACTCACGCAGCGGAAGTCCTGCAGCATGGCCACCGCTCTGGAGGTTACCGCGGGATTTGCACGGTATGCACCGGCGGATCCGGTTCGCTACGATTTCGCGCTCACCCGATTGGGAATCCGAGACGATTTGTCGATAACGGATTTTGGCCTGTGACGCGGTGAATCCGGTTGGGGGAATCGAGATAAAATCCATTGCATTTCGGGACAAAAGGCGTTATATTAATGATATCTTTTGATAAGATAATACAATCTCCACCGCTCCGGCATGCCGTACATTCGCCATTTGGATTGAAATAAAGCGCAAACAGGCGCAAACACACAGGCGCAAACACACAGACGCGCGACACCTCACGGATCGATTTCAGCTATGGTTCCGGCACCCTGCGCCTCCACGCGATCGTCCCCGCGTCCTTTGAAATCGGTAACGCCGGCACCGAAACAGCGGGCGAACAAAACATGCCGCGACCGACATGATCAAAATGTCTGAAAGCGTTTTATTACCATCATCATAGAACGGCAGCGATACCATAACCCCAACACCAAAGGAGGTTCGTATGTACAACAAGATCCTGGTTCCATTGGATGGGTCCGATCGGGCGGAAGCCATTTTGCCGCATGTCGAAGAGTTGGCGAAACGCTATGATTCCCAGATCATTTTCATGCGTGTCGTGGAGGGTGATTATTTTGTTCCCGGTTACCAGGAGGTTGTCGATATCAGCGGCTACGAGGAGGAATACGCCCGGCGCAAAAAAGAGGTTGAGACCTATCTGGAAGACATCACCCGGCGTTTCACTGAAAAAGGGATCAACAACAAATCCATCATCTCCTACGATTCGGTGGTACAATCCATTCTGAACACGGCGGAGAAGGAGGAAGCAGACCTGATCGCCATCGCCAGCCACGGACGGAGCGGACTGGCCCGAGCCTTTTACGGCAGCGTGGCGTCGGGCGTCCTGAACCGTATCGACCGGCCGTTGCTCATCATCCGGTCGAATTGATCATCATCTCCAGGGAAGTGCATCCGGTGAAATCCGCTGAAGACCGAAGCCGTTGAATCGGGAGTCTACAGGCCGTTGAGCATTTCTTTCGTTGCCAGGGCACCGACAGGGCAAACGGCGGCACAAGCGCCGCAGGATGTGCATTCGGCGTTGAAAACCGTATCATCGCCCTGAAAGCTGACGATCGTATCGAACCCACGCCTGGCGAATGAAATGAGCGGCTGCCCGTGAAGGTTGCGGCAGACATGGATGCACTTCCCGCACAACACACATCGATTGGGGAAATAGACGAGGCTGGGGTGGGTTTCATCCCTTTCCACAGGTTTGAGGTAATTCTCGAGATGCTTCGGCTTCAGGCTGACCTTGAGACGCCGGGCAAGATCCTGAAGCGCGCATTTCCTGTTGGCATGACAGTTTTTGCAATCCACATGATGCACGGAGAGCAGCAGTGCCAGGGCCGATTGCTGCAAGGCTCTCACGGCGGGCGTATCGGTGCGGACGACCATGTCGCTTCGGGTGAGGACCGTACAGGACGTAACGGGCTGTTTTTCGCCTTCGATCTCGACAAAACAGAGGCGACAGGCCGCCCAGGGTTCACCCATGCCCTCCATCCAGCAAAGATTTGGAATGTCGATACCGTTTTCCAGGCAGGCCGCCAGAAGGGGCACCCCCTCTTCCACCGAAATTTCTCGATTGTCCACTATAATGTTAACCATGTCCCCATATCCTCAGGGTTCTTGATCATAAGCAAAAAACGCATCCATGGGGTATATCAGCCCTCTTTGGAAGCGTCGGTCGAGGTCTCCGGGTTCTCATCCTCAATCGGATCCCCGCTTTCCCGGGCATCCGGCGTCGGGGGCGTCTCGGGTCTTTGAATGACGGGAGCCAGCGACGGCGGAGAGACCTTTCGCACGGCATCGTATTCAGGCGGACAGGCCACCACGCACTCCCCACATTTGACGCAGAGACTCTGGTCGATCCCTTTCTTTCGGGTGCTGGTGGTAAAAACGGCATCCGTCGGGCAGACGAGGGCACAGGCATCGCATCCCCGGGCGCAGGCATCCAGATCGATATAGAAGGCCGTGAGCGGTCTGCACATCATTCCCGGGCATCGCCCCTCTTTCAGGTGGGCCTCGTATTCGTCCCGAAAGTATTTCAAGGAGGTCAGCACTGGATTGGGCGCGGTCTTTCCCAGACCGCAGAGCGACCCGGCCTTGACATCCCCGGCAAGCGACGCCAACAAATCCAGGTCGCCCTCGTGCGCCGTACCGCAGGTGAGTCGGTCGAGAATGCTCAGCAGATGCCGGGTGCCGATGCGGCAAAAGGTGCATTTACCGCAGGATTCCTTCTGGGTGAAATCCAGAAAATACCGTGAAACATTCACGACGCAGGTATCCTCATTCATGACCACCATTCCGCCCGAACCCATCATGGCGCCGGCCCCGGTGAGCGAATCGAAATCAATGGGCGTGTCCAGAAACGACTCCGGCAGGCAACCGCCGGAGGGTCCGCCGATCTGCACCGCCTTAAACCCCTTGTGGTTGGGGATGCCGCCGCAGATGTCAAAAATGAGGGTTCGCAGGGTTACCCCCATGGGAATCTCGACCAGCCCCGGATGCACCACATCGCCAACGACGGAAAAAACCGCCGTTCCAGGGCTGCCTTCGGTGCCGATGCCTCTGAACCAGGCAGCGCCCTGAGTCACGATGGGCGGCACCAGGGCGAGAGTCTTGACATTGTTGATGACGGTCGGACGACCGTACAAGCCGCTTTTCACCGGATACGGCGGCCGATGTCTGGGCATGCCGCGATAGCCCTCGATGGATTGAATCAAACCCGTCTCCTCGCCGCAGACAAACGCCCCCGATCCCTCGAAGATGTCGATTTCGAGGTTGAATTCGCTGCCCAGAATTCCTTCTCCCAGGAGATTGAGTTCATGAGCCTGGCGAATCGCCCGGGCAAGGGTTTTCACCGCCAGGGGATATTCGGCACGAACATAGATGATAGCCGCATCGGCACCCACCGCCAATGCGCAGATCATCATCCCTTCCAGGACCTGATGGGGGTTGCTTTCGAGGAGGGTTCGGTCCATATAGGCGCCGGGATCCCCTTCGTCCGCATTGCAGATGACGATCTTGTTTTCATGCTCGACCCGAAACGCCATTTCCCACTTGACGCCTGTCGGAAAGCCGGCGCCGCCGCGTCCTCGAAGTCCGGACTGTTTGATCATGTCGACAATCTCTTCGGGCGGCATCTGAAGCGCTCGGAACAGGGCGGCGTATCCGTCGGCTGCAATGTACTCGTAGATGTCGTCGGGATCGATTTTCCCGCATTTATCCATGACAACCCGTTTTTCCATGCTGAACCGGGAAAAATCCATGACCGACGGGATCATGTCGTTCACCTCGGTGGCACCATAAACATGCTCGAATCGCGGGTCTCCGCCCTCGATGTACATTTTCGTCAGCATCTTTGCCTTGCCCGGGGTCACCTCATGGTAAAAAATGGGGGGAAACCCGGCATCCGGATGTTCGATGATGACCACCGGCTCGGCGTAACAATGCCCCAGACAGCCTACGGTGTGTACATGCGCCTCGATATTCCGTTCCTTGAGGGTCTCTTCGAAGGCGGCCTTGGTTTCGAGGGCGCCGGCGGCGATACCGCAGGTAGCCATGCCGATATGGATCTTCGGTGCCGCCGACAGACGAAACAGATCCTGCCGTCGAACGGCTTCCCGGCGGAGCGCGTCAAATTTCGTCTTGATAGTCTCTTTAATTTCCGGATTCATGTTTGTTTCTCTCCGCGATCTCTTTTTGGATCTGAATTCGCGAAAACAGACCCTCGACCTTGCTGGGGGCCATATGGGCATGGACATCATCTCCGATCAAGGCTACGGGTGCAAGAGCACAGCAACCGACACACGCAACGCGTTCGATGCTGAATTCCCGGTCTTCGGTGGTTTCCCCTTCCTTGATGCCCAGCCGCCGCTCGAAATTTTCGAGGATGATGTCGCCGCCCTTGACATGGCATGCGGTTCCCATGCAAACCTTTACGGGGTATTTCCCCGGCGGATTGAATCGAAACTGATTGTAAAAGGTGGCGACGCCGAAAACCTCGGATGGCGGAATCTCGAGATATTCGGCAACGATTTCGATGGCTGCGGGTGGGAGGTAGGCCAGCTTGGCCTGCATCAGTTGCAGCATGGGGATGAGATTTCCCCGTTGCTTTGTATAGTCCCGGGCGATCCGTGCGCGCAATTCCGCAATCAGGGTCGCTTCCTTTGCAAGAATCTCGTCTTCCATTGACAACTCCTCATCCATCGAGATCCCCGATCAGATCTTCTCCATGGCCCCGTAGGCCGCCTGAATTCGCTCCAACAGGATATGACAGAATTTTTCCATGATATTGAAACCAAAGGCCACGTTTTCCGTCATTATCCCTCTCAATTCCGATCCCTTGAGCACCAGGATTCCAGTCGCCTCCCGGCAGGTGGCCGTGGACATCATCACATGGGTTTCGTTCAGCAAAGTCGACCAGCAGCCCAGGACCCGGCCTTTTCCCAGGCTCTCAATCGTGATCCGACCCTTCCGGCTTCCCAGGTCCAGGGACCGTTCCAGAAACACGAGGCCGTCCAGGATAACGTAAAGATTCTCACCGGAATCCCCCTGCTCGAAAATCGTCTCTCCGGCGGCATACGGTTTGAACCGGCAAATGCCTGCAATTCTCTGGATATCCGCCCTGTTCAATCCATCAAAAAACTCACATTTCTCCAACGCGTCGACAATCATCGATTTTTCCATGGGTATTTCCCTTTACTCAACGTTCGACTTTGATAGGCCGTATCTTTACGATCACGCTCATGAAAGTCGAAAGTTGAGCCCTTTATAGATGCATTCGCGAAGCACACGATCGTTTTCAGAAACGAACCATATTTCATATCGAAAGAGATGTCAAATGCCGTGACACGCCCCTTTCCGGTCGATCTCACGAAAGTTATAAGTTACGCCTTGATGATTTCCGGAAACAGGCGTATGTTAGTCTCACCCTCAGTTTTTGGCCGATCGAGGAAAGTTGCAGGAAAAGATACCCGGAACACAACCAAAGGAGGCCGAGATGACCGTCAAAGTTCTCATCAAACGCGTTGTTCCCAGGGATAAGGCAAAAGAGATGATACCGCTTTTCAGGCAAATGCGGCAGCTGGCCACCCAGCAGCCGGGTTATATCTCTGGAGAAACCTTGAAAAGCATGGACCGCCTGGACGTGTTCCTGGTGATCAGCACGTGGCAGTCCGCCGAGGATTGGGAGAAATGGCTGTTAAGCAAGACGCGACAGGATGTTCAGGCCAAAATCGATGCCCTGCTCGGTGGGAAAACGGAATACGAACTCTTCCAATACGGCGTTACCGATTGACCCGAAGGTGCAGGCTGAAGACTATAGGCTGAAGGCTGAAGGCTGAAGGCTGAAGGGGTGCCTGTGCGACGGATGGGGCGATGATGCCCCTTCAGCCTTCAGTCTTCAGCCTTTCAGTCTTTCAGCCTGCACCTCTACCGTATGACAAGCACCGGACAGGGGGTGGTATGAAGCACGCGATGGGTCACGCTGCCCAGGAACAGCCCTTGAAAATCAGTGCACCCCCGGGATCCCATGATGATCATATCGCACGCTTCGATGTCGGCCGCCTCGGTGATCTTCTCCCACGGTGCACCCTCCAGAACGCGTTCCTTGAATCCGACTCCCGCTTTTCCGAGCACCTCCCGGCAGGGATCGATAATCCGGTCGGCGTCCTCCTGAATCCTGTTGATCGCCTCCTGGAGATAGGGTTCCCCTAACAGCCTGGGAAAGGGTTTGTGGCAATGAACCAGGAGCACCTCGGCGTCTCCGACCAGTTTAACCAGCTCGATCGCGTATTCAAGCGCCCTTCCGGCACTCTCCGACCCGTCAACAGGCACCAGAATTTTCTTGAGCTTCATGCAGGGCCTCCTTTGGCAGCGGTTCATGAAACGGCATCCGAAGACGCGTAGCGGCGTTAAATGGAATACTGCCGTTCGTCCGAAATGTCGTTGTTTATTATTGACACCTTAAAATGCTATCGTTTATCATTATCAATTTACAACTTCGGTTTGGATTCGGTGGGGTTCCGTTGCCGTGAGCGTTCCGCCGACAACGCCTGCGCCCGATTGAAGCAACGAATCGATGGACGAAACCGTCTGAAAACCGACGTTGTACAAATGCATCATCATTCATTATCAGGAGAATATCATGATTGGGAAAAAAAGTGACTATAAAGAGAAAACAGATCGCCTGACGGCGGTTTTCGAAACGAACATGGGCGATTTCGAGATTGAACTGTTTGCCGGGGAGTGCCCGGAAACCGTATGGAATTTCGTCAATCTCGCCGAAGGACGACAGGATACCCAACGGGGCGGTAATTTTTACGACGGCCTCTCCTTTCACCGTGTTATCGAAGGCTTTATGATCCAGGGCGGCTGCCCTTTCGGCATGGGCAACGGCGGTCCCGGGTACCAGTTCAAGGACGAGTTCAGGCCCGGGCTCAAACATGACGGTCCCGGCGTCCTGTCCATGGCAAACGCCGGCCCGGGAACCAATGGGAGCCAGTTTTTCATCACCCTGGACGCCACGCCGCATCTTGACGGCCGTCATACGGTTTTCGGCAAGGTAACGAGCGGCCTCGACGTTGTTCAGAATATCGGACGGGTAAAAACCAATCACATGGACAAGCCCCTCGAGGCCGTCGTCATGAAAAAGGTCACCATCCGGAGATAATGTCGGAACAGGATCCTTTTCCGGGTCCTCTTCTTTTTGCCCGCTCAACTTTCGACTTGCATAGGCCGGTGCCGGTCACCATCATGAAAGTCGACAGTTGAGTACCCATATTTACATCCGCAAGTGCGTTTCTGCAGCCGCGCCACAAAAGGAGTCGTCTTATGGTAGCTTTCAAATTTCAGGAGATGTTTCCTCTAGGAGAGGATCCAACGGAATACCGCCTGTTGACCCGGGACCATATCAGCGTGAAGTCCTTCGAAGGCAAGCCCATGCTCATTGTCGAACCCGAAGGGTTGACCTTGCTGGCAGAACAGGCCTTCAGGGATGTTTCCCACCTCTTGCGACCGAGCCACCTCGAACAAGTAGCCGCCATCCTGGACGACCCCGAGGCCTCGAAAAACGACCGGTTTGTTGCGCTGGAAATGCTGAAAAACGCCGTCATATCGGCCGAGATGGCTTTTCCCCTCTGTCAGGATACCGGCACCGCCGTCATCATGGGCAAGAAAGGCCAGCAGGTCTGGACCGACTTCAACGAAGAGGAAGCCCTCAGCCGGGGCGTTTTCAACACCTACACCCAAACAAGCCTGAGATACTCTCAGAATGCCCCCCTCGACATGTACACCGAAAAGAACACCGGTTGCAATCTCCCGGCCCAGATCGACATTCACGCCGTCAAGGGAGATGCCTACAAGTTCCTGTTCATTGCCAAGGGCGGCGGTTCGGCCAACAAAACCTATCTTTATCAGGAGACCAAGGCCGTACTCCATCCCGACACCCTGTCGGCGTATCTCACGGCCAAAATGAAGACCCTCGGCACCGCAGCCTGCCCGCCGTACCACCTCGCCTTCGTGATCGGTGGAACCTCGGCCGAACTCAACCTCAAAACGGTCAAGCTGGCCAGCGCCAAATACCTGGACGAACTGCCGACCCAGGGCAATGAAGGCGGGCAAGCCTTCCGGGATCTCGAGCTCGAGGAACGCCTCCTCGAGGCCGCTCAGGCGCTGGGGCTTGGCGCGCAGTTCGGCGGCAAGCATTTCTGCCTGGATGTTCGCGTCGTTCGGCTTCCGAGACACGGCGCGTCCTGCCCTATCGGCATGGGCGTCAGCTGCAGCGCAGACCGCAACATCCGGGGCAAAATCACCCGGGACGGTATTTTTCTGGAAAAACTGGAAACGCATCCGGCCCGGTTCCTCCCCGAGATCACCCACGAGGCGTCGGATGCGGTTCGCATCGACCTGAACCAGCCCATGGACGAGATCCGCGCCGTTCTCAGCCGGCATCCCGTATCCACCCCCTTGCTCCTTACCGGGAAAATCGTCGTTGCCCGGGATATCGCCCACGCCAAACTCAAGGAACGCATCGACAGGGGTGAAGATCTGCCCCAGTACATCAGGGATCACATCATCTATTACGCCGGACCGGCCAAGACTCCGGACGGGTATGCCTCCGGATCCTTCGGACCGACGACGGCCGCACGAATGGATCCATATGTCCCCATTTTTCAGGAACGGGGCGGATCGATGGTCATGCTGGCCAAGGGGAACCGCTCCCGGGTCGTAACCGAATCCTGCAAGAAATACGGCGGGTTTTATCTCGGCTCCATCGGCGGCCCGGCAGCCCGCCTGGGCAAGGAATGCATCACCCATGTGGAACTCATCGAATATCCCGAGTTGGGCATGGAGGCGATATACATGATCACCGTCAAGGACTTCCCCGCATTCATTCTCGT
Source organism: Desulfococcus multivorans (assembly GCF_001854245.1). Classification (GTDB taxonomy): domain Bacteria; phylum Desulfobacterota; class Desulfobacteria; order Desulfobacterales; family Desulfococcaceae; genus Desulfococcus; species Desulfococcus multivorans. The sequence continues at coordinate 2,057,030 of NZ_CP015381.1, read as the reverse complement.
GGACGACAAGGGTAACGATTTCTTTGACGGCCTTCTGTAATAATGTTACTCACCGTTCCCGCGTTTGCCGCGGGAACGGGCGCCTTTTCACCCGTCCCTTTCAATATCTGATTTGCCCGAAAGGCCGGCATTACCGCTGGCACCTGCCATCAGGCCGGTGATCGCCTTCGCCGGGTGAAAAAAACCCACAGGCTTGTCGAAGCAGTGATTGGATAACAAGGTTATCAATATAACATTTTAATTTCTCTTTATTTATTTTGATTAACATGCACTTTTCCAGCTTATCAGTAAACTTTTTTCTTTACAATTCCATTGTATTGGAATAACTATTTGATTTCAGTTCATTCGACCCTTTCGCGCAAGTACGTTCTGTTTTTGCAACAGATTGACCATACATAACGAAGGAGAAAATTCTGCTATGGCAAAAGTAATGAAAACCGTCGACGGCAACACCGCTGCCGCTCACGTGGCCTACGCCATGAGCGACGTCGCCACCATTTATCCCATTACGCCATCATCTCCCATTGGAGAGATCGCCGACGAATGGGCCGCCGGGGGACGAAAAAACATCTTCGGGCAGCCGCTTCTGGTTCGCCAGCTCCAATCCGAGGCAGGGGCGGCGGCATCGGTGCACGGTTCTCTGGCCGGAGGGGCATTGACCTCCACATTCACCGCTTCCCAGGGGCTTCTCCTGATGATCCCCAACATGTACAAGATGTCTGGAGAACTGCTTCCCGGTGTTCTTCACGTGACCGCTCGCGCCATTGCCGGACACGCCCTGTCCATTTTCGGCGACCACCAGGACGTCATGGCGGTCCGCCAGACCGGATTCGGCCTGCTCGCCTCGGCTTCGGTTCAGGAGGTGATGGATCTCGGACTGGTGGCCCATCTCTCCGCCATCAGGGCCAGTGTTCCCTTCGTCCATTTCTTCGACGGCTTTCGAACCTCCCATGAGATCCAGAAGATCGAAACCATCGACTACGCCGATATGGCCGACCTGGTCGACTGGGAAGCCATTGCGAGATTCCGGGCACGCGCGGCCAATCCGGAACGCCCGGAACTCCGGGGCACGGCCCAGAACCCCGACGTCTACTACCAGGGCGTTGAAACACGAAACGCCTATTACGACAAGACGCCCGGCATCGTCTCCGACTACATGAAAAAGGTCAGCGCCTTGACCGGCCGGAACTATCGTCCCTTCGATTACGTCGGGGATCCTGAAGCCGATCGTGTGGTCATCTCCATGGGGTCTTCCTGCGAGACCTTCGAGGAAGTGGTCAACTATCTAGTCGATCGCGGCGAGAGTGTTGGCCTGGTCAAGGTCCGCCTTTACCGCCCCTTTGCGCCGGAATACCTGTTTGCGGCGATCCCGGCGACGGCTGCCCGCATCGCCGTCATGGACCGGACCAAAGAGCCCGGCGCCAAGGGGGATCCGCTCTACAAGGATGTCTGCACCGCCTTCCTGGAAAAGGGCGAGATGCCCGCCATCGTCAACGGCCGCTACGGTCTGGGATCCAAGGAATTCAACCCGGGCATGGCCAAGGCCGTATTCGACAACCTGAAAGCCGCGGGCCCCAAGAACTACTTCAACGTGGGCATCGAGGACGACGTCACCCACACCTCCCTCGATTACGACGAAAACTTCGACGTCGCGCCCGAGGGGACGGTTCAGTGTAAATTCTGGGGGCTGGGTGCGGACGGTACCGTTGGGGCCAACAAGAGCGCCATCAAGATCATCGGCGACAACACCGACATGTATGCGCAGGCCTACTTCGCTTACGACTCCAAGAAATCCGGCGGGGTCACCATGTCTCATCTTCGTTTCGGGAAAACGCCGATCCAGTCCACCTACCTGATTCGCTCCGCCGACTATATCGCCTGCCACAAATCGAACTACGTCGACATCTACGACGTCCTGGACGGCATCAAGGGCGGCGGCACCTTCCTGCTCAACTCCAATTGGCGCCTGGAAGAGATGGAGGCCAAACTGCCTGCCGCCATGAAACGGACCATCGCCCGGAAGAAACTGAAATTCTACAACATCGATGCGGTCTCCATCGCCGGTGAGGTGGGGCTGGGCGGACGAATCAACATGATCATGCAGACGGCTTTCTTCAAGCTGGCCAATGTCATCCCCGTGGATGACGCCATCGGCTACCTGAAGGATCAGATCCGGAAAATGTTCGGCAAGAAAGGCGACAAAATCGTCAACATGAACATCTCCGCCGTCGACAAAACCCTCGACAAACTCGTCCAGATCGACTACCCCGAGACATGGGCCACGGCTGCTGACGGCCCCGCCGTCAAACGGGACGAGCCGCCGTTCATCACCAATGTCCTCCGTCCCATGGTTTCCCAGATGGGCGACCGCCTGCCGGTCAGCGCCTTCAATCCCGACGGGATCTTCCCGGTGGCCACGTCCAAATACGAAAAACGCGGTGTAGCCATCAACGTTCCCCAGTGGCTTCCGGAAAACTGCATCCAGTGCAACCAGTGCGCCATGGTCTGCCCCCACGCGGCCATCCGCCCGTTCCTCGTCACCGAAGCGGAGGCGAAAAACGCTCCGGAAGATTTTGCCGTTCTGGAGGCCAAGGGCAAGGACCTCAAGGGATACAATTTCAGGATCCAGGTCTACAGCCAGGACTGCATGGGCTGCGGCAACTGCGCGGACATCTGTCCCGCCAAGACCAAGGCTCTCGTCATGAAACCCATCGAGACCCAGCTGGATACCCAGGTGCCCAACCTGGCCTACGCGGAAAGCCTTCCGATCCGGGACGATCTCATGCCCCGAACCTCCCTCAAGGGAAGCCAGTTCCAGCAGCCGCTTCTCGAGTTCTCGGGCGCCTGCGCCGGCTGCGGCGAAACGCCCTATGCCAAGCTGATCACACAGCTCTTTGGAGAACGAATGGTCATCGGCAACGCCACCGGATGCACCTCCATCTGGGGAGGCTCGGCGCCGGCCATTCCCTATTGCGTCAACAAGGACGGATTTGGTCCCGCCTGGGGCAACTCTCTGTTCGAAGACCCGGCCGAGTTTACTTACGGCATCTTCCTGGCACAGCTTCAGCAGCGCCGGAAGCTGGCGGAACTCGTTACCCAGGCACTCGACACCGATATCCCCCAGGAACTCAAGGATGCTCTCCAGGGATGGCTCGAGAACGCCAGGGATGCCGCCGGCTCCAAAAAATACGGCGACCGGCTGAAGGCCATGCTGCCGACTTATGAAGGCAACGCTCTGCTCGCCGACATCCTGAGCTATCAGAAGCTCTTCACCAAAAAATCCTACTGGGTCTTTCTGGGTGACGGCGCGGCTTACGACATCGCCTACGGCGGATTGGATCACATCATGGCGTCGGGAGAAGACATCAACATCATGGTCTACGACACCGAAGTCTACTCCAACACCGGCGGTCAGTCCTCCAAAGCGACACCCATCGGTTCCATAGCCAAGTTCGCGGCGTCAGGCAAGAAGACCATCAAAAAGAACATGGGGGCCATGGCCATGACCTACGGGTATGTCTATGTGGCCAATATCTCCATGGGCGCCAACAAGAACCAGGCATTGAAAGCCCTTGTGGAAGCCGAGGCTTACGACGGACCGTCCCTGATCATGGCTTATGCGCCCTGTATCAACCACGGCATCAAGAAGGGAATGGGCAAGACCCAGGAGGAGATGAAGCTGGCGGTGGATTCGGGATACTGGCCGCTCTATCGGTTCAACCCGGACCTCAAAAAGGAAGGCAAGAATCCCTTTGTTCTCGAATCCAAGGCCCCGGACGGCAGTCTCCAGACGTTCCTTTCCGGAGAGGTCCGTTACGCCGCTCTCGAGAAACTCTTCCCGGAAGAGTCCAGAAAGCTGAGGGCCGCTATCGAAACACAGTATATGGAACGGTACCTGCAACTCAAGCAGCTTTCGGAAATGCAGCCGCCCGAGCTTCCCAAGCCCGAAGTTGAAATAGGGGCGGCAGGATCGACGGACGCCTGCGTGCTTTCCGAAACCCCGGAACACGGCGGCAGGCCCGGCACCGGCGAAGCGTGTGACGACGGTCGCGCCGGCGGCAACTAATCCAGTCTTCTCAATGATTCCCCGCTCGATATTCCGAACGGGGAATCGCAGCATTCCGAACTGACGGCAACGGCCGTCCCCCTGCAGGGACGGCCGTTGCCTGCTTTGGCAGCCGAACAGGTCTTATCCTATCCGGCGGCCTTTATTTTCGCGGTATTACATTCGTCGACGAGATCCTCTCTCAACCCCCAAGACCGGCATTCCTCGGGCATCCCCGAGTTCCGGCCGCGTTTTTTCATTGGATCCCCTGCTCCAGGTGTTGAAGAAAGGGTGCTGTCCATGTAATTTTCTACCGTCGCTTCAACATTACCCTTACCCGTCGCGGTATAGGCGACTCCCGGAAAAGGAGCCCTGTCATCGCCACCAGCATCATCAGCATTATTGTTTCCATCATCAGCTCCTTTCTTCTGTTTTGTTCTTTAAATTTCGGTACCTTTGGGGTTATCAGACATGTAACCTCAACTTATGAAAAAATTAAGACCGTTTTTCAGATTGTACAGCGAAAAATTGGGCCGTTACTGTTGTCGAATCTCGGCATCCAGGTCGATGCCGTATTTTTTGATACGTTTCCAGATTGTTACCCGGCTGACCTTCAGCCGTCTGGCCGCCTCCGACTGGTTGCCCCCGGTCATTCTGAGGGTATGCACCAGCAGCTCCCGCGCCGCGGCGTCTGCCGTCGTGGCCGTTGCGTCATCGTCCCGGACCGCCGAAAGACCGTTCATCCGGGATATTTTTGGCGGCAGATGCTCACGCCCGATCCACTCCCCGGGACAGAGCACATATGCATATTCCACGGCATTGCGGAGTTCCCGGACGTTTCCCGGCCACGAATACGCCAACAGGGCTTCCATGGCCCCGGGTGTAAGGCCCGATATCCTTTTCCCGGCTTTCGCACCCTGCTGGTCGATGAAGCTCTTGACAATCAGGGGGATGTCATCCGGTCGTTCGGCCAGGGATGGACAGTGAATGGGAAACACATTGATGCGGAAAAAAAGGTCCTCCCGAAACGCCCCCTGCCGAATCAATTCCTCCAGGTCCCTGTTGGTTGCGGTGATGATGCGGACGTCGACGGGAATAGGCTGGTGATCCCCCACGCGTTCGATCTCGCGTTCTTCCAGAACCCTCAGCAGCTTTACCTGGGTGGTCAACGGAATATCGCCGATTTCGTCCAACAGGATCGTTCCGCCGTGGGCAGCCTCGAATCGGCCGATTCGGGATCGCTCCGCTCCCGTGTATGCCCCCTTGACGTGACCGAAAAGCTCGCTTTCGAGCAGATTCTCATTAAGGGCCGCGCAGTTGACCTTGATGAAAGGCCCCTCTTTTCTGACGCTGGTGTCGTGGATGGCCCGCGCCACGAGTTCCTTTCCCGTACCGCTCTCTCCCAAAACGAGTACGGGAGCGTCCGACCGGGCCACGCTCTCGATGAGTTCGAAGAGGCGCTGAATCTTCAGCGACTCCCCGATGATACCGTGATAGCCCGCGTCCAGGCGGCAGCTCTTGCGAAGGGCGGCGATCTCCTGCTGCTGCCGGATGAAACGGCTCATGTCCTTGAGGGTTTCCACAGCGCCGATCACGCGGCCGTCCGCATCCTTGAGAACCCTGGCGCTCTTGAGGATGTGGACGGATCTCCGGCTCCGGTCGGTTATCGTACACTGTTTGATGGAGACCTGCCCGCGGTCGAAGAGCCCGCACCACGTTTCCCCCGCACCACGGCCCTTGATTTCGCACCCCGTGCACCCGAGTATCCGGCACGACCGGCCTACGAGCTCTTCGGGGGCATACCCCGTCAGATCCGCTGCGGCGGGATTGACGAATACGATCGTTCCCCCGGGATCCACGACGATAAGGCCGTCCTGAAGCGTCTCCACCACCGTCTTCCAGTGTTTTGACAGGTCCATCCCATTTTCCCCCATACGATACGATAAAGCTGTTGATTCAATCTCCGGATTTCAGCGGCCGGTGCCGAGAGAGCATGTCCGTCCTTTGTCGACACCGTTTTCCGCTCCCCATGACGACAGCAGCGTTGAAGTGTTAAGTTAACACTATTAACATTCATTAATAATCCTTTGATAGATGTCAACCTTCATTTTTTTTTTGTGGTGAATTTAACAACTTGAAAACCGGAAAAAGCGATATAAAACGGCATGATTGTTGCTTTAATCAAATGTGACAGGATTGGAGGCTGAAGGGGGATAAGTACCCCGTTCGTCACAAACGCACCCCTTCAGGCGATATATAGCCATTGGAGACTGAAAAGGCATAAACACTCCGTTCGCCCCGGGCGCACCCCTTCAGCCTTCAGCCTATAGCCTTCAGCCTTTAACCCAGGTTGATACAGACCAGAAACCCGATGGAGGTGGAGATGACCCACAAATACATGAACTCTTTCAGCCCTTTGAACCGGCGGCTGACAATCGCATGGATCGGCCTGGCATTCCTCGCCGTCGCGACGGTCGGCTACGCTGATATCGGCGCCGGGAAAGACCGGGCGCCGGGAAGGACTATGGCCCGGCAGGCCCTGTCTCACCAGGAGATATGGATCACGGCGGACCACACCAAGCATGATATTCTAAAACAGGAATTTCATTCCGGCGAGGAGGTGACGCAGGCATGCCTCACCTGTCACTCGGAAGCGGCATCCCAGTTCCATAAAACCATCCACTGGACATGGCTCGATCCCAACGTCCCCAAGGCGCAGCAGATCGGCAAGGCCGGTCACTCCATCAACAATTTCTGCATCAGCATACACGGCAACGAACCCCGCTGCACGTCGTGCCATGCCGGGTATGGATGGAAGGACAAGACTTTCGATTTCACGGACCAGACCAAGGTCGACTGCCTGGTCTGCCACGAACAGACCGGAACCTACGAGAAATTTCCGACCGCCGCCGGCAACGTAGTTGCCGAGGCCACCGTTTTCAAGGAAAACGGAAAAACCTACCTGCCGCCCGACTGGAACAAGGTCGCCCAGAGCGTGGGACGCCCCACCCGAAAAAACTGCGGTACCTGTCATTTCACGGGCGGCGGCGGGGACGGCGTCAAGCACGGCGACCTCGACACCTCTCTCATCAAGCCCAACAAGGCCCTCGATGTCCACATGGGTCTCGACGGGCAGAATTTCGACTGCGTCCGATGCCACACCACGATCCTGCACAACATCGCCGGGCGCACCTATGCGACTCCGGCGGCCAGGGACCGTAAAAGCCTGGTGGAGGACGACCTGACGTCCAAGATCACGTGCGAGTCCTGCCATACCGACACACCCCACGCCGCCGGATCCAAGCCCAACGACCACACCGACAAGGTCGCCTGCCAGAGCTGCCATATCCCCGAGTTCGCACGGGTCAATCCCACCAAAATGTTCTGGGACTGGTCCACGGCCGGCAGGAAAAAAGAGGGCAAACCCTACAAGGAGAAGGGTCCCCTTGGGAAAGCGGCCTACGACACAAAGAAGGGTGATTTCGTGTGGGCCAAAAATGTCGTCCCCGAATATTTCTGGTTCAACGGCTCCATCAGTTCCATCACGGCCAGGGACATGATCGACCCGAGTCGAACGGTTCAAATCAACTGGCCCGTGGGAAGCAGGGAGGATGCCAATGCCCGGATATTCCCCTTCAAGGTTCACCAGGGGAAGCAGCCCTATGACAAGGTCAATAAAACCCTTTTGATTCCGCATCTTTTCGGGAAACCGGGCAGCGACGCTTACTGGGCCGCCTACGACTGGAAACGCGCTCTCGAAAGCGGCATGCGCCACGCAGGCTTGCCCTACAGCGGTGAATTCGACTTCGTCGAAACCAGCTATGTCTATCCAACCACCCACATGGTGGCGCCCAGGAGCGAAACCGTATCCTGCAGGGAATGCCACGTCCGGGAAGGCAGCCGGCTTGCAAATCTTTCCGGCTTCCACATGCCCGCGCGGGACACGTTCAGAGTGATTGACACCGTGGGATGGGGGGTGGTTCTGGTTTCCCTCATCGGTGTGATGCTTCACGGTTTCGGCAGGGTCTTCACTCACGCAAAACGCCGACCGAATTCGAAATAGGCCCCTTTGCACGAAAAGGAGAGACGAGACATGAGCGATACCCCGTTAAAAAACATCTATCTCTATACCCGCTACGAACGCTTCTGGCACTGGCTTCAGGCGACGTTGATCCTGATCCTTCTGGTCACGGGCTTCGAGGTCAACGGAACGATCTCCCTTCTGGGGTTCGAGACCGCCGTCCGCATCCATAACGTCACCGGCATCACCTGGTTGATCGCCTTTGCCTTCTTTGCCTTCTGGGTGTTTACCACCGGGGAATGGAAACAGTATATCCCCACCACCCGAAAGATGATCGCCGTCGTCCGGTATTACGGCTACGGCATCTTCCGGGGGGAATCCCATCCGGTTCCCAAGCGGAAGGAGGCCAAGCACAACCCCTTGCAGCGACTGACCTACCTCTCTCTGGCGGCCCTGCTGCTCCCCCTCCAGATGTTGACGGGAATTCTATACTGGTCTTATAATTCCTGGGCCGAATACGGTCTGGGCGGCCTGAGCCTTTCTTCGGTAGCCCTGGTCCACACGGCCCTGGCCTTTGCCATTCTGTCGTTTTTCATCGTCCACGTCTACATGACCACCACCGGACACACCATACTGGCCCACACCAAAGCCATGATCACGGGCTGGGAGACCGTGCCGGAAGACGAACATGTGGAGGAATGGGAAAAAAAGGCCGTTTAACCGCCAACCGTCAAAGGCATCCCACCGCAGGCGGATATCCGCCTGCGGTGCCGGAATGCGAAACCATTTCAAAACAGCCGGCGCTTTTCCCGCATTCCCGCCGGTTCGAAAGCACGGCCGCGGTCTTGCGGGTCTCTTCCGAACCCTTCGCCGGAGGATGTTTGGTGCTGCGGTTCAATAAAGGTCGTACCGGGCGGCCCGACCGTCGAGACCGGCGTTGCGCATGGGCTTTTTCCAGGTGGGCTTGAGCCCGATCTTCTTGATCATCTCCCGGTTGCCGAAATAGATGAGCGCCGTCGATCCTTTGCAGCGTTGCTTCAAAAAATCTCCGAATGCCTTGAAGAAAAGGCCGAGGTCGGCCTCCGGCTTCATGCGGATGCCGTAGGGAGGGTTGCAGAGGATGGTTCGGTTTTCGAGGCTGGAAAGATCGTTGTAATCCCGGTGATGGACACGGATTCTGTCGCCGCCGGGCAAGAGGCTGCAATTGATCCGGGCGGCCCTGACGGCGGATTTGTCATTGTCGCCGCCGCTGACGAGACCCTCCTTCAGGGGAATCATGCCGTCATCGGCGGCACGCTTGACCCGGTTCCAAAGGGAGGCCTTGAAATCAGGCAGATACTGAAACCCGAAACGGGGTCTCAGAAATCCCGAGGGGATCCTGCAGATCGCCATCATGGCCTCGCAAAGGAGGGTGCCGGAGCCGCACATGGGGTCGTGAAGCGGCCGTTCACCCCGCCATTCGGAGAGCGCCGCCATTGCAGCGGCAAGGGTTTCCCGCATCGGGGCCTCCACGGTTTCCCGCCGATATCCCCGCCGATGCAGCGATCCCCCCGAGGTGTCGAGGCTGATGATCCCCTTCTCCCCCTCGACAAACAGGTTGAGCCACACCCCGGGGTTTAAGGGATCGACGTTGGGACGTTTGCCGGTCCGGCTTCGGAAGCCGTCGGCCACCGCGTCCTTCAGGCAGAGAGCCGCGAACCTGGAGTGACGGAGCCGTTCGTTTCCGGAGACGTTGGCAAATATCCCGAAGGTCTCCTCCAGGGGAAAAAAAACGCCCCAGTCGACGGACCGCCCGGCCCGATATAGGTCCTCACGGTCCCGGCAACGAAAAGAAACGAGAGGCGCCAGGATTCGCGACACGAGCCTGGCATTGTAGTTGATGTGGTAGAGCACTGCCGGGTCGGCGTTGAAATGAACGCCCCGGTACCCGATCTCGGCGGATGAGGCGCCGAGCGCCGTCAGCTCCCTTGCCGCGAGGGCCTCGATTCCGCCGGCAACCTGGGCGAAATAGCGCCTGTTTTTCTGGTATTCAAACAAAACACATCCTATCTTTTTATCTGCCTCAGGGATTCACCCCTCAATCTCCTGAAGCCGTTTTATATCAAAAGATCGGGTCAAGCCCAAGCATTAGATTCACAAGCGCTCCCCACCGCCCGATGCAACCGGTTTACCCGGAACACCAACATGAATTTCAGCAACATCCATCTTGACACCTCCTGATTTTGATGCCAATTATCCTCCCATCCCCCGATTTGAACACATCGCAGGCATTTATTTTTATTATGACTCAACCTTCGACTCTCATGACGGTGACCGGAAAGCGGTGCCGATGAAAGTCGAAGGTTGAGTTTTATGAAGTGAGTTGCAATGACATCGTTATCCACTGCCGGGCTCGTCAACAATGTCGCATTGCTCCTGGCAATGATTCTGATTTACGACATCGTTTTTTTAAGACATATCCAATCTGAATCCTTTCCGAAACAAGTTTTTCTCGGCGCCATTCTTGGGGTCATCGGTGTCGGCATCATGATGAATCCGGTGGAATTTCTTCCCGGAATCATTTTTGACACCCGATCGGTACTGCTGTGCATCACAGGGTTTTTCTTTGGAACGGTCCCGACGGTGATCGCCGTCTCGATAACCGGGGGATACCGGGTGGTTCTCGGGGGCACGGGAACATGGACCGGCATCGCGGTCATCATCACCTCCGGGGCGGTCGGATTGACGTGGCGGCAATGTCGAAAAGGGAATCTGAAAAATGCATCGGTCAGGGAACTCTATCTCCTGGGTATCGTAACCCATATTCTGATGCTGGTGTGCATGTTGACCCTGCCCCAGGCGGTCGCATTCGACGTTATCTCCAGAATCAGCCTGCCGGTGATGCTGGTGCTGCCTTTGGGCGCCGTTCTCATGGGGAGGCTGTTGATCAACCGCCTCGACCGCATCCAGGCGGCCAGTGCCCTGGAACTGAGCGAGGCGAAATACCGGGATATCCTGGAAAATGCCGTGGAGGGTTTTTTTCAAAGCACCCCTGAGGGCCGGTTTCTGGCGGTCAACCCGTCCTTTTCCCGGATGTTCGGATACGAATCCCCCGAAGCCATGATTGCCGACATCTCCGATATATCGCGTCAGTGTTACATCGATCCCGAGGAACGCCGTCGATGGCAGCGGGAGATGACGAAAAACGGAAAAATCGAAAATTTCGAGTTCAGAGCGAAACGCAAGGACGGTTCGGAGATCTGGCTGTCCGACAGCAGTCGCGCGATTTACGGGCCGGACGGGCATATCCTTCTCTACGAAGGCAACGTCAGCGACATATCTGATCGCAAAAAGAACGAAGAATACTACAGGCAGATAATCGAGAGCTCCATTGACGGCTTCATGATCGTCGATCAGGACGGGTACATCCTCGATGTCAACGACGCCTACTGCAAGCTCGTCGGATACGACCGGAACGCGATGCTGAAGATGTCTGTCGACCGGATCGAGGCGATGGAATCCGCGTCGGATGTAGAGCGACGCATCAAAGAGATCACGGCACTCGGCCGCGGCAGGTTCGAAACGCGGCATCGCTGCAAGAGCGGCCGGATCCTCGACGTCGAAACCAGCACCACCTTTTCGGAAAAAAACGGCGGCATCTTCTTTTCATTCATCCGGGACATCACCCATCAGAAGCAGCATGAATCCGAACAGGAGATCACGCTTCACCTGCTCCAGGCCCTGCATCAGGACAACAGCCTGGAAACGCTCATTCGGAACGTCATCACCCTGATGGCCGATGGGTCGGGCTGCGATGCCGTGGGGATTCGCATTCGAAAAGGCGATGATTACCCCTATTTTGAAACCAGAGGGTTCCTTCCGGATTTCGTCGAAGCTGAATCACGGCTTTGCCGATTGGATGCAAACGGAAAACCGATCCTCGACGGCTCGGGAAATCCCCTGCTGGAATGCATGTGCGGAAACGTCATCCACGGCCGGTTCGATCCGGCGCTGCCCTTTTTCACTCCGAACGGCAGTTTCTGGACCAACAGCACCACGGCGCTTCTGGCATCCTCTACTGAAGCGGAACGGCAAAGCCGAACACGAAACCGATGCAATGGGGAGGGATACGAATCGGTGGCCTTGATTCCCCTGCGGGCGGGAAACCAGAGCCTGGGGCTGCTCCAATTCAACGACAGGCATCCAAATAAATTCAACGAAAAGCAGATCCGATTGTTTGAACGGTTGGCCTCAAGCCTTGCCATCGGGATCTCACACCGCATTACCGCCTCGAAATTGAGGGAACGCAATCAGATCCTTTCCGCCGTTCTCGACCACACCCACATCATGGCCGCGATGCTGGACACCCGGTTCAATTTCATATGGGTCAACTCGGCATACGCTGAAAAGGACCGCCGGGATGCCGCGTTTTATCCGGGCAGAAACCATTTCGATCTTTATCCTCACGAGGAGAACCAACGGATATTCCAGAGCGTCGTGGATACCGGAACCGCTTTCTTCACGACGGCCAGGCCCTTTGAATATCCGGGACAACCCGACCGCGGGGTGACCTATTGGGACTGGAGCCTGATCCCCGTAAAAGACGACAACGAGAACACGACCGGACTGGTGTTCACCCTGGTGGATGTGACCGAACAGGTCCGGGCCGGCGAAGCTTTACGGGAAAGCGAGGAGCGGTATCGCGCCTTTTTCGAAAAGGGGCCTGACGGCGTGGTGATCATCGATCCTGATGTCGCCGGGCCCATTGACTTCAATGATCAGGTCTGTCGCCAGCTGGGGTATTCGCGGAAGGAGTTCGCGATGCTGACGCTCCATGACATCGACGGCATCGAGACCCGGGACGACACCCGGAAACGCATCCGTAATGTGATGGACAAGGGACATGACGATTTCGACACCCTCCAGCGCACCAAACAGGGTGAACTCAGGAACGTTCATGTAACGGCCCAGGTGATCGAGGTGGGGGGACGTCCTGTTTACCACTGCATCTGGCGAGACATCACCGAACGGAAAAGAATGGAGGAAGAGCTTTTAAAAACGCAGAAACTGGAATCCGTGGGAATGCTTGCCGGCGGCATCGCGCACGATTTCAACAACATTCTGACGACCATCATCGGAAACACCGCCCTGGCCAAGGACCACGCCGCGCCGGAGAGCGAACTCTTTGATCTGCTCAATGAAATCGAGACGACCTCGACCCGCGCCCGGACACTCACCCGGCAATTGCTGACCTTTGCCAAGGGGGGCGCGCCGGTAAAGGATACCGTCTCCATCAAGGAGCTCATTCGGGAATCCGCCGCCTTTGTGCTGCGCGGCTCAAAAACATTATGTGAGTATTTCATCGCCAAGGACCTCTGGCCGGTCGAGATCGACGTCGGGCAGATGAACCAGGTCATTCACAATATCGTCATCAATGCCAACCAGGCCATGCCGGACGGCGGGATCCTTCATGTCAGGGCCGAAAATCTTATGATCGGCGAGAAGGATGGACTGCCGGTACTGCCGGGCCGGTATATCCGGATATCCATCTCGGATCAGGGCGTCGGTATCGCCGAAAAGCACCTTTTCAAAATATTTGATCCCTATTTTACCACGAAGCATGAAGGCAGCGGCCTGGGCCTGGCCACGAGTTACGCCGTCGTCAAAAAGCACGGCGGATACATCACCGCCGAATCCGAACTGGGGAAAGGGAGTACCTTCCATATCTATTTACCGGCTTCGGACAAATCGATCCCCTCAAAGACCCCTTTCGCGCTGCTCAGAAACCAGGGAAAAATTCTGATCATGGACGATGAAGCCGCTCTCCGGAAAATAATCGGTCGAATGCTGCAAAGATTGGGGTACGAGCCGGACTTCGCCACGGACGGCGCCGAAGTGATCGGAAAATATCAAACGGCCATGGCATCCGAATCCCCTTATGATGCCGTTATCCTCGACATGACCATACCCGGCGGCATGGGTGGAAAGGAAGCCGTCAGGCGGTTGCTGGAGATGGATCCCGGCGTCAAAGCCATAGTTTTCAGCGGCTATTCCGACGACCCGGTCTTGTCGAACTTTCGGGATTACGGCTTTGTGGGAATGATGCCCAAGCCTTTTGAATTCCAGACCCTGAGCCATGTGCTTGACAACGTCCTCAACAACCCGGCGTCAAAAAGGCCTTGACGCCGTTCCAAAGATCCGATATGAAGGATGATCATTTTTAGATGATTAGACAGGTGAGTGATGATCGTGATAAGGACCGACAGACAAATACACTGGTGGTGGCGGCTCAACAACCCCCGAGGGTGGGCCGACCGATTCACGAGCATCTGACACCGAACGTACCATAAGATTCCATGAACCGCAGGCCGCCCGGCCTGCGGTTCTTCTGTATAGAAAGGGCTGCGGGATAACACCACCGCAGCCCTTTTTTTCTTTGACAAACCAGGGAGGAAACCGGCATGTTGATTGTAATGGAAAAAACCGCGACACCGGAGCAGATCGAAAATGTCGTCAGCATCATTGAACAAAAAGGATACACCCCCCGACCGATTCCCGGGGGTGAGCGGGTGGCCATCGGCGTGCTTCGAAACAAGGGGCCGGTGGATGCCGCGCTGTTTCTGGGAATTCCCGGCGTGAAGGACACCGTCCCCATCACGCGCCCCTATAAGCTCGTCAGTCGGGAAACCCAGCCCGAAGACACCATCGTCACCGTTGGTGATGTCGCGATCGGCAACGGCCGGCTCACACTCATGGCAGGCCCCTGCGCCATCGAAAGCGAGCTGCAGGCCCTCACCATCGCCGAAAAGGTCAAGGCCGCCGGCGCTCACATCTTCCGGGGCGGCGCCTTCAAACCCCGGACATCTCCCTACGCCTTCCAGGGCATGGGCGAGGAAGGCCTCAAGATCATGGCCAGGGTGCGCGAAGTCACCGGCATGCCCATCGTCACGGAGGTGATGGATGATCAGACCTTCGATCTCGTGGAGGCCTATGCCGACATCATCCAGATCGGCACCCGGAACATGCAGAATTTCAGCCTCCTCAAGCGGGCCGGTCGGTCCCGGAAGCCAATTTTCCTGAAGCGCGGCCTCGCCGCCACCATCGACGAATGGCTCATGGCCGCGGAATACATCCTCGAAGGCGGAAATACGCAGGTCATTCTCTGCGAGCGGGGGGTGCGCACCTTTGTCAACCACAGCCGGAATACGCTGGACGTCTCGGCCGTGCCCGTGGTGAGAAAGGAAAGCCACCTACCCATCATCATCGATCCCAGCCACGCCGGAGGCCGCCGCGACCAGGTCATCCCGCTCAGCCGGGCGGCGGTGGCCGTAGGCGCCCACGGCCTCATGGTGGAGGTCCACCATGAACCGGACAAGGCGATGAGCGACGGGGCCCAGTCTCTCTATCCCGAGCAGTTCGTATCGCTCTGCCGGCAGGTCGACGCCATCTTCAGGATCCTCCAAAACGGCACGGATGCGATTTGAACCGCCAACCTGTTTTTTCCACTCCCGGCCCTACCCTCTCGCGTTGGGGAAGGGCACTGAAGCCAATCGTAATTCACGGCCGTTCAAGGCCTGTATTGAAAAAAACATGAATACTTCGGGCAACGTCTACCCCAGCGCCGTGGCCGCAGCCTGGATGAGATCCAGGAGGGGCGTGGGGTAGATGCCCAGGATCACAATGGCGGCGACAAGGGTGCCGGCAAGGATTTTGGCGCCGGGCATGGCGGGAAGCGGGCCCGCTCCTTCCGGGGGATCGAGGAGATAGGCCGCCCGGACGACGAGGAGATAATAGTACAGAGAGATCACGACGTTGAACATGGCGATGAGGACCAGGGCGAAATAGCCTTTCTCCATTGCCGCCACAAAGATGAGGAGCTTGCCCGTGAACCCGATGGTCGGCGGAATGCCGGCCAACCCGAACAGCGCCGTCATGAGCGCCAGGGCCATGATCGGGGACCGGCGGTGAAGTCCGGCAAGGCGGTCGATATCAATGTTTTCGCCGTCAAAGGCCGTCTGGATCACCACCAGAAAACAGGTGAATTTGAGGAGCAGTACCGTGACCGCGTAGAACATGGCACTGACGTTGCCTTCCGGACTGATGCAGAGAATCCCCACCAGTACATAGCCGGCATGGGCGATGCTGGAAAATGCGAGAAGGCGTTTGAGATCCTTCTGGGCGATCGCGGTGAGGTTTCCCACGGTCATGGAGATGATGGCCAGGACGGCCAGGAAATGTACGAGGTGGGTACTCTCTCCTCCGCTGAGGGCAACCATTCGGAGCAGTACGGCGATTACGGCGACCTTCGAGGCGGTGGAGATATAGGCCGCCACCTGGTGGGCCGCGCCCTCGTAGACGTCCGGCGCCCAGAAATGAAACGGAAAGACCGCCATCTTGAAGAGGAATCCCGAAAGCGAAAGAGCGAGCCCCAGAATGACCTCCGGCTGATGGATCACGCCGGGAATGACCTCTACCATGACCCGGAAGTAAGCGGCGTTGGTCGCCCCGTAGAGCAGGGCCAGACCCAGAAGCATGGTGGCCGATGCCGACGCCCCGATGAGGAAGAACTTCATGCCCGAGGCCACACCCTGATCACGCCCTTTTCTCAGAAAAACAAGGATATACAGACTGTAACTCGACAGTTCCAGGGCCACGTAAAGTGTCAATATATGGACGGCGCTCACCAGCATCATCATGGCCAGGGTGCAGATGCTGAGGAGCATGTAGTATTCCGGATGATACCGGTGTTCGATGCCGGAAAGGCCCGAGCTGATAAAGACCACGAGGAAAAGCCCCATGAGCAGCAGGGACTTGAAGACCTGGGAGAAGAGATCGACACGGTAGGTGCCGTGAAACAGCTCGCCCGCCGCATATAGCCCGGCAAGGGAGATGCACACGGCCAGGCCGGTCAGGGCGACCGCCACGATGTAATCCCGCCGGGCATCCGTCGGCGCCATGGCCAGAAACAGGAACACCAGCGCCGTTACCAGGCAGCAGATTTCAGGGCTGAAAATCATCCAGTTCATTATGGCAACCTATGAAGAAATGGGATTGTCGCCGTCCGGATCACGTCAAGCATGAGGGACGGGAAAAGGCCGAAGAGCACGATGACCGACACCAGGATCATCCGGGGAATGCCCAGAGTGAAGGATACGTCCGTCAGATGGGCGAATTTTTCGTTCTTCGGGCCGTAGCAGGTTCGCTGAACGACGCGGAGCATGAAGAGCGCGCTCACCACCAGCCCCGAAACGGCGAGGATACCGTACACGGGGTAGACCTTGAACGACGAGATAAAGACCAGAAGTTCGGCCCAGAAGCTGGCCAGACAGGGCACCCCGATGCCCGTCAGGGCCGCGATGATGAAATAGGTGGTCGCCACGGGCATCACCCGCCCCAGCCCCCCGAGTTCCGCGATGATCTTGGTGTGGGTCCGGTCGTAGATATACCCGACCGACGAGAAGAAGAGCGCCGTCATCACCCCGTGGGCGAACATCTGGAACACCGCGCCGTTGATGCCGTCAGCGGTCATGGTGGCGAGGCCCAACCCCACAATCCCCATGTGGGAAACGCTGGAGTAGCCGATGCAGTACTTGAGGTCGGTCTGGCTGAGGCCCACAAAGGCGCCGTAGACGATCCCCACGGTGGCCAGCAGCGCCATGAGCGGCGCCCAGAACTGCCACCCCTCGGGGCACAGGAACATCCCCACCCGAAGCACGCCGAAAGCGCCGATCTTCATGAGCACCCCGGCATGGATCATGCTCACCGCCGTGGGCGCGGCCACGTGACCCACCGGCGACCAGGTATGGAACGGCCATACGCCCGCCAGGATCCCGAATCCGATGTAGAGCAGCAGAAAGGCGAACTTCTGAACCCCCGGGCCGAGGGTCCCTTCGGCGCTCAATGCCACCAGGTCGAAGGTTCCCATTCCCGCCTGAACCACCAGGTAAACGATGGCCGGCAGGATCAGGGCGCTTCCGGCCAGGAGATAGAGGGTCAGCTTCATGGCGGCGTATTCCTTGCGGGTGCTGCCCCATACCGCGATCAGGAGATACATGGGAAAAAGGGAGACATCGAACCAGACGAAGATAAAAAAGAGATCGAGGGCCATGAACATGCCGAAGACACCCGTCACCAGGAGAAACACAAGGGCGAAAAACTCCTTGACCCGGTGCTCCAGCTCCCACATGGTCAGAACGCCTGTAAAGAAGACGATGCCGGTCAGAAGCAGCATCGGCAGACTGAATCCGTCGGCGCCGTTATAGTAGGAGATGCCCAGCCGGGGAATCCACGCCATACGCTCGACGAACTGGAAACCGCCCAGGTCCTGATCGTAGGCCGCGAACAGGTAGACCGAGAGGATCAGGGTCACGCCGGAAAAGCCCGCGCTGACCCACTTGATCTCGCGGGTCCGGTGTCCGGGCAGCACCATGATCACGAGGAGCCCCACCAGGCAGCTCGTGAGGATGGCGGAGAGAAATGGAAATTCGGCTAACTCCGTATGCATCAGATCATCACCCTAAAAGAAGAAGTAAATTGCCAGCATGAATATCACGGCGAACATCACCATCAGTTTGTACTGGATCATACCCAGGTGAAGGCCGGCCAGAAGACGTCCGCCTGCCGCAGCGCTCTTTCCGATACCGTCGACGACGCCGTCGATCACCCGCCGGTCGTTCTCGGTGCAGTTCCTCGAGATGCCGGCGTAAATGACGGTATCCAGGAATTTTCGGTAGAACCGATCGATATACCATCGCTCGGCGAAGAGCTCAAAAAGCGGTGGAATCCGTTCGACAAAACCCTCCTGAGCCGCGCCCCGCCGACCAAACTCGATCCAGGCGAGAGCAAGACCCGAGAAGGCGGCGCCCAGGGCGGCGTAGAGAAGCCGGCCGTGGTGGGCTTCCACGTGGACCTTGCCGTAGCCAAGAAAGCGCGCCAGTTCGAGGTTGAAAAAGCCCAGGACAACGGTGACGGCAGCCAGGATCAGCAACGGCCCCGCCATGAACCGGTGTTCGGCGGAATCTTCTCCGCGGGCTTTCCGGGACGCGTTCCGGGGGGAGAGAATGACGAATATCAGGCGAAAGGTGTAATAGGCGGTCAGGAATGCACCGAAAAGCCCCATCCACAGCCATACGGGATTGCTGTGGGCCGCCAGAGCGCTCATAATCGCCTCCTTGCTGAAAAAGCCCGAAAACGGCGGGAGACCCGACAGCGCAGCGGCGGCGATCACCATGCAGAGCATAGGCACCCGGAGGGACCGGCCGCCGGCCTCTCCGATCTCGAACATGTCGTTGGTGTGAAAGGCGTGGATAAAAACGCCCGAGCAGAGGAAGAGCAGGGCTTTGAATCCCGCGTGGGTGGCGAGGTGGAAGACGCCGGCGAAATACCCCCCGGCCCCAAGGCCCATGATCATGAAACCCAGTTGACTGATGGTGGAATAGGCCCACACCTGCTTGATGTCCCGGCTGACCATGGCCATGGTCGACGACAGCAGCATGCTCACGGTTCCGACCAGGAGGCAGACGGTCATGGCCGTGGGCGACAGGCTGAAGAAGGGATGGATCCGCGCGAAGAGGAAGACACCGGCGGCCACCATCGTCGCCGAGTGAAGCAGCGCGCTTACCGGGGTCGGACCCTCCATGGCGTCCGGCAGCCACGTCAGCAGCGGAAACTGGGCGCTTTTGCCGATCACCCCTCCGAAGACCAGGAGCGCCGCCGTGGTGATCATGGCCGGCGACATGGCCGCGGCCGCCTCCGGACCGTTGATCTGGCGGATATTGACGTTGCCCAGGTGGAGCAGGATCAGGATGATGCCCATGAAAAGGGCCACGTCGCCCAGCCGCGTCATGACGAAGGCCTTCTTGCCGGCCGTGCTCGCGCTGAACTTTTCGAACCAGAACCCGATCAGCAGGTACGAGGCCAGTCCCACCAGTTCCCAGAAGATATAGAGCTGCAGCAGGGTCGCGGAGAGGGTGAGGGTGATCATGGCCCAGGCAAAGAGGGACATGCACCCGTAATACCGTCCGAATCCGGGATCTCCGGCCATGTACCCCAGCGAATAGATTTGTACCAGAAAGCAGATGACGGTGACAATGACCAGCATCAGCAGGCTCAGGGGATCGATCAGAAAACCGAATGGGACCGACACGTCGCCGGACACCGCCCAGGATACGGACCACTCGACCGGCGCCGTCATACCCCAATGGCGCACCACAAGGATCCCGCCGGCGACCAGGGATCCGGAAACGGCGGCAATGGAGATGCACGCCGCCCATTTCGGTTTTTTGAGGAAAAAAACCATGATCGTTCCGAAAGCGAGAAGCGGCAAAAGGGACGCTGTCGCTGCCGCCCAGAAGGCGGTGGTGGACAGGGTGTTTGCGGTCTGTATGGCAGTCATCATGATAGGCGCTCCGGTCATTTCATGCATTACCTGGGGTCAGTCGATCCGGCAGGCATCGGTTTCGATGCATCCGGCATCCACGGTGCCCGTCCGCCGATAGATCCAGACAATGAGCCCCAGTCCGATTGAAACCTCGGCAGCGGCCACCGCGATGATGAAAATCGCCATGGCCTGACCGTCCAGGTGCCGCCACTGGAGGGCGGACCCCACAAAAGCCACGGCCGAAGCATTCAGCATAATCTCGAGCCCGAGCACCATCATGATCAGGTTGCGTCGGGTCACCAGGCAGAACATCCCTGTGAGAAAAAGGAGGCCGGCCAGAATCAGAACATGATGATACGGTACGATCATGGCCTCACCTCCCCTTCCCGCTCCGGCTTCTTTCCGGCGTCTTTGCCCAGTCTCAGTACGCCTACCAGGGCGATCAGCAGCAGCATGGAGACGATCTCGACGGCCAGCCAGTGGCGCTGAAACAAAAACTGACCGAAGGTTGACGGGTCGACGGCGGCGGCTGTCATGGGTGCTGTTCCCGTCGTGTCGGCGGTGATGAGCAGCACCAGAACCAGCCCGTAGACGAAACAGACTCCCATGGCCGGAAGCCACTGCCTGAGTGGAAACAACCGTTCCTCAATCCCCTCCATTCGAAGCATCATCACGATAAACAGGAAAAGGATCATGATGGCCCCGGCATAGATAATGACTTCAAGGGCGGCCAGAAGCGGCGCTCCGAAGAGATAAAAGAGGAGCGCGCTCCCAAAGAACGAAAAGACCAGGTAGATGACCGCATGAACCAGATTGCGACGACTGACGGCCATGGCCGTCGAAGCCAGGATAACCGCCGCCAGGATATAAAATAGGGTTGAATATATCGTCATGTGATCCCTTTACGGCAAATTGCTTTTGATGTTGACCGGCGGGTCCTCCCCGATGTGTTCGCCTTTGGCCGCTTCACGGGTGACAATACCGGCGTGCCGGTAGAAATTGTACGCCGGATCCTTGCCGCAGTGGTCCACGAGAAGGTCTTCCTTCTCATAGACGAGCGTAAGGATGTCCTGCCGGCAGTTCTCGAAATCCGGCGTCAACTGAATGGCCGAGGTCGGGCAGGCCTCCTCGCAGAGCCCGCAATAGATACACCGTCCGAAATTGATGCGGAACCATCGAGCGTACCGCCGTCCGTCACTTTTTTCGGCGGACTGCATCGAAATGCAGCTCACCGGACACACCGCCGAGCAGAGATAGCAGGCCACGCACCGCTCCCCTCCGTCCGGGTCACGGGTGAGAATGATTCGGGCCCGGGATCGTTCAGGCAAAGGCCGCTTGTATTCCGGATACCCTTCGGTTATGGGGCGCCGGAAGAGGTGCCGGAAGGTGGTGGCGAACCCGCTGCCGATCGCTTTAATGGCATCGAAAACATCTGTCATGTCTATGCTTCTCTTCCTGTGCTTCTCTTCCTGTTTCCTCAGATCAGCACAAAGGCGCCGGTGACCAGGATATTGAGGAGGGCGACCGGGATCAGCACCTTCCAGCCCAGGGCCATGAGCTGGTCGTATCGAAGCCGTGGAAGCGTCCCCCGGATCCAGATCATTACCAAGGCGATAAAAATGATCTTGATGAAGAGCCAGACCGGCCCCGGAAAGAAGGGACCGCGCCAGCCGCCGAGAAAAAAGACGGCGGTGAGCGCCCCAAGCACCTGGATGTGTACATACTCGCCGATGAAAAAGAGACCGAAGCGCATCCCGCTGTACTCCGTGTGAAACCCCGCCCCCAGCTCATTTTCCGCCTCGGGAAGATCAAACGGGATCCGTTTGCTCTCGGCCATGGCGGCAATGAAAAAAATAATAAAGGAAATGGGCTGGAAGACAATGAACGGCATATCCGCCTGAGCGTTGACGATCTCCACCAGACTGAAGGAGCCCGCGGTCATGACCACGGGGATGAGGGAGAGCCCCAGAGCCAGTTCATAGCTGATCATCTGGGCCGCCCCGCGAATACCCCCCAACAGCGCGAACTTGGAATTGGAAGCCCACCCGCCCAACGCCACGCCGTAGACCCCGAGGGTCGAAAGCGCGAAGACGTAGAGGAGCGCCACGTTGATGTCGGAAACCACCAGCGGAATTTCCCGGCCCCACATTACCACGGGCGGGCCGAAGGGCACGACGGCGAACATCAGCAAGGCCGTCAGGGCCACCACCGCAGGCGCCAGCAGAAAGATCACGCGGTCGGCCGCCGAAGGGACGATATCCTCCTTACAGAGCATCTTGAGCGCATCGGCAATGGGCTGGAGAAGACCGAATTTTCCTGCCCGGTTCGGCCCCAGCCGGACCTGAAGCCGTCCCAGGAGTTTCCGCTCGGCCCATACGAGATAGGCCGCCGACAGCAACAGCACGGTCAGCACCACTGTGATCTTAACCCACAAAACGATAAATCCGGCGATCCAGTTCAACATAGGTTTAACGGTCCAAAAGTATAATGTTATCGGGCCGAAGGCTTCGGGCTGAGCCCCCACCGGGCCTTTGCGTCCTGATTATTCTCCATGTCCCGATGCCGCATCTCGGAAGCGATCGTCATCGCGTCTTCTTCAGCCTTTCTGAATCCGCTTTCTGTCGATGCCCGCCATGTTTTTTCCCAGCACCTGCCAGGAAACGCGGTGATGCCGCGGAATCACCAGGACGCCGCGGGCCATCTCGGCGGTCGTCCGCAGGGGGATGGACAGCCGCCCCGATGTGCCTTGGATAATGACGATATCGCCGCTCGAAAGTCCCATCTCGCCGGCATCGGCGTCGTGCATCACGGCGCTTGGCGCCGATGCCGCCGCATTCAGGCAGGCGGATCTGGCGGAGAGCGTCTCGGTGCCGAAGGTCAGGTCCGTGGTAATGACAAGGATGTCGTCTCCCCCGGCAATGGTGCCGGACGCAGCCGACGGCGGGATTTGCGTCGACAGACCGAGGGTCCTGTCGAGCAGGATGCCGTCCTCGGGAAACGGTCGGCAATCGTCCAGAACGGTCAGGGACGGATAGCGGTCACCCGGGGATGCCGGGTCCAGGGAGGCGTCGCCGGCCAGTTTTGCGATGATCGCCCATGCCGGAGCGGCGTCGCTGCCGGGGATGTCCGCTGTGAATTCCCGGGGGGGATGAGCGCCGCCGGTGATTTGAGAGAGGGGTGTGCCCCCCTTGAATGCCGGTGAAATCCGCTGAGCCCGCCCTTCCTGATTCACGAAGATGCCGCCGGCTTCGAAAACGGTGGCCGACGGCAGAAAAATATCGGCGCGATGCGACAACGGATGGTCGAGGTAGTCTGCAACCACAAGAACATCCAGAGCGTCCAGGGCCTTTTTCAGGCGGTGGTGATCCGGATATCGGTGAAAAAGATCGTTCTCCACCGCCACCAGCGCATGAACCCGGCCGGCTTCGATGTCGGCCACCACGTCGTCCACCGAGGGAACACCGTCGGTGAACAGCGCCGCTCCTATGGCGTTGGGTCCGGAAAGCAGGTAGAACAGACCCGCGGATTTTCCGGAATCCTGAAGGTGCGACACGCCGTCGGCGGCAATGGTCGGCAGCGTTGGGGGAACAACATCCGCTCCACAGACGATGACGGGCCGCCGGCTCTCGGCCACGAGCGCCCGCAGTTTTTCAACAGCCGCCAACGGCAAAGGTTCGGCATCCTCACCCATACCGACGGCCGATGCGAAGACAGGGCCGATCTCCTCCGGCCGCAGCGGTATGTGTGTGAACGGCATGGGCAACACTGTCGGCCGCGGGTCAAGGACGATGACGGCCGCGCCGGCCCTTGCGGCCTGTCGCATGGCCAACGCCGCCATGGGGGCCTCGTTCACGGGATCGGCGCCCAGGACCACGATGAGGTCTGCTTCCGCCAACCGGGGCATGGCAACGGCGGTGCGCCGATTCAGACCGGCAACGGCGGCCGCCGTGCACGCCGCTGCATCTGCCGTGTCAAAGAAAACCGGCCCTTGCCAGCCCCGGGCCTTGCAGACGGCTTTCAGCGTGCCCTGGCTTTCCAGGCTGTTCCGGAGAGACCCCACACAGGCAACAGCCTGCCCGCCGTGGATGTTGCGAACCCGGTCGATGCGTCTTCCGGCCTCCTCGGCGGCCGACGCCGCGGGTACGGCATTCCCGTCAACCACGGCCTTGCGGGGTCGATCCTTCGCGGACGCGTAATAGAAGCCGTGCCGCCCCCGGTCGCAGATGAAATAGCCGTTGACGTCGGGGTTGAATCCGGCCTCCTGGCGGACCACTTCGCGGTAGCGGGAACAGACGATCGTACGGCATCCCAGGGAGCAGTTGATACAGACCGAAAGCGATCGTTCGAAATCCCATCGGCGTCCCCTGTAACGGGAGGGTTTGTCCGTAAAGACCCCTGTAGGACAGATGTCGACAAGATTGCCGGCGAACGGGTTTTCAAGAACGCCCTCTTCGTACCGGCCGTAATAGACCCTCGAGCCGATGCCCATGACGCCCAGATCCGTGTAGCCGGCATATTCCCGGTAGAAACGGACGCAGCGGTAGCACTGGATGCAGCGGTTCATCTCGTGCTGAATCAGCGGCCCCAGGTATTGGTCCGCATGCGTGCGTTTCCTGCCTTTGTATCGCCGAATGCCGTGTCCACCCGAAACCGTCATGTCCTGAAGGAGACAGTGGCCCCCTTCGTCGCACACCGGGCAGTCGTGGGGATGGTTGAGCATGAGGAATTCGATGATATGCCGTCGGAAATCGACGGCCTCCGCGTCGGTGGTCGACACCACCATGTCGTCCCGGGCCTCGAGCATGCAGCTCATCTGGATCCCCGTCGTCCGGGGCGGTCCCGCGAGCACCTTCACGGCACAGACGCGGCAGGCACCTACGGCGCCCAGAGCGGGGTGGTAACAGAACCGGGGAATCATGATCCCCAGTTGCGCCGCGGCCTCGATGACCTTGGTTCCCGGTTCGACGGTCACTTCCCTGTTGTCGATGGTCAGTTTCGGCATGGATGGTCAGCTGTTCCTAAAAGGGCATTTCTTCTGGTTGATGTGGGCCGCCACCTCACCCTCGAAGTGGGTCAGCAACCCTTCCACCGGCGAGACGGCGCCCGGCGCGAAAGCACAGTACGAATACCAGAGATGTTTACAGATTTTCTTCAGCGCCGGAATGTCTTCAGCCGTGCCTTTTCCGGTTTCGATACGCCACAGGATTTCGCGGATATAGGGGAGCCCTTCGCGGCAGGGCGTGCACCATCCGCAGGACTCCCGGGCAAAAAACTCGATAAGATTGAGGGTGGCGGCCACCAGGCAGGTATCCCGGTCAAAGACCATGACGGCACCGGTCCCCAGTCGGTTGCCGACCGATTTGAGCGCGTCGAAGTCCATCTCGATATGATAGTGTTCCCGGGTGAGAAAGCCCGTGGACGCGCCGCCGGGCAGGCAGGCCTTGAACTCGCCGCCGTTCTTCATGCCCCCGGCGTAGTCCTCGATGATCTCGCTGAGGCGAACCCCCATGGGCAATTCGTAGCAACCGGGCCGATTCACTTTGCCGCTGATCCCGAAGATCTTCGTTCCGGCGCCGCTTTCCGTCAAAGCCAGATCCTTGAACCACTGGGCGCCGTTTCTGAGGATGTGCGGAATACAGCAAAGGGTTTCCACGTTCTGAAGAACGGTGGGTTTTCCCCACAACCCTTTTTCCGTCGGATAGGGCGGCGGCTGTTTGGGGTTGGGCCGCCGACCCTCCAGAGCATTGATCTGCGCGGTCACCTCGCCGCAGATGTAGCGCCCGCCGCTGCGATGAACCACAATCTCGACATCGATGCCGCTGCCCAGTATGTTCCGGCCGAGGAATCCGGCCTCCCGGGCAATCCCGATCTCCCGTTCGAGAATCCGGGCGGCGCTCTCGTATTCCGGCCGGATGAAAATGATCCCCTTCTCCGCCGAAATAGCATAGGCCGCCAGGATCATCCCCTCGATAAGCTGGTGCGGATCGGCATGGATGAGCACCCGATCCTTGAAGGTTCCCGGCTCCATCTCGTCGGCGTTGCAGACGAGATACCTGGGAAAAGGCGCATCCTCGGCCACGGTCATCATCTTCATGCCCGCGGGAAAGGCCGCTCCTCCGCGGCCCAGGAGGATCGCGTCCAGAAGCACCTGCCGCACCTCGGCGGGGGATCGCTGCTGGAGCACACGGACGAGCCCTTCATAGCCGCCGCCGGCACGGTATTCCGCAAGCGTGGCTATCCGGTCGGGCTTTCGGTTCCGGAGGAGAATCTGGGGATACATGGCGTCTATTCTTCCTCTCCTGGGTTTTCCCCTCCCGGGGCATCCGCCGCGTTCCTGAGCCTGTCGATGAGTGCGTCGAGATCGGCAATGGTCAGGGGCCCGTAAGCTTTTCTGTTGACCAGGATCGCGGGGGCGCGATCACAATAGCCGATGCAGCAGACCGGCAGGAGGGTGAAGAGGCCGTCGGGCGTGGTCTCGCCCATGCCGATGCCGAGCGTCCCCATCAGGTGCCCACCGATCGTCTCCGATCCTTCCATCCAGCAGACGACGCTGTCGCATACGTGAATGACGTAACGGCCCACGGGTTCGCGATAGATGAAGGTGTAGAAGGTGGCCAACTCCTCCACCTCGACGGGATCCATGCCGAGGAGACGCGCCGTCTCCATCACGGCCGCATCGCTCAGGTATCCATCCCGGTCCTGGAGGGCGGCCATAACGTCCACGGCCAGTTCCCGGGGGTGGTCGGCGGCCTGGATTTCTCTTTCCAGAGAGTCTTTCTGGGCATCGGTCGGCATCCGTTCGTCCTTGTACACTCCGTAAGATTGAAGGTTGATTGAATGATTCTAACGGTCGATGTCGGGTAAAATGTAATCCACCGACCCGATGATGGCAATGAGATCCGAAACGGACCACCCCTCGGCCATCATGGGCAACACTTGTACGTTGGCGAAACCGGGGCTTCGAATGCGCATCCGGTAGGCATACCCCAACCCGTCGCTTACCGCGTAATACCCCTGCTCCCCCCGCGGGATTTCACAGCAGACGTAGGCCTCGCCTCCGGGAATTTTAGGGCCCCGGGTAACGTTGACGAAATGGTGAATCAGGCTTTCGATATCCTTCAACATGTCAGCCCGTTTCGGAACCACATACCGATAGTCGTCGGTGACGCACCGGCCTTCGGGCATGTTGGCCGCGGCCTGACGAATGATGGAGAGACTCTGGCGCATCTCTTCGATACGCACCACGTAACGGTCAAAGCAGTCGCCGCCCACGGCCGTTGGAACCTCGAAATCGTAGTTTTCGTACCCCGAATAAGGAAACTGCTTGCGAAGGTCCCATGCCAGACCGCAGGCCCTGAGATTCGGTCCGCTGACCCCCCAGTCCTTGGCGTCGGCCAGGGAGATCCGCCCGACGCCCACGGTTCTGGCGCGAATAATGGGGTTCCGGGTGATCAGGGCTTCGTATTCATCGATCATTCCGGGGAAGATCCGCACGAATTCGTCGACCTTCTCCTTCCACCCCGAAGGCAGGTCGGCGGCCGTACCGCCGATGCGGAACCATGAGGGATGGAGCCTGCCGCCGGTGATGAGTTCGACGATGTCGAGGATCATCTCCCGTTCGCGAAAACAGTAGAACGTCGGCGTCATGGCGCCGAGATCATGGGCGAAGGTGCCCACGAAAACAAGGTGATTGCTCAGCCGGAAAAGCTCACTCAGAAGCACCCGGATGCACTGGGCCCGATCCGGTACGCGGATGCCCGCCAGCTGCTCGACCGCCATGACGTAGGGAAGGTTGTTGGCGGCGCCGGCCAGGTAGTCGACCCGGTCGGTGTAGGGGATGAACTGATGCCATGTCTGTCGTTCGCCGATCTTTTCCACGCCCCGGTGGTGATAGCCGATTTCCATCTTGAGGCGGGTGATCTCTTCCCCGTCGAGAGAGAGGATGTAGCGCAGGAGTCCATGGGTGCTGACATGGTGGGGACCGACGTTGAGAATCAATTCCCCGGCTCCCGGTTGCCGGATGTAGAAACCGCCGTCAAGCGGTTGTTTTGTCGCAGCGTCTTCGCGGGTGTAAGGCGCCATGTCGGTGGCCCTGCCGGGATGGGTCTTTCGAAGGGGGTGTCCCTCCCAGTCCGGCGGCATGAGGATGCGCGTAAGATTGGGATGGCCCTCGAAGCGAACCCCGAACATGTCGAAGGCCTCCCGTTCGTACCAGTCGGCTGACGGCCAGATGTCGGTGACGGTCTCGGTGAAGGGGATGTCGCCGTACAGCGGAACCTTGATGCGGACCCGGGTGGCGGGGTCGAAGGCCAGGAGATGGTACACCAGGGTGAAATCGGGATATGCCGAAGGATCGCGGCGGGCCGACTCGTCGATGATTGTAAGGTCGTCGAGCCGCTCGAACCGCACGGGGGATTCGGTTTTCAGATATCTGAGCAGCGGCTTGATCTGATCTTTGTCGACGTCGAGGGTCAGGATGTCCGAGGTCGTCGGCCGTGCTTTGACGCCTCTCCCGAATCGCGCTGAAAGCGTTTCGGAGAGTGACTTTTCGTGTTCACCGAGGACGATGCGGTTCGGCTCCGGGGTCCACATGAGATCCGACCGGCTTTCCGGAAACCCGGGGGGTGTCACCGACGAACCGCGGATGACGGTTCCCGTCATGCCCGGTCCTCTTGGATCACGGGACTTGGTCACGCCGTCCACGAGAACGGGTGCCTGGGTGCCCTGGCGCCCTCCGCCCAGATGAAAAACGGGTCGGCTGGGACGTTCGGTCTCTTCGATCTTTTTCTGGAGAAGGGTCAGCCCCTGAAGGACAGCCTCGGGACGCGGCGGACATCCCGGGATATAGACGTCCACCGGCAGGATCTGGTTGACGCCCTGAACCACCGAGTAGACATCGTACATCCCCCCGGTGTTCGAACAGGATCCCATGGAGATGACCCATTTGGGCTCGGGCATCTGCTCATAGAGACGCAGCACCACGGGAGCGATCTTCTTGAAGACGGTGCCCGATACGATGAGAAGATCGGCCTGACGAGGCGAGGGGCGGAAGACCTCGGCGCCGAAACGGGCGATGTCGTAACGGGATGTGATGACCGTCGCCTCCTCTACGAAACAACAGGAAAGACCGAAAAACATGGGCCAGAGGCTTCTCGATCGCGCCCAGTTGATGACGGCATCCGCCGGTCGAAACAGCGGCTCCAGAGCGGCTAGTGTTTTTCCGGACCCCACTCCAGCCCTCCTTTCCGCCAGATATAGATCAGACCCAGCAGCAGAACGATGATGAAAAAGGACATCTGTATCCATCCCGCCCATCCGATGCTTTCACAGGCCGCCGCCCAGGAAAAGATGTAGGCACCCTCGACGTCGAAAATGAGAAAGAAGATCGCCACCAGAAAAAAGGGGACGGGATATCGCAGTCGTGCCGTACCCGTCGGAATGATCCCGCTTTCATAAGGTCTCAATTTTTCGGGGTTGGGACGTTTTTCGCCGAGCCAGGCGGAAATAAACAGCAGCACCGCCACCAGAACCAGAACAGCCGTGCTGAAACAGACAAGGCTGAAAACGCCCGGCGCCCAGGAAGACATCATATCGGAATCTAGAATGGGTTGCATGCGTCCTCCAATAGCCGCCGGACCGGCCGATGATCTTCAGCCGATCCCAAATCAACGAGGGATGGTGGTGCCATGCACGGCATGTATCGTGCGCCATCGCGGGGGACCGCTTCCGGCGACGGTTTTCAATCGGGAAACTTTCCTTAATGAGGTTAAACTTATAAACTGAGGGTCTGCCGATGTCAACCCCTTCTTTTTTCGGCTCAAGCCCCGTTTTCCAAGGCATTATAAGGCTTCAACTTTCGGAAGGCTGAAGAATAGGCTGAAGGCTGAAGGCTGAAGCGGTAAGCCTATGCCGAACTGGACGCTTATCCCCCCTTCAGCCTTCAGCCTACAAAAGCCGATGGGATGAACCTGTGCCAAACGACGCCCTTGTGCCCCTTCAGCCTTCAGTCTTCAGCCTTCAGCCTATATGTTGAATCTTAAATTTCAGGAAGTTGGGTGATATTCGAAAGTCGAGGCCAAAAATAGGTATGGCCAGTCGGCGGATTTGTGTGTATGATCCTTTCAGGCCTTACAGGATCCGGCCGGCGGCGACATCAGGATCCACGGCATCTGAAACGGACCGCTCCGACATCGCCCCCGTTGTCAAAAAACCGGGGACGGGCGTAGGGGTTCGTTGTTTTTTCGCCTCACTTGCGGCAAACCCGGTCATCCCCATGGACGCCGGACGCCGCTATATTTGAAGAAGCACTGGAGATATTACTATGAGCACAACAGAAGCACACGGTATTGATTTTACGGTGGACACCCGGAACCTTTATCGGGAAGAGGCCATCACCGATTTCAAGGTGGCATCCATCCGGAGGCTGGTCCCCATTCACGCGGACGGCACTGAAGATCCCAGCCGCTCCCCAATCTTCATCGGGCATACGGAGCTGATGTCCCCTGAGGGGCCGGTCCCGCTTCAGGCCCGCCTTGAAGCCGACACCTTCAAACAGGCCATGGACGTTTTTCCGGATGCCATGAACCAGGCCCTGGCCGATATGGTCGAACACGTCAAACAGATGCAGCGAGAGCAAATGAACGAAAAGCGGGAAAATCGCATCATCGTTCCCGGCTTTTCGGACGGTCGATAGCGCATGCCGTCACGATCCCCGATGGTTGACGGACATCAGGCGTCCAACCCCGTGGACGGCACCCGCCGCGCCGATATCGCTCCGGGCCGATCGGTCCTGATCGTCCTGAAAAAGGATCAGCGATCCGGAAAACTGACCCGCGGCATCGTGAAGGCAATCCTGACACGATCGGCGACACACCCCCACGGCATCAAGGTGCGCCTCGAAAGCGGCGACGTCGGCAGGGTCAAGGAAATCCTGGATTGACACCATTCCCTAATGATTTTCGCGATATTCTCCCGTAATGACGTTATGGATCTCCTGAAGCTTCGGGCGGATCCAGAGTCCAGGCCGCTCGAATCCGGGTGCCGACACCGGGGGCGGACGACACCTCGAACATTCCCCCGGCATGCTCCGTTCGCTCTTTCATGCTTTCCAGCCCGAGCCCGCCGATGCCCAGATTCCGTTTCTGAATCTCCTGAAGATCAAACCCCCGACCGTTGTCCCGGACGACCAGATCAAGGGTGTTGTCATTCTGCCTCAGCTCAAGACGAACATGGTCGGCACCGCCGTGCTTGACGGCGTTGTTCAGGGACTCCTGAACGATTCGGTAGATCAGGAGTTTCAGGTAGCCGGGTACCGCAGATTCATCCATGTCGACAATCTGGTCGAGGGCGATATTTCTATAAAGCTTTTGAAACTGACGTCCATAGGCTCGTAAGGCCGCCTTGATGCCGAGATCTTCCAGGACCGACGGATGAAGATTTTTGGATATTCTGCGGACTTCGTCTGCGATGGTGTGGATCATCAGAAGGATATCCTCGAGGCAGGTTTTCTTTTCGCAGGGACGTCCATCCATCTCGCCGACTTTTCTCTCCATGGCAAACTGAACGGCGGTAAGAGCGGATCCAACACTGTCGTGAAGCTCCTTGGAGATTCGCTTCCGTTCAGATTCTCCGGCTTCCATCAGCTTAACGGAAAGCGCCCGGAGCTTTCGCTCTGAAAGTCTCAGCTCCTCCTCGATTTTTTTCCGCGGCGTAATATCGAAGACCGATCCCAGGATACCATAACGCTTTCCGTGATAATCCTTCATTTTTATCCGGGAGGTCAATCCCCATAGCCGTTCGCCGTTTTTTTTCCGGTATTCCCGAATGACATTTTCGGAAACATCATCCCTTTCGATAAAATTCTTCAGTTCTTCCATCCGGGACAGCATATCGTCTTCCGGCCAGAAGGGATACGGCGGATAGATGTTGATGAGCTCATCCCGGGAGAAGCCCAGCATATCACACAGATGGCTGTTGGCGTGGATCAGACGACCGTTGGTATCGAAAACGCAGATTCCCACAGGTATGCTCTCTTCGATGATGGTGCGGAAATTGAGTTCCGAATCGAGCCGCTCCTCGGTCTGCTTGCGCCACTCGATCTCCTGTTCCAGTTGCATGTTCAGGGCGTTCAACTCCCGTGTGCGCCCGTCAATGCGATCCTCCATTTCCGCTTCGAAGCGCTTCCGGTAGGAGATGTCGATGACGAGGGTCTGGCATTGCGATTCACCCCCGCTGTCGTAACGCAGGCTGATAATCTGCCCGAAAAAGACGGTGCCGTCGGTCTTTCTCATCTCCAGTTCGCAGATCCGACGCCCGCCACCCCCAAATACCCGTTCCAGATGCAGGCGAAAGCGGCGACGATCCCCCGGTCGGATAAAGCGCTCAAACCGCCCCCCGGAAAGGGATCCCTTTTCAGCCTGCAGCAGATCGGCCGCAGCGTGGTTGGCTTCTATGAGTTCACCGTCGGCGGTGAGTGTCATTGCGGCGACGGGTGCATAATCAAACAGGGCGTGATAATGATCTTGAAGCCTTTCGAGCGTCTGATGACGCGCTGTAAGCTCGCTATTCCGGAGTTCCAACTCAATCTGACAAAGCAGGAGTTCACGCTGCACGGCGTCGGAATCCGTCCCTGAATTCCGGGAGGACCATGACAATCGGTCATTCAGGAGTTCTTCGGCGCGTGCTCTGAGCTGATGGGATCGGCTTTTTGAGGTCATCGGCATTTCGCTTCGGCGTGATACATTGGCGTTCTGGTACCTTAACCGACGTCGGCTGAATTATCAATCCAAAAATCCGCCGATAAGCCGGCAGAGTCGATTCAGTTGAATTTTCCCCTTGACAAGAAAAAGATCGGCGCCCAATGCTTCGGCGGCCTCCCGATATTCGGGCAGGGTGTATTGCGTGTGGATGATCACCGGAAGACAAGGATATTGCGCCTTGACTTTCTCCGTCAAAACGAGGCCGCTCTTCCCGGGCAGGTGAATGTCGGTAATAATGACATCCGGGACCGACCTGAAAATACGCGCTACAGCCTCTTCGCAACTCGACGCCGCCACGACGGCGACCCCCGACAGGTTTTCCGCCAGCACCTCGCAGAGCGTTTTTCGAAGCTGATCGTTATCCTCAACGACCAGGATGCATGAAACACCGCTTTCACGTGAAGTCGAACCGGACATCATTGCGCAGCCGCCCTTATGGGTTTTCTGGAATATCTGACTACAGTCTCTTCCCATCCGGCATCTTCAAAACCGAAATTCAACTTTCGACTTTCATGACGATGACCGGAAAGATACGGCCTCTGAAAGTCGAAAGTTGCGTTTTACTTTGCTCGCCGGATTTGCTAAAGCCTCTATATCGTTTTTCTCATTCAAACCGACCACGACGGACTCGAAATGGAAAAAAAGCGCATCATTATCGCTGAAGACAACACGCTTCTCAGAGAAGGCATTCGGCTCATGATTGAGTCCGACGACGCCCTGGAAATCGCCGGAGAGGCCGAAGACGGGCTCTCCGCCGTACGGTGTGTGTCCAAGTGCAGTCATGATCTCGTCCTGCTCGATCTGTCCATGCCGAAAATGAACGGCATCGCCGCCCTCAAAGAGATCAAGCGCCTTTCGCCGAAGACCAAGATACTGGCACTCACCATTCACGACTCGGAAGAATATATCCTCGAGGTCTTTCGCTCGGGGGCGGAAGGGTATTGTCTCAAGGATTCCACCCAGGAGGAACTCCTCAGGGCCATACACGTCGTGCTCTCAGGCAAAAATTTCATCAGCCCGGGTATCGCCGGCAAGGTCCTGGAAGGATACATCGAAAGTCGAAAAACACTCAAGTCCGAAACGCCGTGGGACACGCTGACCCAGCGGGAGCGGGAGGTTCTCAAGCTCGTGGGGGAGGGTTACACGAGCAAGGAGATTGCCCGGTTTCTCTTCATCAGCCCGAAAACGGTTGAAAAGCATCGATCGAACATCATGCAAAAGCTCAATATCCACAACGCGTCGGCCTTGACCGCCTACGCCATCGAAAAAGGGCTGGTGGCCAGGAATTGATGCGGCCCTCATTCCAGCTGCTCCAGCAGAAGCTCGAAAAGCTTTTCGTGGATTTTGTCCCATCCGCCGCTGTCGGCCACCGGAATCGACCCCTCTCCCATGTCGTCAATCTCGCGACAATATGTCATCAGTTCCGGATTGCGGCGGACCAGATCATCCCACAAAGGGCCCGCAGCCGTCGCTTCGGCATTGTCGATCAACCCCTCGGCGACGACGGCGATGGCATCGATTACAAAAACCCGTCCGTCATCGGTGAAGCGAACGGGCGTGTCATCAAGGTAGACCGCGATCGCTTTCATCATTTCCTCCATTTTCAGTCTGCGCCAAAGGCTTCATCCGAATCATGAGGTCGACGACCGGTCTATCTACGCCTCAAGGCATTCAGCGCACCGATCGTCGGAATCCCTTCTCTCAGATACGATTTCATATTAGCGCAGATCTGGAGAGGCTTTCCATGGGGGAATGGATGTATACGATGCGGCTCAGGCTATGTATGAATGCCCCAAACGTCCCTACTCCGCCCGATGTCCCCGTCTCCGAATCATTTTACCACCAGAACCGGCCCATCGAGAGCCTTCACCAGTTCGATCAATTCTTCCGCTTTCGTGCGCCAGCGTTCTCCCGGAAGCAGCAGCGGGCCGCTGCTTTCAAGATTGGCGAAATGGGCAATCACCGCCGGATCTGAGCTGATCAGGAGTCGAAACTTTACCCGACGCCCCGCAGGCCCCATGGCATCGTCAACCGCCTTTCGGTATTTTTGGGCCTGTTCCTTGGTGTCGGCCAGGAGAAAGACACATACTTCCATCTCGTCGTCCGTCAAAAAAACGGTGACGGCATCCAGGGCTTTTAGGGCGGACGGCGTGCCGTCGTAAATCACCATCGGATGATCGGGCTTGGCCGTCTTCTGGTGAAGAATGAGGGTCAAGCCGCTCCTCCGGGTGATCACTTCTTTCACGGTG
This sequence comes from Desulfococcus multivorans, assembly GCF_001854245.1. Classification (GTDB taxonomy): domain Bacteria; phylum Desulfobacterota; class Desulfobacteria; order Desulfobacterales; family Desulfococcaceae; genus Desulfococcus; species Desulfococcus multivorans. Next base: position 2,021,599 of record NZ_CP015381.1, on the reverse strand, counting down.
GAGCCCAACCGCTTGGATCCCAGCAGAGAGCGTCCTGATCGCCCCATGATAATGAGGTCCGCATCGGTACCCAGTGACAGCAATTCCCGGGCCACGGACCCGCGGATAATGGTAAAGTTCCAGTTCAACTGCCGTTGGGTGGCGATGGCCTCGAGAATTTTCCGCATCCGACCCGCCTGGGCCCGAAGCTGTTCTTCCAACTGATAAGGTTCAACACGGCGAACCTCGGCCCCGAAATATCCGCACTCGCGGGTAAACGGAAACTCCACGGCCCGGATCAGATCGATGTCCTCAATAAACACTCCTGCCAGTTCCGCACCCAGACGCGCGGCCATTTCTGCGGCGATTTTAAGCCCTTCGACGCAGGACGAAGAGGCATCCAACGCCACCAGAATCCGTCGAATGGAAACCTCTTTCATTACGCATCCTCCTTCTTCTCCCCTTGCATTTTTCGTCCAAAAGCGATTCGTTTTTCAGCCATCTCCTTCAACCGCGCATGGACCTTGCCGTTTACACTTTCGGCAGGATAGTTGCCCTCGGCGTCGGCGGTGCCGGCAGAAATGCCCGTCAGGATTTCGATGCCCTGGTCTATGGTTTCCACGGCATAGATCCGGAATTTCCCATCCGCCGCAGCATCGATCACATCCCGCCGCAGCATGAGGTGATCCACGTTGGATGACGGGATCAGAACACCCTGGTCTCCCGTGAGCCCCCTCGATCGGCAGACGTCGAAAAAGCCTTCGATCTTCTCGTTGACGCCCCCGATGGGTTGAATGACCCCGTGCTGATTCACGGAGCCCGTCACCGCCAGGGATTGCTTGATGGGCACGTCGGCGATGGCCGACAGGAGCGCATACAACTCCGCCGACGACGCGCTGTCCCCTTCCACACCACTGTAGGACTGTTCAAAAACGAGGCTTGCGGAAAGGGAAAGGGGGTGATCCACGGCGAAGCGACCGTTGAGAAAACCCGCCAGAATCAGGACCCCCTTGGAATGGATGGGACCGCCCATAGCCACTTCCCTTTCGATATCCACGACGTCGCCCTTGCCCAGGTGTATCCGGGCGGTGATCCGGCTGGGCCGTCCAAAAGCGAAATCCCCCAGTTGGATCACCGACAGTCCGTTGACTTGCCCCACCTTGTCTCCCGTGCTGTCGATGAGAACGATATCCCGCAGGATCTGCTCATGCACCATCTCCCGGAGGCGGTCCGAACGATGGATGGCCGTATCGACGGCCTTCTGGACTTCGGCGGCGCCGACCGTCCCGCTGCCGTTCTTGCCGGCCCAATAATCCGCCTCTTTCAACAGATCGCAGATCACGCGCATCAGAACGGAAAGCTTCCGACCGTCCTCCACCATTCGAGATCCCTGCTCGATGATCCGGGCCACGCCGGTCCGATCGAAGGGGCGCAGCCTGTGCTTTCGGGCCATGGTGGCGATCAGGCGTGTGTAGGCTTGCTCGTTTTCAGGCGTCCGATCCATACGATAATCGAAATCGGCGGCCACCTTGAAGAGTTCTCCGAATTCCGGATCATAATGGCGTATCAGGTAATAGAGCATGGGGCTGCCCAGAAGGACCACCTTGACATTCAGCGGCAGGGGTTGGGGCTCGAGGGATACGGTGGAAATAAATCCGTACATCTGACCGAGGGATTCGATTCGGATTTGACGGGTTTTCAAGGCTTGTTTGAGCCCTTCCCATGCAAAGGGCTGCTGAAGCAGCTTCAAGCCGTCGAGAATCAGATAGCCGCCGCTGGCTTTGTGCAGCGCCCCGGGTCGGATCATATTGAAATCGGTCACCAGCGCACCCATGTGGGCCATGTGCTCCACGCGTCCCACGAGATTCTGATAGGACGGGTTCTGCTCGAAAACGACGGGGGCACCCTCCGATCCGCTGTTTTCCACCAGAATGTTCAATTTGTAACGCCTCAGCGCCGGGTTTTCTCCCCGTCCGTCCGGGCCGACCGTGCCGGACGACGGCACCGGCATCGATGCCTCCTCCTTCTGCTGTCCCGCATCGGGCTGAAAAAAGTTCCGCACGTTTCGAATGATGTCCTTTTCAACAGCATCCAGATAACTCAGAACATCCGCGATATCCTCGTATTTCCGACGAAGTTCGTCGATGACCGGCCCGACGGTGAACCCCGTGATCTCCCGGTTGAGGTTGCGCCGTTTTTCCCGCATCTTCCGCTCCCACTGAGGGATCTTCTGAAAGATCTTCATGGCCTCCTGCTGAAGTTCCTCGGCCTTTTCCTCGATCTTTTTCCGCTCGGCATCGGGTAACTTCTTGAACTCGTCCGGCGGCATCACTTCTCCGTCGCGAACCGGAGCGAAGACAAGACCCGCAGGGGTTCTCAGCGGGGCGAGATTGTAAGCTTCACCTTTTTTCTGCAGCTCACCGAAAGCCTTCTCCTGTTGTTCCTGAAGCTCCTGACTGATGCTCTGCTGACGGTTCTGATACTCTTCGCTTTCAAAGGCGGCGCGAAGGGCGTTTCGAACCTCCTCCACCAGCTGCTCCATGTCCCGGGCAAGGCTCTTGCCTTTTCCCGGCGGAATGACCAGGTGTCTGGGCTTGTGGGCTTCATCAAAATTGTAGACATAACAGATGTCCGGAGGCACATCCTCTTTAGAAGCCCGAAGCCGCAGCAATTCGCGGATAAGGGATAATTTTCCGGTTGCCGGATCGCCCAGGGCGAAAACGTTGTAGCCGTCATGTCGAATATCGACGCCGAAATGGATAGCGTCAACGGCTCGTGACTGGCCAATGAACTCGCTGAGGTTCTCCAGTTCGTCCGTCGTTTTGAAAGCAAATTGTTCGGGATCACAGCGATGGTAGAGTTTTTCCAACGCAACGGGTTCTATGCTCATTACATCTCCCTTTCTCCGCTCAAACGGGTTTCAATCAGAGGTTCAGAATAGAGGCGACCGGCCCGTCGGTATGCACATGAAAAGCGGCGTTCCCATCCCCCTCCTGTCTTCAGGCCCTTTACATCGATATCACGAAAGTCGACGGTTGAGGTACTATATTATATTCTGGATCCTGTCGGACGCTATACAGCGATACCGGTATCCAGAGTACGTCGATACTGTATTTGAACGGGATGTCGTCCCTGCCGGGATATGTGACTTTTTCGAGACAGGAGGGTTTTCCCGGTTGATGAGACGGACTTGAGCCTGTAAGATATGGCATTGCGTTCTCAGCCTTCGGCCATCGTGATGTTGACCGGGAAGAGACTGACGTCTGAAAGGGGGACAAGCGCCCCGAAACGGTTCGTGAAAATCGAAGTATGACCGGATTGGAGAAAACATGACGAAAAACGATATCGATCATTCGCACCCGGAGATCATCGACGGGATGCTCCGCCGCCGACTTTCGGCAGACCCGCTTCTGACCCCATACCGGGACGTCATTCGCCGACGCATCGTGCGGACCGATGAAATGGAGCTACGATTGACCTCGGGAAAAATAACGCTCGCCGATTTTGCCTCGGGCCACGAATATTTCGGTATGCACTTCAAAGACGGCCGGTGGGTGTTCCGGGAATGGGCCCCGAATGCCCGGGAAATTTATTTGAAAGGCTCTTTTTCGGACTGGAAGGTCATGGATCGCTTCGCACTTACGCGTATAAGCGACACGGGTGTCTGGGAAATCACGCTGGATGCCGGGGATCTCGCCCACGGGGATCTCTATCGCCTCGAGATGCGATGGCCGGGCGGACGCGGCGACCGGATTCCCGCCTGGATCCGTCGCGTGGTTCAAAACCCCGACAACGGCAGTTTCAACGCTCAGATCTGGCGTCCGGACGCTCCCCATCAGTGGCGACATCCAAGACCCCGGAAGCAGCGCGGCCCCCTCCTCGTGTATGAAACCCACATCGGCATGGCCCAGGACGCCGAAAAAATCGGCTCTTACGCCGAGTTCCGTAGAAACGTCCTCCCACGCATCCGCCGGGCAGGCTACAACACCCTCCAGATCATGGCGGTCGCCGAGCATCCGTATTATGCCTCTTTCGGCTACCAGGTATCCAATTTTTTCGCGTGCTCTTCAAGGTTCGGAACGCCGGAGGATTTAAAGGCATTGGTGGACGAAGCACACGGCATGGGATTTCTGGTGCTCATGGATCTCGTTCATTCCCATGCGGTGAAAAACGAGGTCGAAGGGCTTTCCCGATTCGACGGAACACCCTTCCAGTATTTCCACGAGGGCGACCGGGGCGATCATCCGGCGTGGGATTCCCGCTGCTTCGATTACGACAACGTCCACATCCTTCATTTCCTGTTGTCAAACTGTCGTTTCTGGATGGACGAATACCGGTTCGACGGGTTTCGTTTCGACGGCGTCACCAGCATGATCTATACCCACCACGGACTGGGCAAGGCTTTTACCGTCTATGACGATTATTTCGACGAATCGGTGGATGAGGCGGCGTTGACCTACCTGACCCTGGCCAACCGCGTCGTGCACACGCTTTCGGATACCGCCGTCACCATCGCCGAGGATGTTTCCGGCATGCCGGGGCTGGCGGCCCCTCTCGAAGACGGGGGCGTGGGGTTCGATTACCGCTTCGCCATGGGCATCCCCGACTACTGGATCCGATTGACCAAGGACACTCCCGATGAATTCTGGTCCATGGGGCACCTCTGGCACGAGTTGACCAATCGACGCGCCGACGAACAAACCATCAGCTATGCCGAATCGCACGATCAGGCCCTGGTGGGGGACCAGACGCTTATCTTTCGCCTCATGGGAAGCCGCATCTACAGTCATATGTCCGTACTGACCGAGGATATCGTTGTGGCAAGGGGGATTGCCCTCCACAAGCTGATTCGCCTGGCGACCCTGGCCACCGCGGGACATGGTTACCTCAATTTCATGGGAAACGAATTCGGTCACCCCGAATGGATCGATTTTCCCCGCGAGGGCAATCAATGGTCATATCGATACGCCCGACGTCAATGGCATCTGATGGACGATCCCCTGCTGCGCTATCATCATCTCGCGACCTTTGACAGGGACTTGACGGCATTCTCGACCGAATATCAGATACCGTTCGGCCAGGAAATCTTCCTCCTTCACCTGGATGAAGGCAGCCGGGTGCTTGCTTTTCTGAGAGCGGGAAAGGTGTTTGCATTCAATTTTCATCCCACCCGCTCCCACACCGACTACTGGATACCGGCGGCGCCGGGCGCCTATCGGGTCGCCCTCGACACCGACCGCGAAGGTTACGGCGGTCTTGCGCGCCAGGATCCCGGCATGATCCACTATACGTTGACCGACCGGATTCACCGGCATTTTCTCAGCCTCTACCTGCCGTCCCGGACAGCGCTGGTCCTGGCGCCGACCACCGACGATCGGGAAACAGGCTGATTCTCTCCGATCGCACCGGCTATCCCAGGGGAATTTACGCGCCTTCACCCTCCCGGCCTTCCAGAACCGAAAGACGAACCTCGAGCGCATCGATCCGGCGCTTGAGGTCGACGATCTCGTCCTTTCGTGCGACGTTCATGCCGCTCAATGTCTTTTTGAAGAAATCGCTGACATCCGTTTCCACTTTTTTAGCCTGCTTCTGGCCGGTCCCCGCCAGTTCCTCGATCAGCTTCCGGGCATCCTCTTCCTTGATTTTGGACTCTTTGACCAGTTTGTCGACGCTCTCCTCTATTTTTTCCTTGGTCAACAGAACCGCACCCAGCCCCGTCATCAATCCCTTCTTGATATCCTCGAGCATGTAGAAACCTCCATCGTTGATTGTTGTTTTAGGAAGGGCCGCGGTCGAATTCCACAATCCGGCCGAACCCGAGATCCGGGCCTCTGGAAACCCGATGGTAGAGGGGGCTCCCGGCGCCGACCCGTCCCCCCATGTCATAGGTGAATTCGGCCGCGCCGACGTGCCGAAGCCAATATCCCGTGAGCACCGCACCCCGGGCATCGTAACCGGAATGGAAATGGACCCATTCCTCGGCGGGTTCAGGCCGGGTATCCAGCCAGGCCTTGGGCGCCTCCGGGAAAAATATCGGCGATATCCGGCCCGTGGAAGGGATGTCGCCCCCTGTATCGGGCAACGTGGTCAGGCGGGCCTCGCCGGTGAAGAGCAACGCATTTTCCACCAGATCCCGGGTATAGAAACGCCTTTCGTTGAAGCAGACGAACCGCAGGCGGCTGAGGTCCTGCGGGTCGTCGGGAGCGAAATAGTATCCGACAAACGGTCCGAATGTCACCACCCTTCCGTCCAGCCGAATCTCAAGGCGGTCGACATATCCCCGGGGAACCCTGAGACGGTTGCCCGGGGAGGGTCCATCGGCATCGCACCCCAGGGTTGCGAGGGCAACAATCAGAACCCAACCCCTGAAAGCCGACCCTTTACCGAACGGCATCGCGACGCCCCCACAACCGATCGACGGCCCAGACGGCGCCGGTAAACACCGCCACGAGAAGGAAGACGGCAACCGGCCTCACCGGTATGCCGTCCACCAGGGTGATACGGCCGAAGTTGGTGGGATCATAAAGCACCGGCACGAGGTATTCGTGAAAGTGTGCAAAGACCGCGGCACCGGCAAGTCCTCCCAGGAAGGCGAACACGGCATCGATCCGGCCTTCGCCCACCGCGGCCCAGGCCGTTCCGGGGCAGTACCCGCACAGGCCCCAGCCGATACCGAATATCACGGCTGCAAGCCCGGTGGCCACGAGACTGGTGGGCAGGATGAGGGTTCTTCCGACACCCGCCGTTTGGAGACCATACAATCCGACAGCGGAAATAATGACCGCTGTCAGCATGAATTTCGGGATGTCGGATTCCATCATCAGGTGTGCCCTGGCCATCTTGTCCGCACTGGTGGCACCGACCCGCTGGATTACGAAACCAAAAGCGATTCCTGAAAACAGCCCCAGCAGAATCTTGGTCATTACGTGCCCTCCTTTCCCGTATTTCCGTAAACAAGACGCGCGGTGAGCATGGCAACGGCAAAGATCAGCACGCCAAAGTAGAGTCCGCTGACGGCAAGCTGCGTAGACCCCGAGATAAAGAGCCCCAATGTACAGCCGCCGGCCATGCGGGAAGCGAAAAGAATCAGGAATCCGCCGATAAACGTTGCGGCGTAGCGCTTGATCCGGCTGGGGCCGAAACGCCGTTCCCAGATCTCGGGTACATCCCGGACGGGAATGTCCAGGGTTCGGCCGGCAATGAAACCGCCGATCGCCATGCCCAGAACGAAGGCGAATACCCAGGAGTCGGGGCCCGGCAACATTTGATAGTGGGCCTTGGTCCCGACATATCCCGGAGCGACCGATTGCAGAATCCCCTTGAGCAGGCTGACGAAGCCACTGGAGGAGGCCGGCGGACCAAACGTGGCGAAAATGAAAACGATGATACCGGCAAGCGCGAAGGAGGCCGGCAGCCAATTCCAGTAATCCGTTTTATCGTGCTTTTCCATATCCTCATCCTCCGCAGGAAACATAACCGCCCTTGGGCGAGCCGGAAGCGGGAAGACGGGAATCGGCATCCCCGGATCCGGCCTCCGAACGGACTCGGCGTCCTTCACCCACGGCCGTTTCCGAGGCGCCGGGAAGCGTATCGCTCCCAAACCGACGTTCGACCAGTTCCACCGGATAGAAGCGGTCCGGGACCCCCCATTCCTTCCATGAGGCTTCATAGGACATCACCGGCTGAATACCCATAACCCGCATGACAAAATAACCGAACGAGCCTCGGCGACCCGAATCGCAATAAACAATGACGGCACGATTCGAATCGAGACCTCGGTAAAGCTTCCGGAGGTCGGCATACGGCTTCAGCTTTTTGTGCTCTTCATCCACCCAGTTTAAACGGTAGTCCACGTTGACCGCGGTGGGAATGTGGCCGAGCTTGAGCGGTTCTCCCCTGAGATCCAGGGATCCCTTTTCTCCAATGTACTCCTCCCGGGAACGGACATCGATGATCTGGTACATGGGGTCCCCGAGCCGCCGATATACGAACTCGCCGTCGGCCAGGACCCACGGCTTCATCTCACCCGACGGCGCCTGGTAAAGCACGGGATCCCGTCGAATCGGCGCCTTGGCCGTTTCGAAACCGGCTGCCCGCCACCCGTCGATACCGCCGTCCAGGAGCATCATCCGTTCGTGCCCCAACAGATCCAGAACCCAGAAGATGTAGGAGGCGGTGGCACCCCCGTCCCGTTCGACCGAATCATAAAGGAGGACCGTGTCTGACCGCGTGATGCCGTATTTTCCCAGAACCTGTTGGGCTTTGTCCGGGCCTGCAAATTTTTCACCCAGATTTTCATCGATGTCGTCGTAGCGGAATTCCGACCAGGGAAGCCGAACGGCACCGGGAATCACGGTGCCGTCGAAATATTTGTCTCCCCGAACGTCCACGATCACGAGCCCCTCATCCGCCAGGTGCTGTTTCAGCCAGTCGGCCGAAACGATGAACCGGGCGTTCGGATATGCCCCTCCCGACCCGCTCCCCAAGGCCTGAGACAATGACCAGACCAAAGCCGACAGAAGAATGATCGGGATGATGATATGCCTTGCGCTGTTTTTACGGTTCATTCCTGTATCCTCTTATTTTTGGGGTCTCCCGAAAAGAACTACCGGCACATGAAAGGGTTGCTTTCGAACGGCCTGTCGTCTAACATTTTTTCATGGATTCGATGTCATTGAACTCGGCCTCCATCATGCCTTTTCGGGCCGGCGGCTCCTGTACCTGAAACACGAATTTGTCATCCGTCTCACGGGAAGGAATTGGAATCCCTTTGAATTTTGTAGGGTTCCCTTTGAAGACGATTTCGTAGCAGTCTCCAATTCTGGCATTGGTGGCGATAATTTCGTAAAAATGGGTGGTATCCATAAACCCTCCAATCTCGGCGGTTCCACAAAAGCCCGATCTCTGGGTTCAGCGCATTCATCGCCTTCCAATCAACATCGTGAAAGCCGGATGTGGATTGGATACCCGGCATCCCCGCTCGCAAGCCCTGATCGCCACTGCTTTGCGAAACCGTCCAACAATTAATGGTTACACATGCATCACGCTTTAGGGTCTGGTTTGATGCCCTTCGGCACCTTCGACCCGACTCGCTCCGGTATCGGAAGCGTTCTATCGACCGTCAACCGGACGACGGCTCTTTTACCGGATACCCCGGAAAATTTCGTCGTCCGCAATTTGCTTTTTTGCATTTTCCCATGTAGATTGGACATGATCGCCACGGTATCGAAGCGTTGACGATAAACATATCACATCCCTTCACCGGAGCGCATGCAAAAAAGACGCGATGTTCATATTTGCATATTTTCACTTATGGCTCTACGTAAATATATGCATCAACTTTCGGCTTTCATTATGGTGACCGCCATGTTTTCATCCAAAAAGATGCTTTGTCCCATCGATTTCAGCGAGTTTTCCATGAAGGCCGTTGAAGCCGCCGATACCCCGGCACGGACATTTCATGCCAAGCTGATCGTAATCCAGATGGTCATGCCCGTCAATCGAATGCCGTATCATGCCGTATCCACCCTCTCAAGATGGGGATTTCGACGGATGTTTGCCTTGTCGCAGACCTGAACCCAACACCTCAAGGAGCATCATGACCGACGACAAAACCGAAAAACTGGCTGTCCTGATCGACGCGGAGAATGCCCAGCCCGCCATCATTGAAGAACTTCTCATCGAAATCGCCAAATACGGCACCGCGAACGTCAAAAGGATCTACGGCGACTGGACGAGCCCGGATCTCAAAGGATGGAAAGAAGTACTGCTGAGATATTCCATTCAGCCGATCCAGCAGTTCCGATATACTTCCGGGAAAAACGCCACTGACAGCGCCATGATCATCGATGCCATGGACCTGTTGTATACCAGCCGCTTCGACGGATTCTGCATCGTGTCGAGCGACAGCGATTTCACAAAGCTGGCCTCGCGGATCCGGGAGGCCGGATTGATCGTCTTCGGGTTCGGTGAAAAAAAAACCCCCGAAGCTTTTGTAGCGGCATGCGACAAGTTCATTTTCACGGAAGTGCTCAGAGCCAAGGACGACGATGCCGAAACCATCCAGCGCAAGACCACCGGCGAACTCAAGCAGGACACCAAGCTTGTCACGCTGCTGAGAAACGCGGTGGAGGCGTCTTCGGACGAAAACGGATGGGCTCATCTGGCCGCTGTCGGGAGTAATATTGCAAAACAAGCCTCCGAGTTCGATCCCCGAAACTACGGATACAAAAAACTGGGTGAGCTCGTTGCCGCAACAAGACTTTTCCAGATCGAAGAGCGGGATGTCGGCAACGGACACGCCACCGCTGTTTACATCAGGGACCGTCGAAAAAAATAGGCGTCCCGGCGGACGGCCTGCCGTTCCGGCTGCCGGTGCGTCGCAAAGAGCAGTGAAAGGAGATCATAACAGATGACGACATTTACATGGCAGGGTTCGGACGTCACCATTCATGTGGACTACGACGCGTGCAAAGGCGACGGACAATGTATGGAATCCTGCCCTTCGGACGTTTATGAACTGAAGGACGGCAAGAGTCTTCCAGCCGACATCGATAACTGTATTGGATGCTGTACGTGCGTTGAGGTCTGCCCCGAAAACGCCATCGTTCACAGCGTCTGCAATTGAGGAGTTATGAGCGATTCGAATCAGGAACTATGTCCTCAAAAAAATCGGTTTGAACCGATCCGATCGACCGGCCCTCATGAGATCAGACTGAACCAATGGATCTCGTGCGCGCCCTTCGAGAGATTCCTGAACATGAACATCACCAGCGCCGCCTGGGGGAAAGCGATTCTGTCCATGCCTTTCGGCTTCGATCTCGCCCAGGGCGGAGGATTCATGCACGGCGGCGCCCTGGTGAGCCTTGCGGACACGGCAGTGGTCATGGCCTTGAAGAGTATCGTCCCGCCGGAAACACCTTTTGTGACCGCATCCCTTGAAACAAAATTTCTTCGCCCGGTTGAAAAGGGCACCGTCACGGCAAAAGCGGAGATTCATCAGATAGACGGCCGAAAATTCCGGGGAGAAGCCCTCGTTATTGACGACGAAAAACAGCCGGTCCTGGCGTTCTCATCCATTTTTAAAATCATGAAACGGCCAGATGTCGATCCGGTATTCATTCCGGAGCTTACACCCGAAAATGTCAGCCAACGGCTCTCTATGGGCGAGACCTTCGTTCTGAACATTGTCGCCGCATGGTGCTCCGACTGCACGGAACGACAGCGACCGCGCCTGCCGGCCTTTATCCGGCGGCTTGCTACGGAACGCATGCCGCTCTTTCAAATGACGGTGCAGCAGGAAAAAATGCGGTTCATCTCGACTGAACACGAAAAAATGACCGAATATTTCGGCGGCCACGGATACCCACGCACCGTTCTGATCCTCAACGGCGAGGTTCGCTCCGCGGATAATGTGGAAATCGTAGACGAGGAAGAGCTCATTCGCCTCGCAGATGCCTTTATTGCGGAAGCCGCGTCCGCAGGACAACGCCTGAATCCATAAACACGCCAGGCTTCGCCTCCGGCAAAGTCGGCACGTCCGATATCGAATCATTTTTGATGCAATGCAACCATATCCGAAATAAATAACGACATTTGTTTTGTATTTATCAAGCCGTTGTCTGTTTTGTGCGTTGCAATATTTTCCTTGTTTGGCGATGGAAGCTGTGTCATACTTCAGCGACTCAACCTTCGGCCGCTTCCCGGTCGACATCACGAGCTGCGTTCGCAAATTGAAACACGCGGCCCGAAATATTGTGGATTTTGAAGAAAACAGGAGAATATGATGTTCGCAAAGATAACAGACCTGGCTATCGAGGAAACGGCGGCGTGGTATAACACTGGAAAAACCTTGATGGATTATGTTGAAAAGCAGTTTCAGGCCGTTATCCGATTGGCCCCTTGGCTGACGGATACCGTCCATCCATGCGATGATGGAAAAGATCCGATACGATCCTTGATGGCGACGTTGGGCATGGTCCCCCATTCGGACCACCGCGCTCTCCAAAAAGAGGCCTCGAACCTGGCACAACGGATCGAGGCCTTGACTGCCGAGGTCTCCTCACAAAGATGCATTTCCGAGGAGCATCGGAAAACCGTCGCCGAGCAGTCGGTGCGTCTCGACGGCCTTAAACAGCTGAACGATGCCGACAAAGACCGGATTGCGGCGCTGAGCCGTACACTCGCGGAAAGGACGGCATGTATTGCAGATCAGAAAAAGAAGATAACGGAAGCGACAAAAGCGCTCGAGGAGAGCCGTAACCGCCTCGCCGCCCGGGACAAGACCCTCTCGGAAACCGTCAAAGCGCTCGAGGAGTGCCGCACCGCCTTCTCCCTCAAGGAAGAGGAACTCAAGAAGCACGAACAAACATCAGCGCAGATGGAAAAGGAGATTGCCGAACTGAAATCCCACATCACGGATCTTCGAAAGTCGCCCGCCTGAATGTCCGCCACAACCCCTCAGTTTTTCATATCCGCCCGACGCAACCTTTGATGAAGGGCCCCCCAGGGGCCCGGTTCGGCATGGGCACCCCTTCGGCCTCCAGCCTTTCGAGACTGAAGACCGAAGACCGAAGGGACATTTCAGATGCGTTCCCAACACGAAAATAGGCTTGTTTTGCCGGATTATCTGATATATGAGATTTCAAATGAGAGGAAACTGAACCTGATATTTTAATGGACTCAACTTTCGACTTTCATGACGTGACCGGAAAGCGGTGCCGGGAGGATACGGTCCGGGCGCCTTCAGCGGTGAGTTTTAGTGCCGCTTAAGCGCCGCGGCGGATCAGCGGTCCGGACTGTTTGAGCGCAAGCGAGTTTCCGGGCCGCCCGGAGCAAGCTTTAGCGGCACTTGAACGAAATCGCGTGGGGCGCGGGCCGTATCCTCCCGGCACCGGCCTATGAGAGTCGAAAGTTGAGTTAATGGATTGAAAAAGGATATTCAATGAAAGAATTTGAGGAATTCACCAAGGCTGTCTCCCTGAGCATGAAGGCGCTGGCCAAGGTCATCGAGGCTGCTGCGGATCAGTTGGAAGAACATGTGCGCAGGCAATACACGTCGGATAAAGAAAATGAAAAATCGACCGCCGGCAGGCAAAAGACGGCGGCTCAAAGTGAACCGACGAAAGATGAGGCCGAGGCGTCGAAAACGGCTGAAGCGCCGAGTGAGGCTGTTGTACCGGGAGGCGACCTCCAAAAGGAGGCGAGAAGGCAGCCCCGAAAATCCAAACCGTCGAAACCCGGTCAACCGAAAACCAGACAACAGTCGGCCACCCAAACGGTCTATTTGCATATGCAGGCCGTCGGAGACGTCGTCTCTCTCGACGATCTTCAAAAGGATACCGGCTTCCAGAGGGAAAAACTCTACAACATCGTCTACCGCCTCAAAAAATCCGGAAAGATCAAGGCCGTCGGTGAAGGATTATACACAGCCGTCTGATATTCATCCGACACAACCCCATGCCCTGACCCCGGTGCTGTTGTTTGAATCCATTGCGTCGGAAACACCGGAATTTTCCGGTTGAAAAACCTATTCATCTTCAGCGCCTTCCGCTCAACATCACGAAAGTCGATATAGGCTCTCACCCGATAAAAATGGCCTTGCTGAAAATCAGCAAGGCCATTGATTTTGTTCTGGTGACCCCAACGGGACTCGAACCCGTGTTTCTGGCGTGAGAGGCCAGCGTCCTAGACCGCTAGACGATGGGGCCGTCATTGATTGAGCGCATCGACAAATCGCTCTCAAAGACCTTGGCCTTGTAGCGAATCGGCGATAGTTTGTCAAACATTATTTTCCACTGGATCGTTTTTTTTTGACGACTTTTTCCGCCGCATTCCCTTTTTAGCCCCGAAGGCAAAATAGATCAGCCACCCGATAAACGGAATAAAGGCTGTAAATCCCCAGGCGGCCTTTACGGGCAACGACGAAAAATCCTTCAGAGCGATATCGATGATGGCCCAGCAGGTCAGCATGTAGAAAAGAACGCCGACAACGACGACAAAGGTTACGGTATCCATTGTTATCCTTCGAGTTTTTTGGTAATTTTCAACACGGTGTTGACATAATACCGACTGTGATTGTAAGTGTAGACGACATCGGCGGCTTTTTGATCCGAAAGACCCGGCCGCCAGCCGTGGTGTTTCAGGTAACTGGCGACGCTGGCGATTGCGTCGGCATGGTCAAACAGGTCCAGGTGGCCGTCACGGTTGCCGTCCCGCCCCAGCTTGAGAATATTGCTCGGTAAAAACTGGCAGTAACCCAAGGCACCGGCATAAGAGCCCTTGACGCTGAGCGGATCGATGTTGTACCGCCGTGTGTAGCGTAGAAATGACTTCAATTCGTCATAGGCCCATGATGATTTCCGAAGGGCCTTGGCTTCGAAGGCGTCCCTGGAAAGCGCGGTATTTCCGGATATGGCATTCCAGAGCGCGTCTCTTACGGCGCTGTCCGACAGCGCCGCCATGGTGGAAAAGGTGTTGATGACGCGCCGGTTCCCCACATAGGTCCCCAACCGGGTCTCCACCAGCAGGATGGCCGTGATGACGCCTGGGTCGACCCCGAAGTCCCGCTCCGCCGTCTCCAGAGTTTCCCGGTGGAGCGTCATGTAGCGTCTGGCTTTCCGAATCATCGCCGGATCGAGAAACTGATCATAGTTGAGCCGGCCTTCGCTGTGGACAAAGTACATGGATATGCCCCGAACCTCGAACGCCGCCTTGGGATCACGGTAAAGGGCATTGACACGAGCCGCGTCAAAGCCGTCCGTCACCAGTCGCTGCCGCACAGAACCGAAATAATCAATGGATGCCCCGAAGCCGTTCGTCTCCAGACATCCCAACAACACCACCAGAAAAACCCCGAACGCCATCGTTCGTCGCCCATGAAGGCCGTATCGCTTCAAATGACCGCTCCTTATGGTTTATGTATGACCGCCTTTCCAAAGTACGCCGGTCCCCCCGAACCCGGGACGCACGGGTTGAAATCCCGCGGACGCTTCTTGATAGGGGTTAAATGGCATGTTATGCTTTATCCTGTCAACCCAATGTCGACGGGCCGATTCTTTGGAGAATGTGAAACCGGATGCCGCCTGAGCCGCTGCAACCACAACTGTTTTCCCTTATCGCGTTACACCGGTCGAAGGCCTTGCAAAACCCTTGCGATCACAGGAATGGAACTGAATCATGAAAAAACGGGGAAAGCTGGTCTTTGTCTGCCGAACCTGCGGCTTTCAGAGCCCCAAATGGCTCGGAAAATGTCCGGACTGCGGCAATTGGGATACCCTTGCGGAGGAGGTTCAATACAATGCCGCTTCTGCCGGGACTAAGCGCCGGGCAATCCCGGGCGACACCGGGCCGGTATCCATCGATGCGGTAATTCTGGAGGACGAATGTCGCATCCAAACCGGTATCGGGGAGTTCGACAGGGTGTTGGGCGGCGGCCTGGTGCCCGGATCTCTCGTCTTGATCGGCGGCGATCCCGGCATCGGAAAATCGACCCTGATGCTCCAGGCGCTCTACGGTCTGGCCCGACAGGATGCCAAGGTCCTCTATGTCTCCGGAGAAGAGTCCGTCAAACAGATCCGATTGAGAAGCAAACGTCTGAAGACGATATCGAACCGGCTGTTCGTCGTCTCCGAGGTCGACCTCGATACCATCCTGCAGATGGTCTCGAGCGAAAAGCCCGATGTTCTGGTCATCGATTCCATCCAGACCATGTTCAACAGCGACCTCCCCTCAGCGCCGGGAAGCGTCGCCCAGGTCCGGGAATCGGCCATGCGCATCATGATCATGGCCAAAAAGAGCGGCATTCCGACATTCATCGTGGGCCATGTGACGAAAGAAGGTGCCATCGCCGGCCCCCGGCTTCTGGAACATATGGTCGATACGGTTCTCTACTTTGAAGGGGATCGGAGCCATGTCTTCCGGGTGTTGCGGGCCGTGAAGAATCGATTCGGATCAACCAATGAGATCGGCGTGTTCGAAATGAAGGAGCAGGGGCTCGAAGAGGTCGCCAACCCTTCGGCAGTCTTCCTTTCCGAGCGCCCCGAGCAGGCCCCGGGGTCGGTGGTTACGGCCTGTATGGAAGGAACGCGCCCCATTCTGGTTGAACTCCAGGCCCTGGCCAGCAGCACCAGTTTCGGGACGCCCCGGCGGACCATACTGGGCCTCGACCAGAACCGTGTTGCCCTGCTGGTGGCGGTCATGGAAAAAAAACTGGGGATGCATCTCATGGGGCATGACATTTTCATGAACGTGGCCGGCGGCGTCAGGGTCGACGAGCCGGCCGTCGACATGGGCATCATCGCAGCCATTGCTTCCAGTTTTCTGGATCGCCCTGTTCCGGAGGGTCATATCGTCATGGGAGAGGTTGGACTGACCGGCGAGGTTCGGGCCATCAGCCAGGTGGAGACCCGGGTGTCTGAAATCCGGAAAATGGGGTTCTCACGCTGTCTGGTGCCTGAAAGCAACCTTCGCCGCATGACGGCCGTCACCGGCATCGATCTGGTCGGCATCCAGACGGTGACACAGGCCGTCGAGGCATTATTTTAATCAAGGATATTCTTGACTTGAGACAAGGTAAGGTATATGAAACGGCGGGTTTCGACATCCGATAAAAATCGCTGGGCCGATCACTACACTCAAAAAGCCAGAAAAGAAAACTATCCAGCCCGGTCGGTTTACAAACTTCAGGAGATTCAGCAGAAAACCCGGTTGATCCGAAAGGGAAACCGGGTGTTGGACCTGGGATGCGCTCCGGGTTCATGGTTGATCTATGCGGCCCGGTTGATCGGGGAAAGCGGTCAGGCGGTGGGGATCGACCTCAAGCCGGTCACGACGAAGCTCCCATCCAATGCTTCAGCCCACATCGGCGACCTGATGAACCTGTCGGAGACCTTGCACGACATGCCTGGCGCCCCGTTCGACGTGGTGTTAAGCGATATGGCGCCCGACACGACCGGCAACAAGACTCTCGACGCGATCCGGTCCGCCGGTCTGGCCGAGTCCGCCCTTTCCATCGCCTGCAAGCACCTGGTAAAAGGGGGAATGTTCGCCTGCAAGATCTTTCAGGGATCGGATTTTGACCCATTTGTCGAAAACGTCAGGAGAGAATTTGACACCGTCAGGATTTTCAAACCCAAAAGCAGCCGGAAAGCGAGCAAAGAAATCTTTGTCATCGGTCTGGGGAAAACATAGGAGGTTCGATCATGTCAGGACACAGCAAATGGTCTACGATAAAACATAAAAAAGGGGCTGCCGACGCCAAGCGTGGAAAACTTTTCACCAAGCTGATCAAGGAAATCACCGTCGCGGCAAGGATGGGGGGAGGCGATATCAACGCCAATCCCAGATTGCGAACGGCCATAGCGGCGGCCAAAGCCGAAAACATGCCCAAAGACAACATGGAGCGGGCCATCAAGAAAGGCACCGGCGAGCTGGAAGGCGTCAGCTACGAAGAGACGATATACGAAGGGTATGGTCCCGGCGGTGCGGCGGTGCTTGTGGAATCTCTCACGGACAACAAAAATCGGGCCGTAGCCGATATACGGCACATCTTCGCCAAACGCGGCGGGAACCTGGGTGAAAACGGATGCGTCGCATGGATGTTCGACAAGAAGGGATACATCAACATTGAAAAGGCGGTCACCGACGAGGAAACCCTGATGGAGGTCGCTCTGGATGCCGGTGCCGAGGATGTTCGCGAAGATGGGGACTGTTTCGAGATTATTACGGCCCCTGAGGACTTTGAAGCGGTAAAAGCGGCCATTGAAAACGCTGAGATCCCCTACCTGGAAGCCGAGGTGACCATGCTGCCCCAGACCACCGCAACGCTTCAGGGCAAGGAAGCCGAACAAATGATCCTCATGATGGAGGCCCTCGACGACTGCGACGATGTGCAGAAGGTCTACACCAACGCGGACATCCCCGACGATATGGTGGGGTGAATCACTCCGCAAAAGCCTTCGGGTGGATGTGTGGTCGCATCGACGGCATACCGGGGCTGAAGACGACGCGGTCCCGAGGTTCTCCGATCGTCATTTTCAGCCCCTGGTTCCGGCTGCAGCGTTCTTATTCTTCCAACCGGATCACATCCGCCCCCTCGGGAATGTCGAACACAAAATCGTCATCCGCCGGCGTCAGATTGAACCGGTATCGATCGAACCGGATATAGGTCTGATCGCCGTAACTGTTGGTGGTCGTCACATCCGTCACCTCAAAGGACGTTGCGGATATGGTCATGAGAATGGAGACGACATCCAGTTTCCCATCCTTGGGTACGAGTTTGAGGGTATAGCGGTCCCCTTCCTTAACGTCCTCCAGAAACACGTCGAAATGCTTTCGGATCCGTCGGATGTCCGATAGGAAACCGGCGCCTTTCCCGCCCCTGAAAAACTCCGGAGCACTGCCGAGCATGACCTGAAGATCGTCGGGCCTGTAGATCCACAACGTATCGTCATTCGTGATAACCAACTGTCTTTCCGGGGTTTCATATTCCCACCGCATTTTGTCCGGGCGTTTGATGAGCAGTCGGCCTTCGGCGGTGTCCGTGATATCCATGGCTTTCAGCGTCGAGGTCTGATGAAATCGCGCCTCGAATCCGTCGCCGGCATATTTTTTCTCGACGCCGGACATAATCCGGTCCACGCCCGGGGACGCAGCAGTCGGATTGGATGTCGACGCGGCCCAGAGCGCATCTCCACCGGGTATCCCCGACAACACAACGGCCAGAAATATCCATCGAAATATCATCATGATTTCTCCATACCTTCTGAGGGGCTTTAAAAACGCGGCATCCGGATCTTCTCCCGGGTGCCGTCCAGGGTTTTCCGGAACCGCTTCCCGGGTGTTGGGAGGTTACGACAGCGACCGGATCATGTCTTCGATATCAAAGGAATCGTCGGAAATTCGTACCAGTTCCACCGGATCGTCACCGAGCGGTTCAATCCTGCCGAAAACGGTTTGGGAGATCCTGTCGATGGCGGCCATTTTCCAGCGCACCTGGTCCTTGTCGATGTGGGGTGGACGCGCGCCCTGAAGCATGAGCGTTTCGATATTATGCCGCTCAAGCTGCTTTTCAAACCGCCGCGCTTCCTCCAGGCGCCGGAAAAGCATTCTTTTGCGATGGGACAAGGCTTTGTAAATATTCATCCCATCCTCGATTTCATCCAGAAACGCCGTCAAATAGTCAACCACAGCCAAAAAATCATCCCACAGACCTGCACTTTCCTTGAAAAAATGACATAAAAACCGGACGTTTTTGTCGGTCTGGGCGAACCGTGCGTTTCTCAGCCCGACACGGATCCCGAGCCGCAAGGTATCCGGAACGAAACGGTCTATGGCTTCCGCCAATCGGGCATCGACAGGTTTGCCGATGTGGAGCCGCGCCAGAAAAGCTGCTGTTGCCCATTCCGGGACCCGTATCGCCAGAAAATCAGGCTCTCCGGGAACAATGAGACGGGCTTCCAAGGGGGGTCGGGTCAGTTGTGACAAAACACGCGCCTCGTCTCCGTCGGCAAAACCGCCCTCCGAAATCTCGTCCTCCAATGCAGCCTGCTGCGTGATGTCGGGAAAGAAGATGAGTTCGAACAGGGGTTCCCGTTCGGGATTGTTTTCGTCGGACAACAGGTTTTCGAGCGCCTTCATCGACGGATGGCAAAACGTGGAGTTGATGAAATGCCAAGCCGCTCCGTTGAGCCGAATGCCCTCCCGAAAAAGTCTTCTGACGCTTTCGGCCAACTTTTGTTCCGGAAAACCGGATCGGTCACATGGGTTCATCATGGTCTCACGATCTCAAATAAGGCGACATGGCCTGCACGATGCCGTGTTTGGGAAGCGCTCCGGCAAGGGTGTTCCTGAGCTGTCCGCCGTCGAACACCAGAAGCGTCGGGATACTCTGGATGTGAAACCGGTTGGATGTTCTCGGGTTCTCATCCACATTCATCTTGCACACCCGTATCCGCCCTTTCCATTCCGCAGCCAGCTCGTTCATGAAAGGTTCCATCATTTGACAGGGGCCGCACCACGGCGCCCAACAGTCCAGCAGAACCGGGAGCGGGGACAGGATGACCCGATCGTGAAAATTCGCGTCCGTCACGACGACAGGGTGTCCTATGGTCAATACCCGGGTGTTGACGGCAGCACCGCACCGGCCGCACCTGGCCGTTTCTCCCACGCGGTTTCCGGGAATCCGGTTCCGGGTTCCGCACGATCCACACCGAATGATATAGGATTGCTGGGGCATGTTCGCCTCTTTTCCTTGTGGTTTTTCCCGCAGTCGACAAAGTCTCGCGACAGTGAGGATTGATCAAATAGCCATTTTCAGGGAACATAGCGATGCGGATCATCAAAATCAATCCTAAAATCACAAATGCACTTAAAGGCTTGACCCCCGTCCGCCGATAGCGCTATTCTTCGTTTCTGCATGTCGCTCCAGGCATCAATCAGGGTTGGCGCATCGTACGACAGTTGTGGATTTCGATCAACGGGAATGGATGGAGAGGAGAAAAAAGATGGATATGGCGAAGCTGCCGGATGCGATTGAGCGGTCCGAATCAGGGGCATTGAACGAGTATCAGTCGAAACTGCTTCTCAAGGCTTACGGGGTTCCGGTCGTTGACGAAGTCGCCGCCGCCGATGTTGCGGAAGCGGTCGACGCCGCCCGAAAAACCGGGTTTCCGGTGGTTCTCAAGGGGCTCGGCCAGACCCTCCTGCATAAAACGGAGAAACATCTCGTCCATCTGAACCTCAACACGCCGGAGACGGTTGCTGCCGCGGCTCGGGCGATCGCAGCAGAAGCGGGAGCGGCGCTGGAAGGCTTTCTGGTACAGCCCCAGATGCAGGGCCGTCGCGAGTTGGTCGCCGGCCTGTTCAGAGACGAACTTTTCGGCCCCGTCATCATGTTCGGCATCGGCGGCGTTTTTGCCGAAGCCTTCAGGGATATCACTTTCCGCCTCGCGCCGTTGACCGAAACCGACATCGATCAAATGATCGGCGAGATTCGGGCCCGGAAGATTCTTGGAAGCTTCCGGGGAGAAAAAGCGATCAACCGGCGACAACTGGCCCGAACGCTCCTGGGGCTTTCCCGAATCGCTCTGGACCACCCCAATATTTCGGAGATCGACATCAACCCGCTTATCGTCACGGACACCGGGGAGATTCGCGCCGTCGACGCGCTCGTGGCGTTCGGCCCGAGGGCCGCCGCTTCGAAGGCAAAGCCGTCGGTCGATCCGATGCTTCTGGGCAGATACTTTCATCCCCGTTCCATCGCTTTTGTCGGCGCTTCCGCCCGTTTCGGCAAATGGGGCCACAATCTGCCCAGCACCACCATCGCCAACGGGTACGGGGGGGACATCTATTTTGTCAATCCCCGGGGAGGGCGAATCGCGGGACGCGAGGTCTATCCGTCGGTCCTGGACATCCCCGGCCCCGTCGACCTGGCCGTTGTCACGATTCCGGCGGCGGCAGTCATGTCCCTCATCCCTCAGCTCCAGGAGAAGGGGATCCCCAACATGCTGCTCATCACCTCGGGTTTTTCAGAGATGGGCGAGGACGGACGGCGCCTCGAGGAAGCCGTTACAGCCGCGGCCCGGGCGGCCGGCATTCTCGTCATCGGCCCCAACACCATGGGTATCTCCAATCCCCATATCCGCCTCTACTGTACGGGAAGTCACGTGTGGCCCGATGCCGGGGATACGGCGGTCGTTGCCCAGTCCGGAAACATGGGAACCCAGCTTCTGGCCTTTGCCGAAAACCAGGGCATCGGCATCCGCTGTTTTTCGGGCTCCGGCAACGAAGCCATGGTCACCGTCGAGGACTATCTGGATGCCTTTGAAATCGATACGGCCACCCGAAACATCATGCTCTATATCGAAAGCGTCAAGAACGGCCGGCGCTTCTTCGAGAGCACCCGTCGAATCGGGCTTAAAAAGCCGATTATCCTGATGAAAGGCGGCCGAACGGAGGTGGGCGGCCGTGCCGCCGCAAGCCATACGGGGGCACTGTCGTCGGACAACCGCATCTTCGAGGCGGTCTGCAGACAGACAGGGATCGTCACGGCGGATTTCCCCATGGACCTACTGGACCTTGCCGCGGCCTTTTCCTCCCTGCCCCTGCCCCGGGGACGCCGTGCGGCGATCATGACCTTCGGCGGCGGATGGGGGGTTGTGACATCGGATCTATGTGCGGAATTCGATCTCGAGGTGCCGTTTCTGTCGGATGAAATCATTGGTAAATTCGACGACATTCTCCCCGATTACTGGAGCCGATCCAACCCCGTCGATATCGTGGGAGAGTACGACCCGAACGTGGCCATGACGGTCCTGACGGAATTGATGAAGTGGGACGGCTGCGACGCCGTCATCAATCTAGGCCTCATCGGCCGGAAAATCCTTTTCAGCCGGATCGTCCAGTCGGTCAAGAAATCGGATCCCGCCTATGATCGGGCGGTTCTCGACAGTCTGGAGCAGAACATCGTCAACTTCGAGAAAACGTACATCAACAGCATCGCCGAACTCATGGGCGTATACAGAAAGCCGGTCTTTGGCGTAAGCTTCGCTTTTGACCAGGAAGAACGGACCGTCTATCCGGTGGCGGGTCAACCTTACAAAAGCGTGGTCTATCCGACACCGGAAAAGGCCGTCAAAGCCTTTGCCAAAATGGCCCGTTATCGCGAATTTCTGGACCTGAACCGAACGGATGCTTCCGGCGGTTAACCTTAGCGGTCCATTCGGATGACAGCCCGCCGCTCAGATCCTGCCATACCGGAACGACAACGGCTGATTGCCGCGCTGGCACGGGGAAGCCTCACCGCCGTCTGTCTCAGGACCGGCGGCGACCCCCATCATGAACGGACGGCCGTTTCGATGCCGCGCCTCAAAGGGATTCTATAATCCTTCGAACCAGATTGCCGTCGGCATTCCCTCCAAAATGCCCCATGATATCGCGCATCGCCTGCATCTTGTTCCCGTATTTCGAGAAATCGATATTCACCAAAATCCAATCCCGGATCTCGGTTTCGGAAGCCGTGGCGGGAAGATACGCCTCGATGACCCGGATGAAAGCGGAATCCATAGCGCCGCCCGCCATCGTCAACGTTTCCGACTCGGATTTTACCAGATGCTTCAAAATCTTCACCACATCATCATCGGAGAGTATTTTTTTGTCCGACCGTCCGAATTCACCGATCACGACGCGGAGAGCCGCCTTTTTTTCATCGTCCTTCTCCTTCATCGCCGTCATCAAATCCTTCTTGATCTGTTCTTGCAGCAGCATATGGCATCCTTTCATGACTGTTCAGGTTTGAGCGTGGTCGAGACACCGATGTACACGACTCGCCCCGGATCATCAATGGGAAATATGGCGATGCCGGAACCAGAGGATCATTATTCGACTTTCGGTATTCATGAGCCGGTGCCGCCTCCTTGACCCATATCCATGGACACGATTGACAGGCGGTCAATTTAAGGGTAGATTTCAATTTTCGACTTTCATGACGATGACCGAAAAGATACGGCCTGTGAAAGTCGAAAGTTGAGGGTAGATATTTTTGACGGACGAAACAACGGCTGCAACCCTTTCAAGGCTGTTCCGTCGCACAGCCGGCAGCACACACCCTTGTCAAGACCGGCCCGATGGCTGTCATCGGCGCCTGAAAGGCCGCAGGGCAAAGCACCACGGCCTTGCAGAACCGCACCGGTGACTCTCCCCCGCCAGGGATGACCGTCGCCGGCACCTTCGGATCACTTCAACAGAACCCGGGAAAATCATGAGCTGGAAAATCTCACCACATGTCGCCGATATTTTGAAAAAAGGGGCCGACTTCATCGGGATTCGACGAGAAGAGGCCCTGGTACTGATGAACCTGGGCCTTCACACCCGTGAAACCTATGCACTGATGCAGACCGCCGACGAGATGTCCCGGAAACGGTTCAACGGCAAGGGAGAAAACCATCTTCACATCGGCGTCAACATCGAACCCTGTCCCTTTGACTGCCAATTCTGTTCCCTCACACGCCGGGCGGGCATCTTCACCCATACCGTCACGTTCAGCGAAACGGAAATCCTGACCTGGGCCAGGGATGCCGAGACCCAGGGGGCCGACGCCCTCAACGTCATGACCACCGGCACATTTTCCTTCGATCGACTTCTGGACATTGGACGACTGATCAAAAAGGTCGTCGCCACGCCCCTTGTGGCCAACACCCGGGACGTCAACCACCGGGAAGCCGAGGCCCTTCTCGCGGCAGGGTTCGAGGGAGCCTATCACGCCGTGCGTCTGGGTGAGGGACGCGACACCCCCTTTTCGCCGGAAAAGCGGATCCGCACCATCAGCGTTTTCAAGGATGTCGGCCTCAAGTGGATGAACTGCGTGGAGCCGGTCGGCCCCGAGCACAACCCTGAGGAAATCGTCGACCTGATGTTCCTGGCCCGGGATTACGGGGCCGTATACAGCGGCATCATGCGCCGGATCAATTTCCCGGGATCGCCCATGACGGAACACGGCATGATCACTGAACAGGAGATGGCGCGGATGGTGGCGGTAAGCCGACTTGTCATGGCAAACGTCCCCCGGGCCCACTGCACCCATGAACCCCACACGGCATCACTTGCGGCCGGGGCCAATCTTTTCTTCCCCGAGGTGGGATCGAGCCCCAGAGACGCCAAGGCCGACACCGGAAAGGGCAGAGGGCGGGACATCGCGGACTGCCGAAAGATGCAGGTGGAAATGGGCTGGAACCCTGACCTGGCCTCCAACTGTTTCGGCGGTTGAGAAGAAAAGGACAGAGACCGAAGGCTGGGACGAGCCGCCCCCCGTTGGCCTTCACCCCGAAAAAAGGCGTATCCTTCATGAAAAGAATTCGATTTCGCCGCTCCCTGGCCGCCCTGCTCATCCTCACAGGGCTTCTCCCCGCTGCGACGTCGGCCCGGACGCTCCGGGTCGGGACATGGAAAACCGCCCAGACCATTCAGCCGTTTTTTTACGCGGAATTCATGGAGGGGGGCGACAAGGTGGCGGTCTTCCCCTTCACCAATCCGGCCGACCAGAAGACGGCGCTGCTGGCCGGCAGCCTCGACATGTGCGGCACCACCATCGTCCACGCCATCCACGCCTCGACCCTGGGTCAGCCCGTGGTCCTCGTGGCGGCCCTCTGCAACAAAAGTTCGGCTTTAGTGGTGAAAAAACACGGCGCCGTCCAATCGGTTCAGGATCTCAGGGGACAAAGAATCGGCTACGTGCCCGGAACCATGCATGAGATCCTTCTGCGGGAAACGCTGACCCGGCACCGGCTCTCGCCGGAAAAGGATGTGACCCTGCTCCGGATCGACTTTTTCGACATGGGAACAGCCCTGGCCCGGGGCGACATCGACGCCTTCCTTTCCGGTGAACCCTTCCCGACATTGGCCGTCCGGAAAGGTTACGGCCGGATTCTCGCCTATCCGTATTACGGGGAATCCATCGGCACCATCAACGCAGGCATGCTGGTGACCCGGGAGATGATCCGGCAGAAACCGGATACCGTATACCGGCTCGTCAAAACCCACGCCCGTGCCACTCGCTACCTGACGGGGAATCGCGAGGCATGGCTTGCAAAGGCCGCGACGTTTGGCACCGACATCGACACCTTGAGGGCGGCGGCCGACAATATGGCGTTGACCTGGGACATGGACAAGGCCTTTGTCGCAAGGGTCAAGGCCCTGGGCCGGCGGATGAAGGCGCTGGGCATCATCGAGCAGGAGCCGGATTACGATCGTCTCATCGATCTCACCTTTGTCGGACGGGTCCGGACGGAGCCATAGGCATGGAAAAATCCAACGCCGGAGGACGGCGGCTGATCCCATGGATCATTCCCGCCGCCTGCATCACCGGATGGTTTTTCATCAGCGAAACCGACAGGATCCCCGCCTACCTCCTTCCCCATCCGAAGGACATTGCCCGATCCGCATACGCTTACATTCTGGGCACAGCCGGCAGCACCCCCTATGCCGGACGCTTCCTGACCGACACGGCGGCCAGCCTCGGGCGGGTCGCCCTGGGGTTTCTCATCGCCGCTCTGGCGGGAGTGCCTCTGGGCATCCTCTCGGGCAGAGTGGCCGTCTTCCGACAGCTGCTCAGCGGGTCCGTCAACGCCGTCCGGGCGGTCCCCGGCATCAGCTGGCTGCCCCTGGCGCTCGTCTGGTTCGGCATCGGGATGAAAACCACGATATTCCTGGTGGCGCTCGCCGCGTTTTTCCCCATCTACCTCAACGCCGCGACGGGCGCTCGCCAGGTCGACATCCTGCTTCTCCAGGCCGGCGCCATGATGGGCACAGGCCGGATCCGGGGCGTCTTCGCCATTCTGATTCCAGCCGCCATGCCCCACATCGTCACCGGTCTCCGGCTGGGGTTGGGCGTCTCCTGGGCGTATCTGGTTCTGGGGGAGTTGACGGGGGTGCCTTACGGCCTGGGAGCCGTCATCATGGACGCGCGGATGCTGGGCCGTATCGATATCGTCATCGTCGGCATTATCGTCATCGCCGTGATGGGCCAGGCCAGCGACAGGATGCTCGATTGTCTGCTGAAGCTCTCATTCAAAAGCGCCCGGCGGTCAGGATGAAAGCCTCGCTCAGGCTCATCCCGGGCCCGTCGTCCGAATCGCCGCCACCTGCGGCCCTGAAAATTCTCCGGCTGGAAAAGTCTTTCTCCGTCAACGACAAGGTATTGACCGTCTTGAAGGACATCAGCTTTACGGCGGCCGCCGGGGAGATGATCTGCATACTGGGCCCCAGCGGATGCGGCAAATCGACCCTGCTCAAGATCCTGTCGGGCTTTCTTCCACCCGACGCCGGTTCGGTGATTCTGAACGGGAAGCCCGTCACGAAACCCGGACCCGACCGATGCGTGGTGTTTCAGGAGGAGGCGCTTTTCCCCTGGTTGACCGTGGCGGAAAACATCGCTTTCGGGCTGAAGGGAGGGTTCCGGGGAAGAAAGCGCGCCCGGGAAGAGGTGGACCGTTTCCTTGAACTGGTAGGGCTCGCACCGTTTCGGGACTACCGCCCATCCGCCATATCCGGCGGCATGAAACAGCGGGTCGCCCTGGCGCGGGTTCTCATCCTGAAACCCAAGGTGCTTTTAATGGACGAACCCTTTGCCGCTCTTGACGCCCAGGCCCGCGAGGAGATGCAGCGCCTGCTGCTGGATCTCTGGAAAACCTTTTCCCACACCATTCTCTTTGTCACCCACGACGTGAGTGAGGCCGTCACCCTGGCCGACCGGATCCTCGTCATGGGCAAAACCCCGGGCTGCATCCAGGCGGAGATCCGGGTCAACCTGTCCCGCCCCCGGCGACGCGAGGACAGCGATTTTCACCACTTCTGCCGACGGCTCTACGAACGCCTCCGTAGACCATAACGCGGCTCTTTTCCTTCAATCTCCAGGCTTCAACCCTCCCACCATCGCCTCCGGTACCACCCACCGGTCAAATTCTTCCGCCGTCACCACACCCATGGCCACCGCCGTCTCTTTCAAGGTCTTTCCGGAACGATGAGCCTCGTGGGCCACCGCCGCAGCCCGATCGTATCCGATATGGGGGCTCAAGGCCGTTACCAGCATCAGGGACCGTTGCATCAGCATGTCGATGCGCGCTTTGTTGGGGCGGATGCCCTGGACCAGGCGATCCGTGAAGCTCATCACCGCATCCGAAATGAGACGGATGGACTGAAGCAGACTGTAGATCATGACCGGCTTGAAGACATTCAGTTCGAAGTTCCCCTGGGAACCGGCAAATCCGACGGTGACATCGTTTCCCATAACCCGGACCGCCGTCATGGTGAGGGCCTCGCATTGGGTTGGATTGATCTTGCCCGGCATGATGGAACTTCCCGGTTCGTTGGCGGGAATGAAGATCTCGCCGATACCGCACCGGGGGCCGCTGGCCAGCCAACGGATGTCGTTGGCGATCTTCATGAGACTACCGGCCAGGATCCTCGTGACCCCGCTGGCCTCCACCACGGCGTCATGGGCTGCCATGCCCTCGAATTTGTTTTCGGCGGCGGAAAACGGCAGGCCGGTGATTGCCGCGATATGCCCGGCCGCGGCGAGATCGAAACCGGGCGGCGCATTCAGTCCCGTGCCCACGGCGGTACCCCCGACGGCAAGGGGATAAAGACGATCGATGCATCCCCGGGCACGATGGATGCCCAGTTCGATCTGACGGGCATAACCGGAGAATTCCTGACCCAGGGTGAGGGGCGTTGCATCCTGGAGATGGGTCCTGCCGATCTTGATGATATCGCGGAACGCCCGTACTTTCTCATCCAGGGCTTGGTGGAGATGGGACAAGGCCGGAATGAGGCGGCGGGTGATGGCCTCGACGGCCGCGATATGCATGACGGCGGGAAAGGTATCGTTGGAAGACTGGGACCTGTTCACGTGGTCGTTGGGGTGAACCGGGTGTTTGTCCCCTCGTCGTCCTCCGGCCGTTTCATTGGCTCGGTTGGCAATGACCTCGTTGGCATTCATGTTGGACTGGGTGCCGCTGCCGGTCTGCCACACCACCAGGGGAAAGTGATCGTCCAGATTCCCCCCGGCGACCTCGTCCGCCGCCTGAACGATGAGTCGCCCGATTTCAGGATCCAGCACCCCCAGATCCATATTGGCCTGGGCACAAGCCTTTTTCAAAACCCCCATGGCACGGATCACCTCACGAGGCATGCGTTCGTCGCCAATGGGAAAATTTTCCAGGGACCGCTGGGTCTGAGCCCCCCAATACCGATCCGACGGCACCTGAACGGACCCCATGGAATCCCTTTCGGTCCTCCACTCCATGACAACCTCCTTAAGGCAGAGTGATAGATTTTCCGGGTCTTCCGCAAGCCCGCTATCGAATCTCTCTTGAACGGCGAAAATATTGCCGACCGAGCCATGCGATCACGGCAACGGATACCAGCACCAGGGCTGGAAAAAGGAAGACGTAAACAAACAGGCAGGCGGCGCCGACGGCAAGAACCGCCGCAAGACAGAGCAGGATGAACGTCCTCAGTGACGCGGCCATGCTGAGGACGTACCGGCTGGAATACTGAATGGAGAGCTCAACCGTGTGATCGGATGGTCTGGGCGCCTTTCGAGCCGTGAAGTCGATGCGCCGCCCGGGACGCACGGAATCCGCCAACTTCCGAACCATACGAAAGGCCGCCTTTGGCACCTCGGGTCGGACCTCCCCCGCGATCTTCCGTCGAAGCGCCGGATAGTCCCGGAGTGCCTGTGCCAGAGTGTATCGGTCGGCTCCGGTTTTCTGGGTCAGATCGTAGGCCTGGGCTTCGGAAAGCGGCTTTGCGGCCGGAGACAGTGTATAGACCCAGGCGTTGCCGGCCTTGTGCTTTTGAATGAAATTTCCCAGATCACTTCGGGACGGATCGCTGATTCGGGAGAGAATACCCGAAATTCCGGCCGGGGTCACATCCCTGCCCGTGGATCGGGAAATCGAAGCCGCGACATCCCGCGCCTTCAGGGCCACGCCGGTCATGAGAGCGGCCACCACCATTCGGGTGGTAGAGGATTGCGTATCTTCAGGTGAAATCATCGGTCCAGTCGTTTCCATCACGTTCCGTTGTTAATTTTTTCTCTCAGCTTGCCTGAACATTTAAAGGTGACCACCTGTCTCGGCGAGAGCAGCATATCGTCACCCGTAGCGGGATTTCGCCCTCGCCGCTGCTTTTTTTCCTTCACGCAAAATTTACCGAAACCGCTGATGAGAAGGTCTTCACCGTCGGCCAGGGTTCGCTTCATAATTTCCAAAAGCGTTTCGACGAGTTCCGTCGTCTCCTTTTTGGAGAACCGCAATTGGTTCTGAATTTCCTCAATGATGGATGCCTTGGTTAGCGTCATTCTCTCCTGATTCCTCCTCCTATTGATAACGGCTCCCATGTGTCGCGGCTTGATTATCCGTATGTGTGTTTGAACCAATCGATCAACCGGGCGGCGACACTACCCAAACCGGGTGTCATCGGAAGTTCCCGGGGACCATACCATCCCGCCTCGAGAATCTCTTCACCGTCGACGGAGATCTCCCCCGATGCCCATTCAGCGGTAAACGCCGCCATGAGCGCCCCTGAATAAGGCCACGGCTGGCTGCCGAAATACCTCAGATTCCGGATTCGGATGCCAACCTCCTCCATGACCTCGCGATGAACGCAAGCCTCCAGCGTCTCTCCCACCTCGACATATCCGGCCAGAACGCTGAAAAAATTCGGTTTTGGAAAACGGCCGGAACGCCCGAGCAGAATCTTACCCGAACGGATCACCGCTACGATTACCGCAGGAGAGATTCTGGGGTGGTTGATCAGCTCGCACGCCGGACAAATTCTGGCGCGTTCGCTCGTCATCAGAAGGGTTTCGGTCCCGCACCGACCGCAATACCGGTGTCCTCGATCCCAGTTGACGAGCTGAAGCGCTGTTCCGGCAAGGCCGTAAACCCTGTCGTCGAGCCGGCCGAAAAGACCCCGGAGGGCCACACAGGCCATGCCGTCCGGAACGGGATCGGCATCGACAAGTTCACCTGTATAGCACGCCGTTTGCGATAACGTCCCGAGGCATCGCAGCTGATGGGCGTTGATATTCAGCGCCGCCGGTGTGACGGCCCGCGGAACGGTCACGCGGCCGTTTCGTTCATCCACCAGAATATTGTCCTGTCGGAAAAGAAACCAAGCCGCAGAGGCTTCCGTCAAATTGTCCACGACAAAGGATTTTGAAGGTGTAAAAAGCGACAAGCTGGAAATATCCCCCATCAACATGATCCCGGAAAACAGTGCAGCGTTCGGGTATCGCTCTCATCAGGATACCGTAACGTTATTTTATACTCAAATTTCTATGGGTTGTAAAGAGAAGTTGCGGCAGGAAGCGGATTTTGTTATCCAGATATTAAATCGGATCCACATCGATCCACAGGGGGCGGCGTTGCCATGAACGCATCGGGCCGTTTGTCCGTCCCGGCTTCATCCATGGCAATACCGCCCCCCGCCACCCTGAAACCGTCACAGGAGGGGATATGCCGACCATCCGTGAACAAATGATCGATGTATTGTCAGAAGGTGAACATGACGTCTATGAGATTTCGCAACGCCTCGGCATTCAGGAAAAGGCAGTCTACCAACATTTATCTCACATCACGAAATCCCTGACACACCGGAAACATCGACTGAAAATCGTTCCGGCCGCCTGCATCTCATGCGGATTTACATTCAAGGAGCGGAGCCGCTTCAAAAAACCGGGGCGATGCCCCCTGTGCCGCAGCGAACGCATTCGGCAGCCAAGATACGCCATCATCTGATTCTCAGGCGCATCATTGTCCCCTGCCGTGTGCAACAGAGACATTCATGCGTCGGGACTGAAAAAAACACCCGGTCGATCGGTCTCACATCTCCATTCGGGTTCTAATGAAATTTATGCCTTGGGCGCCCCTGTTTTGGATGACCCATAACCATCAGCATACCACCCGCCGCCTTTCAGCGAGAAGGTGCAGCGGGACATGATTTTTTTAGCGGCCCTGCCGCACCGGGAGCAGGGGATTTCCTCTGTTCCCACTTTCACCAGCTCCTCGGTGAGTTTTCCACACGACGGACATTCGAATTCATAGTACGGCATTTTTCCTCCCGTGAATCAGAGACGCAACTTTTGCCATACAGCGACCGCTGCCGACAGGGAGCCGCTTTCGCGGTCGATATCGTAAAAGGCGAAAGTTGAATCATCCATGAAAAAGAGTATCTTTTACCAAATCGGAACACTCCTGACAAGTTCTTTTTCGAGGCTGAAGGCTGAAGACTGAAGGCTGAAGGGGCATGGACGCTCCATTCGATGCAGACACTCCGCTTCAGACTATAGAGACTGACGACCGAAAGCCGAACAGACTGAAGGGGGATGAATGCTCCGTTCGTCAAAAACACACCCCTTCAGCCTTCAGCCTTCCTAACCACATGAGTATCCGATCCAAATTGACAGGATGGGTTTTCGGATTATCTTCCGGCATATTGGCTGATGAATCTGATATCGACCTGTGAGAGGACCGTCACGATGCCGAATCGATTATCGCTGTTCATTGGGTTCCGGACTGTCTTGCTGATCGTGCCTCTGGGCCTGCTCTTATTCTTCTCCTGCGACGATGCAGGATCGCAGTCGTCCCGGCACGGCCCGCGAATGGTCCTTCACGACCTCAAAATCCGCTTGTTTCCAGCTGAACACCGACTTTCCGGGTCTGATCTCATCACCATCCCCACCATGGAATCGGATGCGTTGATATTGGAGCTCTCAGAAAAAGTACGGGTTGAGGCGGTGCTGATCAACGGAACGCCGGTCTCGGTCAAGCGACCTTCGGGTCGGCTCATCATCCCCATTCCTTCAAAATTCCGTTCAGCCGAAGCACCTGATGATCCTCTGGCAGTAACCATCCGGTATGAGGGGTTTTTCGATGATCCGGCGCCGATGCTGCCCGTCAACACCGACAACCCCGGGTACGGTGTCACGGGCACCATATCCCAAAACGGCGTCTTTCTGCTTGGCGGAGCCGGGTGGTATCCTGTGACGGTGGACGCGCCGGCATCCATACGGCTGGAAGTCTCGGGGCCGGCAGGCATGGTCGCCGTCACCGCCGGTAAATCCATGGGTGTCCGGACTGAAAACGGAATGACCCTGTCCGGTTGGGAGATCCAGCGAGCCGTTGAGCCCATCGCCCTCTCTGCAGGACCCTATGAAGTCCGCGAGGCCGCTGTCGGGGATGTCACCGCAGCCACCTATCTCTTTCCCCAAAGCCGGCACCTTTCAGATGGATATCTGGCGGCCATAACTCGATTCATCCGCTTTTACGAAGGGCTGTTCGGTCCTTATCCGTTCGAAAAATTCGCTGTGGTGGAAAATTTCTTTCCAACCGGATACGGTTTCCCTTCCTACACACTGATGGGAACCCAGGTGCTTCACCTCCCGTTTATCAAAGAAACCAGCCTGGGGCATGAGATTGCGCATTGCTGGTGGGGCAACGGCGTCGGGGTCGACGCCTCCCGCGGAAACTGGTGCGAAGGACTGACCACTTACGTATCCGATTACCTCTATCATGAACACGCCTCGGCCGAGGAAGGGGCTGCCTACCGACGACAGCTTCTCCGGAATTATGCCGCCGTCGCCGGACCCGACCGAGACTTCCCCCTGAGCGCGTTCATAAGCCGCGTCGACCCGACCACCAAGGTCGTCGGCTACGACAAAGGCGCCATGGTTTTCCATATGCTCCGTCAAGAGGTGGGAGACGGCGCATTCTGGGAGGCACTCAGAACACTTTACCAGAACTATCTCTTCAAACCCGTCTCCTGGCAGGAGATCGAAACCGTCTTCGAAGAGGTCCACGGCCGTTCCCTTAAACCGTTCTTCACTCAGTGGATCGATCGACCGGGTGCCGTGCAGCTCGTTCTGAAAGACGTGACATCCCGCCGGGAGAACGGCATCTACCGCGTCGGCGGAACCCTTCGCCAAACAGGCCCTGTTTACCGCGTACGGGTGCCGGTCACGATTTTCTCTTCCAAGGGAGAGATCCGGACCGCCGTCGACATGGACGGGGAAACCGCGCGCTTCGCCATCGATGTTCCCGCAGAATCCGGCACGCCGGCAAGACTCGCCATCGATCCGGACGCCGACATTTTCCGGAGGCTCCATCCGGCTGAACTCACCCCGTCGGTCAACAGCCTCAGAGGATCGAAGGCTGCGCTGGTGGTGGTTCCGGAACCGTCGGTTGAAGGGAACACCCGGGCACGTCTCCTCATTGCGGCCTTAGGCATCGATTCGGCAGAAATCATCGAAGAATCCAGGGTCACGCCCGATGTCATCCGGGAAAAGGACATCATTTTCATGGGGGTGCCCCGAAATCCCGACCTGATGCGTGACCTGCCGGCATCGGTGGTCCGAGAGGATAAATTCATCCGCATCGGCGGCACCGCCTATCCGACAAAAGGCCACGCCTTCTTCATGGTGTTCCGCCATCCCTTTTCCGAAAAGCACGTCTCTGCGCTATTCACTGTGTTCGACGACGGATCGGCGGGCACGATCGAAGCGATATTACGAAAGATCCCCCACTACGGGAAATACGGTTATCTGGTTTTCAAAGCCGCCCAGAACCGGGACAAAGGGGTCTGGCCGGTGACGGCATCCCCCCTGGTTCACCACTTTTAGATCACCCCTTTTCGCACCGGAGGGTTCCATGAAAACGAACCGGATTCTTACAGGCCTCCTTTCCGTTGCACTCCTGTTGTTCGGCAATATCGTATCCGCTTCCGAAATCCGCCTTACCGATCTCGTCAGACAACGGGAGATGCCGCTTTCCGACGTCGTACCCGATCTGATTCGAAACCGCATCCTGTTCATCGGAGAAATTCACGATCAAAAGAGACACCACGATGTCCAGCTCGCGGTTATAAAGGCGCTTCATGGTTCCGGGGCAAAGGTCGCAATCGGTATGGAAATGTTCCGAAAGGACGATCAAGCCGCACTCGATCGCTGGGTCGCCGGTGAGTCGTCCTCCGCTGATTTCAAGGCCGTCTATTATGACAACTGGAATTTTTCCTGGTCGCTTTACAGCGATATTCTGAATTATGCCAGGGATGAAAAGATTCCGGTGGTGGGACTCAATGTATCAAAAGACATTACACGTCAGGTGGCCAAAGGCGGCTTCCAGTCCCTCGATCCGAAGCAACGGAAAGCCCTGCCGATGGTCACCTGCCACGTGGACAAAAATTACATGACTTTTATTAAAAAATCTCATGGGATGCAGGGTCATGGTCAACTCAATCTCACCTATTTTTGTGAAGCCCAGCTGGTATGGGACAAAGTCATGGCGATTCATGCGCTCGACTATCTCTACAGCCGCCCCGACATGCTGATGATCGTCATTGCCGGGAGGGGGCATGCCTGGAAGATGGGGATCCCCGCACAAATCCGGAAACGAAGCACCCTGCCGCAGGCGGTGATGCTGCCGCGAGTGTCCGACGGTCTGATCAGCGGAGCCGATGACGAAGCGGATGCCGATTATCTCTTCCATTCGCCTTGAAACTTGCCGCTCTGCACCGGGTCATCAGTTTTTTTTGAAAAGATTCATGGTATCTTCAATGACAAGGGATCTCAGGCTGTCGTCCCCTGAGAACTTAACCGTGTTGGTTTCAGCGTTATAGATAACGCTGCACTCGTATTTGGCACAAGCATTGTGCATCAACTTGGATATCACGGCCAAGCTGTTGTTTTTGACTTTTATGTTCAAACCATCCATAATGGCACCTCCTTTTTTGACGTCATTTCTCATCTGAAATGCTAAATAATAAACTAATCCGAAATTTTTCCCAGTAAAGAGCCTCAGTCGAATTTCTATTTCGGGTAGGGGGAAATATCGCATACGCTACAGCCTGTAACCCATTCCGGATGATGGCGGCGCCTGGTCAACGCAGAAAATCGGGAAAGGAAAACCAGAAAGAAGAAACAATGGAAGAGAAAGAACTGAAGCAAGTTCTGGAGGCCGTCGGGAACGGATCTCTCAGCGTCGGGCGCGCTCTCGACATCATGAAGCAACTGCCGCTTTCAGACCTGGGCTATGCGCAGGTGGACACGCACCGGTGCCTCAGGACAGGCGTCCCCGAAGTCATATACGCCGAAGGGAAAACGGTGGAACAGATCGTCGGAATCGGTCTCCGGCTGATCCAATGTCACGACAATATTATGGCGACGCGGGTTCGTCCCGAAGTTTTCACGGAAATTCGGAAAGCCATCCCCGACGCCGTCTTTTATCCAACGGCGAGGATCATCGTCATGCATCCCCGTCCGGTTGCCGCTGTGGGAAATATCGCCGTGGTCTGTGCAGGAACGTCCGATATTCCGGTAGCTGAAGAGGCCGCGGTCACCGCTGAAATTCTCGGCAATCGGGTGACCCGGATCTTCGATGTCGGAGTAGCCGGCATCCACCGGCTTCTGGCGGCCCGAAAGGACCTCTTCCGGGCCAATGTGGCGGTGGTGGCGGCCGGAATGGAGGGAGCCCTTCCCAGCGTTGTGGGGGGGATGGTGCCATACCCGGTCATTGCCGTTCCGACGAGCGTCGGCTATGGAGCGAGTTTCGGCGGCATTGCCGCCCTCCTGGGCATGCTCAATACCTGTGCCGCCGGGGTGTCGGTCGTCAATATCGACAACGGTTTCGGTGCAGGCTTTCAGGCGGGTCTGATCAACAGGCTCGCGACGGCGGCCGCGTCAGGCGCTCCCGATTGACGAGCGTTATCCAACTTGCCATCGGGTACGCCCAGCCGCTTCAGGTTAGGGTCTCAGGAACCTCAAGCCTGCGCAACACAAAAACCATGGGACGGGATAGGGTGTGCCTTCAAGCGGCCGACGGAGGGGCGAGTCGATTCGATTCCCTCCGCCGGCTGCTATTCAACCTGGTGTTTACCAGTGGCCGTCCACATTGGCGTCTTTCAGGAACGCAAGGCGGCCTTCGTTGAAAGCCTTTACGGCCGCTTCAACGGTACCGCAGTTATTGGCGTCGTTGGCCACCTTGATGCCGGCGGCCTGAAGGGTTCTGAAGGCGTTGGGGCCACAATAGCCCGTCAGGAGAACATCAACCTGTTTTTCGCCGAGAGTCGCCGCCGCCTGAATACCGGCGCCCTTGAAAGCGTCCACGTTTTTCTGGTTATCGATAACTTCAAGATTTTCCAATTCCGAATCGACGATCAGGATGTAGGCCGCGCGTCCGAACCTCGGGTCCACCGCCGATTGGATATCGGTGCCCTTGGATGTAACTGCTATCTTCATAATATTATTCTCCGTTTCCATCAAATACGACCGCCCCCGCCGCCGCAAACCTGGGTTTCATCGATCATCGGCAGGGTGCCGGCGATAAGATCCGCCACCACCGGCTGAATATCGATACGCTCGGCGTCATAGTAGACATCGATCCCCATTTGGCGGAATCCCATCAGGGGCCGCATGCCAATGCCGCCGACAATGAGGGCGTTGACCTTGTTCCTGGCCAGCAGATTGACCGGTACCATACACCCCCCCTGGACATGCTCTTCGTTAGGGATGGTCGAAACCGATTGAATTTTGCCGTCGACCACATCGATCAAGGTGAAAACGTCACAGTGCCCGAAATGTCCCGCTCTTTTCCCGTCGATCCCGCCGTTGTTCAGCGACGGAATCGCAATTCTACCTTCTCTCATAACCAGTCAATCTCCTTCGGAAATTCGTTTTTTATCAAACATCGTCCATCATTGCCGAAGACGTGGCAATCTGCTCCCAAATCTTTTTCAATATCATGGACACCTCGCTGTCGGGGGCATACTCAACAATGGTACGACCCGCCACCATGGCATGAGTGAACGCCGGATCGAACGGGATCCGGCCCACCACGCCCATACCGTTGCGCTCGGCATAACGCTCTATCTCGGCGGCTTTTTCCGGGTTAAGATCATACTTGTTCACGCAGATCATGGCCGGAATCTTGAAATGCATCGCCAATTCCGCTGCCCTGGCCATGTCGTGGATCCCTGAAACGGTTGGCTCGGTCACGATCAGAACAGTCGCCGCACCGCCGATGGCGGCGATGACCGGGCACCCTACCCCCGGGGGGCCGTCGGTGATGATCAGCCCCAGATGATGCTTTTCGGCGAAGGACCGGGCCTCCTGGCGGATCAAGGTGACCAGTTTTCCGGAATTTTCTTCGGCCAGACCCAGACGGGCGTGAATCATGGGACCGATCCGTGTATCGGAAACGAACCATTGTCCGCACGTATTTTCCGGGAAATCAATGGCCTTTTCCGGGCAGAAATCAACGCAGACCCCGCAACCCTCACAGTCGATGGAATCGATCCTGAATTTCCCCTGAACATCCTCACTCACGGCCTCGAATCGACAGAGCGTCATACAAGTACCGCATCCAGTGCATCGTTCGGATGCAATGACGGCGGTGTTTCCGCCTTTAAAATCGGTCTCCTTTCGGATATCGGGCTGCAAAAGAAGGTGAAGGTCCGCAGCATCCACGTCCGCATCACAAACCACCATGTTTTTTGCAATCACAGCCAGGGACGCCGTAATGCTGGTCTTACCCGTGCCGCCCTTGCCGCTGATCACCACCAACTCTTTCATCGTTCGCACCCCCGCCTCACGCAGTCCGCGATGTCTCTGTACAATGTCTCGAAGCGCTCCTTCCATTCGGGCAATGCATCGATCATAAGAATCCCCCGTGAATACGCGCCGGCGATTTTCCGATCGAAAGGAATCTCCATCAGCACCGGAATGTCGGCATCGGCGGCATATTCCCGGACGCGATCGTTGCCGATGTCGGACCGATTGATCACCAGACCGCACGGGATACCGAGTATCCGGACAGCTCCAACAGCCAGTTTCAGGTCATGAAGGCCGAACGGTGTCGGCTCGGTGACCATGAGGACAAAATCCGTCTTCTTGACGGCGGCCACGGCCGGACATGAGGTTCCCGGCGGGGCGTCGATTATGGTGGTTTTCCGGGGGTCGCGACATGCCCGAACCTTCCGGATCAGGGGCGGCGACATGGCTTCCCCCACCCGCATACGTCCATGGACGAAATCGATCTCACCGGCCCGGCCTTTTTCAATCTCACCGATGCGGCGGCCGGTTTCCGTAACGGCGGATTCCGGGCATACAACAACACATCCGCCACAGCTGTGACACATCTCGGGGAAGGTCAGCACCGTCTCGCCGATGACGGCAATCGCCTTGAAACGACAGATCTCAGCGCATTTTTTACAATGGGTGCATTTGGTTTCATCGATCTCGGGGACCGGAACAAAGATCGGTTCGGTCTCGTAAATCGATGGATTCAGGAACAGATGGGCGTTGGGCGCCTCTACGTCACAGTCCAACAACTGAGCGCTTTCGGGTGCCGAAGCAGCCATATTGACCGCAATGGTGGTCTTTCCGGTTCCGCCTTTACCGCTGGCAACGCTGATGATCATCCCTCACCCTCCCACACGCTCGGTCATCCGGACGACACGCGCAAATTTTTCGAGAAGAACCCGGGCGTCCGATCGCCTGGGATGAGGCGGCAACTGGGCGAGAAGCCCCAACCCTTCAGTGGTCTCATGAAAGGCCTCTTCGGAAAGCGGGCTGACCAGCGCAACCGCGGCCAACGGATTTTTGACGGCGACCTGTCGAGCAAGGTCAAGCCCGGACATGTCTTTCAAAGTCTCATCGACGATAACGAGATCCACCTGTTTTTCCAAAAGCATATCCAAAGCCGCACCCCCTGAATCGACGCTTACCGCTTTCGCGGCATCCCTGGCGCCGATCTCGTCGCTGAACTCGCCGGAGGATACGGCGGCTCCCACCGTCATAATGGTGACCATGATTTTCCTCCTGTATGATGGCCGGAGGCTCTCCCCTGTCAGCACGATTATCGACCGGGGAAACGCCGCCCGTATGATGAACATACAATTTAATGCAAACAATGTGCCGACATAGTGCGTCAGCAATCATCGGGTTGCAGGGGTATATGCCATTTCTTCATATATTTCCAAACGGACGTCCGGCTGACGCCGATGCGTCGAGCCGCCTCGGCCTTGTTCCAGGCGCACTCATCGAGCAGCGCAATGAGCCGTTCGCGCGTCGGCGGTTCTCTCCGGTCTTCCGATTTCATGGATTGCGACGGTTCCATGGAGGGCAACGGTCGATATTCACACTGCCGGATTTCAACGGGCAGATCGAACACGTCTATGTCGGCATCGGCGCAAAGAACGAAGGCGTGCTCCACGGCATTCTCGAGTTCCCGAACATTGCCGGGCCAGCTGTAGTCCATAAGGATACGCATGGCCTCGGCGGATACGCCCCGGATCGCCTTGCCGGTTTTCCGGTTCTGGACGCCGATGAAATGGCTCACCAGAAGCGGCAGATCTTCCTTGCGCAGCCGCAGCGGCGGCACATGGATGGGAAACACCTTGAGACGATAGTATAGATCTTCCCGAAACTCTCCCCGTCGGACACGATCGAACAGGTCCCGGTGTGTCGCTGCGATAATCCGGATGTCGATTCGGCGTCGCTTCGATTCGCCGACCCGTTCGATCTCGCGCTCCTGCAGCACCCGAAGCAACTTGACCTGAATAAGCGGGCTGATCTCACCAATCTCGTCTAAAAAGACGGTCCCACCATCGGCCTCCTCGAAGCGCCCCTTCCGATCTCGAGCGGCTCCGGTGAACGCTCCCCGAACATGGCCGAAAAGTTCGCTTTCCAGGAGAGACTCCGCCAATGCGCTGCAGTTGACCGTGACCATGGGCATCTCCGCGCGGATGCTGTTGTAATGGATGGCGCCGGCAACCAGCTCTTTACCGGTTCCGCTTTCTCCGGCTATGAGGATGGTGGCTTCGCTGGCCGCAGCGGCTTCGATGGCCTCGAAGACTTGTTGCATGACATGACTTTTGCCGATGATATTGCCGAATTGATGGAGTTCTCCCAGACGCCTGGAGACCGCTGCCACCCGATGCTGCATGGTACGCAGCTCCGTCAGGTCCGTAACGGTTTCAACGACCCCGATCACCCTGTCGTTCTCATCCCGGACCAATCGAGCACTCTTGAGAACCGGAACGTCGTGTCCGTCCTTGTGACGAAGGACGTACTCCTGGGCATCGACTGAACCTTTCTCGTAAATACCGCATTCCTTGAAGCTGGTGGGTTCCTTTTTCCCAAGGCAATGGGTAAAGCTCAACAGCCCGCAGCTGCGTCCCACGGCCTCCTCGGCCCGATAGCCCGAGATGCGCTCCATGGCCGGATTCCAGAGTGTGATGCGCCCCGCCTCGTCAAGGGTAAACACGCCGTCGGCCATGGACTCCAGAACGAGGCCGGCAATCCGGGGGTCCGGCACTGTCGGCGTCCGAGTCAGGATATCGGTCATCCTTCTCGAATCCCGTGAATATGGATTATTCTTTTTAATGGTCATGTTGTTCGTGTCCGCAATCTTTGCGTTACAGTAACGTTAAAGTAACGTTTATCTTTTATTAGTAACGCAAAGGATTGCCGTCAAGACCGATTTTATAACCTTGACGGCGAAGCGGAACATGGTCTCGTCTCCATGCCGGGATACCGGGACCCCCCAAAAAACCCGCGACCGAACCGTCATGGCACATTCCTTGATAATTATTGAAAAAATTCAACAGCAGTGTTTCATCACCCCGAGGTTTTCATGAAAACCATGGATATCGCTTCTTTCGAACACCATAACAAAACGATTCGGCAGGGAATCACGCTGATCGACTATTATGTGTCATGGTGTTCTCCCTGTCGGGTGCAGGCGACCATTATCGAGCGGGTCGCCGATGACTTAAAAGGCA
Source organism: Desulfococcus multivorans (assembly GCF_001854245.1). Classification (GTDB taxonomy): domain Bacteria; phylum Desulfobacterota; class Desulfobacteria; order Desulfobacterales; family Desulfococcaceae; genus Desulfococcus; species Desulfococcus multivorans. The sequence goes on along the minus strand of NZ_CP015381.1, from coordinate 1,980,286 downwards.
AGGCCCTGATCGGCCGAATGAATCTCGATCGGCACCGCCGGACAGCCGAAACCCTGCGGATCCAAAGTGTCCCCACTCTGGTCGTTTTCATTGACGGCCGGGAGGTCCGACGGTTCATCGGGTTGCAGCCCAGAGAAACCCTTACCGCTTGTCTGAGGGCGGTCATCCGTTCCCGGAACAAGGCCGCAACGGTGTAGCCTGCGACAACCGTCAATCCCCGGAGGGGTTGCCGATGCCCCTCGAAAGCCATATCTTTCCGAAGATCCGAAAGATGCATGCGCAAGAATCGATTTTCAGACGGTGTTGGAAGGATCTCGAAATCGAGACATGTGAACCTCGAGGCGTACCGAGCAGTCGATGCACACCGTATCGCGGAAGGCCGAGGCATACCGCAGATATCGGATCAAGGGAGATTCTCTCATGGCCCGAAATTCCGAAAAACGTCTCGAGGACTGGATACGATTGATTTTGCTCAACTGGGTACTGATCTCGATAATGATGTTCTACAGCATCTTTATGGGGATCGGCATCGGATACCTCGTCATCCGATTCAGCAGGCTTGTCGTCGACTGGACGGGCCTCCCCGCGCATCTTCTCGACCTTTTCCCCACTTCCGGCCCAACCGTCAACCTGATGATCGGGGGACTGATCGCCGCCGTGTTTCTTCATTTGTTCAGACACCTGCGTTACAATTGTGAAACCGAAAGCTACACCCTGAAGCTGTCCAGGGTCTTCAACCTCAGGGCCGCCGTCGCTTTTGCGGCCATTGTCATGATTCTTATGGGGATGGGCGCGGTTTTCGCACGGCTGTTTCCCTCATGACCTTCAGAACCGCGGAACAGGTCTTCCGGGAAATGTCCATGTCACCCGAAAAGGCGGCTTGAAAAAATATTCACCGGCGCCATGTTGACGATCCGTGCTTCTTCCCGTTCCCATCGAATCCATGAAATCACTCTTGACACAATGACGTCGCATTACATATTATGAATACTTATTCACATTTCACAATAACTATTCACCGGAACGGTAAAAGGAGCGATCCATGAAAAAGACGAAGCTCTCCCGGCGGGAAAGAGAGAAACTGCGTCAACGCCAGGAGATGCTTGCCGCCGCACTCGAACTCTTCTCGGAGAAAGGCTACCATAATGTAACTGTTCAGGAAATCGCCGAAAAAGCGGAGTTCGCCATCGGTACCCTGTACAAGTTCTTTCAGAACAAGGAGGATCTTTATACGGCGCTGGTCCTGGAACAGTGCGACAACTTCGAGTCGGCGCTCACGAAAGTGCTCGAAGCACCGGGAACCGAGATTGAAAAACTGCAGAACTATGTTCAAGGCAGAAGCGAAAAGTTCCGCAACAATCTGCCCTTCGTGCGCCTGTTTCTTGCCGAAAGCAAGGGGATAACCTTCAATATCAAGGCGGGCCTTGACGAGACGATTCGGAAACGATACCGCGATTTTCTGGAAAAGCTGGCATTGGTTTTCGAAAGCGGCATTCGGAACAAGCGTTTCAGGAACATTGCCTCGCCCTATCAGCTCGCCGTGGCCCTCGACAGTATCATCGACGCTTTTTTGCTGCTCTGGCTGGAGGCACCCGAGCGTTATCCCTATCCGGAGGATCCCGACACCATCCTGGATATCTTTTTTAAAGGGTTGACACCACCATGATATTTTTTTTTAAACGATCCAGATCGGCATTCCATATTTTGGAGGTTTTTTGATGCAATTGAATAAAAACGGTTATGAACCATCGGCATGGACCAGGACGTTGACGGTTCTGTCAGCGCTTTTTTTGTTATGGGGCTGTGGAAAAGGATACGGGGAACAGCAGGCCGCGCCGCCCCCGCCGCCGGAGGTGGTCACCGTGACCGTCACGCCGCGGAAAATTGAGCTCACCACCGAGCTTCCGGGGCGAACATCCGCCTACCGGGTCGCGGAAATCCGACCCCAGGTCAACGGCATCATCCAGAAACGCCAATTTCGGGAAGGCTCGGACGTCAAGGCCGGACAGTTGCTTTACCAGATCGACCCCGCTCCCTTTCAAGTGGCGCTCGACTCTGCCAGGGCATCCCTGGGAAAGGCACAGGCAAATCTCCCGTCGATCCGATCCCGGGTCGAACGCTACACGGAATTACTTGTCGACAAAGCGATAAGCCGACAGGACTATGACGATGCCGTCTCTGCCGTGGACCAGGCCAAAGCCGAGATCGAATACTGGAAAACCCAGGTGGCGGCAGCCCGCATCAATCTGGGTTATGCCCAGGTCAACGCCCCGATTTCCGGGCGCATCGGCAGGTCCAACGTAACGGACGGGGCTCTGGTGACGGCGTATCAGCCCCTGGCCCTGGCAACCATTCAGCAACTCGATCCCATCTACGTAGACGTCACCCAGTCCTCCGCCGAGCTTTTGCGTTTGAAACGCAACCTGGAAACCGGCCGGCTCAGCGCCGATCGGGAAAACGGGAAGGCCGTACGCATCGTTATGGAGGACGGTTCGCCGTATCCCCTGGAAGGCAAGCTCCAATTCCGGGAGGTCACGGTGGATCCCGCGACAGGATCCTACACCGTCCGCATCGTGGTCCCGAACCCGGAACATCTGCTTCTGCCCGGCATGTTCGTCAGGGCCCTCGTCCAGGAAGGGATCGCCGAAGCGGCCATTCTCGTTCCCCAACAGGGGGTGAGCCGGAATCCCAAGGGAGAAGCCGTCGCGCTCATCGTGGACGATGTGGAAACCGTCCGGCAGCGCATCTTGATCCTCAACCGCGCCATCGGCGACCAATGGCTTGTGGCCTCGGGTCTTTCCGCCGGGGACCGGTTGATCATTGAAGGCATGATGAATGTTCGCCCCGGGAGCGTCGTCAAGGCCATTTCTCGGGACGCCCTGACGGTGGATGGAGACCCCCCCCACGCCAATCGCCCGTCCGGGGAAAAATAACGGAGGACATCGATGTTATCGAAATTTTTTCTGGACCGCCCTGTCTTCGCCTGGGTCATCGCCATCATTCTGATGCTGGGAGGCGGGCTGGCGATCTACAATCTTCCCATATCCCAGTATCCGCCCATTGCGCCGCCGTCCATCGCCATCGATGCCTTCTATCCCGGAGCCTCGGCGGAAACGGTTGAAAACAGCGTGGTTCAGATCATCGAACAGAAAATGACCGGATTCGACAAGCTTCTGTACATGTCGGCAACCAGCGATGCTTCGGGATCCGGCAGAATCGAGCTGACTTTTGCGCCGGGAACCGATCCGGACTTCGCCTGGTCCCAGGTACAGAACAAGCTCCAGCTCGCCATGGCCAGCCTTCCGGACGTGGTACAGCGGGCGGGGGTCAAAGTCAGCAAATCCACCCGAAACTGGCTCATCATCGTGGGTCTGACCTCTGAAGACGGCAGCATGGACGGCCACGATCTGCGGGACTACGCCCAATCCAACATCGAGAAGGTGTTGGCACGGGTGCCGGGCGTGGGGGAGGTGGAGAGCTTCGGTTCGCAATACGCCATGCGGATCTGGCTGAACCCGATCAAACTGAACGATTATCAGCTCACGATCGGAGATGTCATCGCCGGTCTTCGCGCTTACAACGTCGAAATCTCCGCCGGGCAGTTCGGCGCTGCCCCGGCAGTGGAAGGGCAGCGGCTCAACGCTTCCATCATCGTCCAGAATCTGCTCAAGACTCCGCAGGAGTTCGGTGCCATTCCCCTGCGCATCAATCCGGACGGCTCCATCGTCCGGGTTCGGGATGTAGGACGAACGGAGCTGGGGACCGAGCGATACGAAATGAACGCGCTTTTCGACGGCAAGCCCAGCGCCGCCCTGGCTGTTCGGCAGGCGCCGGGCGCCAATGCCCTGGATACCGCCGATGCGGTGAAGGCCAAAATGGCGGAGTTATCCAATTACTTTCCTCCCGGCATGAAGGTCATGTACCCCTATGACACGACCCCCTTCGTCAAGGTGGCCATCGACGAAGTGGTCAAGACGCTGTTCGAGGCCATCCTCCTGGTCTTCCTGGTGATGTATGTTTTCATGGGAAACATCCGGGCCACGCTGATCCCGACACTGGCGGTTCCGGTGGTCCTCCTGGGCACCTTCGCCGTGCTGGGACTTTTCGGGTTTTCCATCAACATGCTGACCATGTTCGCCATGGTGCTGGCCATCGGCCTTCTGGTGGACGACGCCATCGTCGTGGTGGAAAACGTGGAGCGGATCATGCACGAAGAGGGGTTGTCACCCCGGGACGCGACCCGAAAATCGATGGATGAGATCACCAGCGCACTCATCGGCATCGGACTGGTTCTTTCGGCGGTGTTCGGTCCCATGGCCTTTTTCGGGGGCTCCACCGGAGTCATCTATCGCCAGTTTTCCGTGACCGTTATCGCCGCCATGCTGCTGTCGGTGCTGGTGGCCCTGATCCTGACGCCGGTGCTGTGCGCTTCGCTCCTCAAGCCGGTGACAAAGGGACACGGCGCCGGAGAGACCGGTTTTTTTCTGTTCCGCCCTTTTTTCAGGTGGTTCGAACGATCCTTCAATCGGTTCAGAGATCAGTACCAGGCGATGGTGGGTCATATCCTCGGCAGAAAACTTCGCTATGTGCTGGTTTATCTCCTGATCGTAGTGGTGCTGGGATTCCTGTTCCAACGAATGCCCACCGCCTATCTGCCGGATGAGGACCAGGGCATCATGTATATCCAGGCGACCCTGCCGGCGGGTTCGACTTTGGAGCAGACCGAACGCGTCATGACCGAGGTTCGCCATTACCTTCTGGAAAATGAAAAAGAGGCCGTAAAGAGCTGTTTCACGCTGGCCGGAAGGGGGTTCTCGGGAGCAGGGCAGAACGCCGGGCTGGCATTTGTCATGCTCAGGGACTGGGATCTGCGCAACCGGCCGGATCTGAAGGTGGGCGCCCTGGTGGAGCGATCCATGAAACGGTTCGCCGGGATCCGCAACGCAAGGGTGTTTGCCTTCCCGCCGCCGGCGGTTGTCGAACTGGGGCAGGCCGGCGGGTTCGACTTTCAATTGCAGGACCGCGGCGGCGTGGGTCATGACGCATTGATGGCAGCCAGAAACCAGCTGCTGGGCATGGCCGCCAAAGACGACAGGTTGACGCGTGTCCGACCCAATGGACTGGAGGACGTGCCGCAATACCGCATCGATGTGGACTGGGAAAGGGCCGGAAGCCTGGGAGTGCCCATCGACGCCATCCACACCACGATTTCGGCGGCCTTTGGGAGCGCCTATGTCAACGATTTCATTCAAAGTGGACGGGTCAAGCGGGTGTATGTCCAGGCCGACGCGCCTTATCGCATGCTGCCCAACGACATCGACAAGCTTTACGTGCGCAATGCAGCAGGCACGATGACGCCCTTCACCTCTTTTTCTTCGGGACGCTGGACCTATGGATCCCCTCGGCTTGAACGCTTCAACGCCTTCCCTTCCATGAATATCTGGGGGGCGCCGCCCCAGGGGAAGAGTTCCGGAGAGGCGATGCAGGCCATGGAAGAGATCGCTTCGAAGCTGCCTAAAGGCATCGGCTTCGACTGGACGGGATTATCCTACCAGGAACGAATGACCAAGTCCCAGGCGCCGCTGCTCTACGCCTTTTCGATGATCGTGATTTTTCTGTGTCTGGCAGCCCTTTACGAAAGTTGGACCGTTCCGATTTCCATCGTGCTGACCTTGCCGCTGGGCATTATCGGCAGCGTGATCGCTTCATCGTTTCGAGGGTTTCCCAACGATGTCTACTTTCAGATCGGACTCCTCACGGTTCTGGGGCTGACCACCAAGAACGCCATCCTGATCGTTCAGTTCGCCATGGAAAAGGTGAAGGAGGGCATGGGGCTGGTGGAGGCCACCCTGGAGGGCGCGAAGCTGAGGCTTCGCCCCATCATCATGACCTCGCTGGCTTTCGGCTTCGGCGTTCTTCCCCTGGCCGTGGCCGCCGGCGCGGGCGCCGGCGCTCAAACCGCCATCGGCATGGGCGTCCTGGGGGGTATGGTTGCCGCCACCTTTCTGGCGACGCCGTTTATACCGCTCTTCTATGTTATGGTGGTTCAATTGTTCAGCAGAAAAACATCGGATCGGTCCGAAGTCGCCGTTTCGGATGCCGCCGTTTCCTCGGAGGGACGTTGATATGAGAATAAAGATTATTTCACTCGGGGCACTGGCGGCCTTGCTGTTGACGGGATGCACCATGATCCCGGAATATTCTCGTCCGGATGCGCCGGTACCCGACCAGTGGCCGACAGGTCCGGCCTACGACGGCACCGTGTCCGGACGACAGGCGCCGCCGGCTGCCGATCTGCAATGGCGACAATTCTTCACCGGCAAACGACTTTCGAGGATCATTGAAACGGCCCTGGCAAACAATCGCGACCTGCGGGTGGCCGCCTTGAACGTGGAGCGAGCCCGGGCGTTCTACCGGATTCAGCGGGCGGAGCTGTTGCCGCGAATCGATGCCGTGGGCAGCGGCTATGCGGAACGGGTGCCCGCCGATCTTTCCAGTACCGGGAATTCACGCACCATAGAGGAGTATCGAGCGGACATCGGCACCACTGCCTGGGAGATCGACTTCTTCGGCCGTATTCGAAGCCTGGAAAAGCAGGCTATGGAGGAATATCTGGCCACGGAATATGCCCGTCGCAGCGCCCAGATATTACTGATAGCCGAAACGGCCAACGCTTATCTGACCCTTGCGGCGGATCGCGAAAACCTGCAACTGGCCCGTTCCACCCTGGAAGCGCAAGAGGAATCCCACCATCTGATTCAGCGCCGCTTCGATGTGGGGCTCGCACCCAAGATCGATCTGTGGCAGGTCCGGCAGAGAGTAGATGCAGCGCGGTTGGACGTGGCCCGATACACCGAACTCACGGCCCAGGACGAGAACGCCTTGAACCTGCTGGTGGGCACTCCGGTAGCCGCCCACCTGCTCCCCGAGGGCTTGAGCAGCGTCACACCGCCGCCGGACATTTCACCCGGCATCTCCTCCGAGGTGCTCCTCCGCCGCCCGGACATTCTCCAGGCCGAAAGCCTGCTCAAGGCGGCCAACGCCAATATCGGCGCAGCACGGGCCGCCCTTTTCCCCCGTATATCGCTCACGACGGCTGTAGGAACCGCAAGCGACGAACTGTCGGGGCTCTTCAAGTCGGGTTCAGGCACCTGGATGTTTTCCCCGGGCATCACCATGCCGGTCTTCGACCCCCGCATATGGTCGGCCCTCGATGTGAGCAAGGCCGAACGCGAATTGACCCTGGCACGATACGAGGGGGCGATTCAGGCGGCATTCAAGGAGATCGCGGATGCCCTCGCCACCAAAGGAACCGTGGGGCATCAGCTGGACGCGCAGCGATCCCTGGTGGAGGCCACCAGCGAAACCTACCGGCTTTCCAATTCCCGGTATGAGAAGGGAATCGACACCTACCTGAGTGTGCTGGATGCCCAGCGGTCCCTTTACGCCGCGCAACAAGGCCTCATCACCACCCGCCTGGCGGAGGCGAGCAATAAGGTGCGACTGTATGCGGTATTGGGCGGGAGCAGCGACTGAGGCGATACGATCGTGGGCCAGGCCATCCTCTACCGCGGCGCCGGATCAGCGGTCGTGTGGAAACAATTTGTCGCCCTCTCGGTGATCGGTGCCGTCCTGTTCAGCCTGTCTCTCGGCCGTTTCCGTAAGACATTGAGCAGGATGGCGTAAAGCGTGACGATCACCGACGGGCGACAATGTTGCGGTTTCTGCAAAAAAGTCCGATATCCGCGTTATGCCGCCCTGTCTAACGACTCACCAGGTAAGCATTCAGAGGATCATGGTATCCCATGGCATAAATTACCAGCAGGCCGAGAATACCGACGAGGATGCAATAATAGAGGGTTGGAATGATGGTCCGGCGGAGGGTGTTGCCTTCCTGACCCAGCAATCCGACGGTAGCGGATGCCGCCACCACATTGTGGATGCAGAACATGTTCCCCGCAGCAGCGCCAACGGCCTGAAGGGCCACGACCACGACACCCGAAATGGCGAGATTCTGGGCGACGCCGTGCTGAAACAGGCTGAACATGAGGTTGCTGACCGTGTTGCTGCCCGCGATAAAGGCGCCCAGTGCACCGATGAGCGGTGCGAAGAAAGGCCAGACCTGCCCCACATTGGCGGCCACCCATTCAGCCATGGCCAGGGGCATGCTGGAATATCCGGCGGCATTGACGCCGGAGTTGATGTACACCCGAACCATGGGAATGGTGAAAATGAGCACGAATCCGGCGCCCAGGAGAATGCTGCTGGATTCCTTGATGGCGAGCGAGAGTTCGTTCCAGCTCATTTTGTGGAGAAAATAAGTGATCAATACGACGAAGCAAAGGATGGCCCCGGGCAGATAGAGGGGCACGAAAGCAGCGCTGATGCCCGTACCGAGTATGTCCGACCAGGGAAATTTGACGCTTTTGAGCCAGGTACCCAGGGGCAGCTGTCCCAACCGCGTCAGCACGAGGATAATGGCCACCAGCAGGTAAGGAATCCATGCCAGGGTGAGATTCATGGGTTTTTTAGAGGTCAGGGCATCCAGTTTGATTTCCATCTGGCTCATCCAGCCGGGTTCCCATTCTTCCCGGGGCGGGAAATCCCAGATGTCCTTGGGTACCAGGAACCCCTTGGTGGCTGCGGTCGTCATAATGGCCATACCGATGAGCGCGCCGATGAGGCTGGGAAATTCAGGGCCGAGAAATATACCGGTCAACATATACGGTATGGTGAAAGCAAGGCCGCCCATGATGGAGAACGGCAAAATCGACAGGCCTTCGGTCCACGATTTGTTCCTGCCGAAGAAACGCGTCATCATCACCACCATAAACGTGGGAATCAAGGTTCCCGCAATGGCGTGGAAGATGGCGGATGCAGCTGTAATCAGCTGAAGATACTGGCTGAAATCCATGCCTACCTCGGCCAGCAGGGCCGTCAGCTGGGGATTTTCCAGCCCCCCCTTGACACCGATGAGAATGGGGGTTCCCACAGCCCCGAAGGTTACGGGGGTGCTCTGGATCATCATGCCGATCATGACGGCCCCCAATGCCGGAAACCCGATCGCCACCATCAAGGGCGCCGCGATGGCTGCAGGGGTGCCGAACCCCGAGGCCCCCTCGATGAAGGCACCGAACAACCAGGCCGTCAACACGACCTGCACCCGCCTGTCCGGACTGATTTTGGTAAAACCGGTTCGAATGGCGCTGATGGCGCCTGAATGTTTGAGAGTGTTGAGCAGCAGAATGGCGCCGAAAATGATAAACAGAATGTCTGCGGTGATGAAAAGCCCCTGGATCGTCGATGCGACAATGCGCACGACATCCACATGCCAGAAAATAAATGAAATCAGAACGGCTACCACGTAGCAGATGGGCATGGCCCATTTTGCCGGCCAACGAAATCCCACCAGAAGAACGGCTGCCGTCAGAATGGGCAGCACCGCCATGAAAGATTGAAATCCTAAACTCATCGGTCCTCCATGTAAAAATAAAAAGCTGTTGACGGTTATGATGATTCAACCTTCGACTTCCGTGGGGCGGTGAATTCCAGGAAAGGCTTCACCGGTTTCCGGTCGACATTACGAAAATCGAAGGCCACGTAGTTACAGAAACACCGGCTACCTCTGGCCGGCCGGTGCTATCCATGTTTTATCAGGTCAAGATCAGGACCACCAGTTCTTTGGGCCCGTGAACACCGAACGCCAACACCAGTTCAATATCGGCGGTTTTGGACGGTCCGGATATCAGGAGCGCGTTGGTGGGCATCCCGTCGGCCCACACGCATTTCTCCATCGCTTCGGAAAAGCTCTCATAGATGCGATCGGCGTCAAGAACGGCGATGTGGACCTCGGGGACGAGGGACATGAGACGGGGTTCGTTTTCGTCGGGCCAGAGGATCAGAGCGCCGGTGTCGGCGATGCCGCCCATGGTCGCGGTGATGCCCGCATCCATAGAGAAAAGGGCTTCCTTGAAGGTTTCCACCGGTGCGTCGTAGGGTTCGAGTACGGGAAGTCCCGCATCCCCTGCAGCCCATGCCGCTGCCACGGCGTCTCCCACCGGCGTCCCGGGGGCGTAGAGCATCTGCTTCAGCCCTTTTTCGACGACGATGGTCTTCAGACGATCCGTCCACAGCGCGTCACGGTCCCCTTTCGGGACCACATGCACCTCGCTTCGCATTGCCGTCATCCGGGTTTTCAGTTGTTCGATCTTTTCCTCCCGGCTCAAAGGAGGCGTTTGAAGCGGTGCGGGAACAGACGGAAGGTTCCGTCGATCTCCCAGAGCACTGCTTATTCTTCGCAAGATCCGTTCACGTGATTTTTCAGGCATCCTTGATCCCTTTCTCTCTGACCCTCTCATGAAGGCTTTTTTGGGAAAAACGCGGTCGGATCCGACCACGGGTCCATGCCTCAAGAGGGCCTAAACGCGGCAGGATCGGACTCAAAACAGGCGCCATTTTCGTGACGAGGGCGTTCAAGCCCCGGTGGCGATTGACCAGCGCCCATGCCTTCCACACGGCGGCCTCGGCAAACGTCCGTTTGAATCCGTGCCCCGGCACCGATCCGTTCGGGTCGTAACTTTCGTTCCTGAGCCGTCGGATCAGATCCGGTATGGGAATCTTCACCGGACAGACCTCCTCGCAGGCATTGCAGAGCGTCGAGGCCGTGGGAATGCCGCCGGCTTTGTCGAGCCCCTCCATTTGAGGGGTCAGGATCTCTCCGATGGGACCGGGATAGATGAAGCCATAGGCATGCCCGCCGATACGGGTGTAGACAGGACAATGGTTGAGGCAGGTCCCGCACCGGATGCATTGAAGCGTCTGCCGCAGTTGTTCATCGGACAGTATCCGGGAGCGCCCGTTATCCAGAAGGATCAGATGGATTTCCCGGGGTCCGTCCTTTTCGTCGGGCTTTCTCGGCCCCGAGATCATGTTGACATAGGTTGTGATGAGCTGTCCGGTGGCCGAGCCCGTGAGAAGCCGCAGCAGCGGCGGCACGTCGGAAAGCTTTTCCACGACCTTTTCAAGCCCCATCACGGCGATGTGAACCGGTGGAACCGTGGTGCACATTCGGCCGTTGCCTTCATTTTCGACGAGACAGAGGGTGCCGGTTTCGGCAACGGCCATGTTGACGCCGCTCAACCCGACCTCCCCTTCGTAAAACTTCCGTCGAAGGGTTTTCCGGGCGATGGCGTTGAGCTCCTCGACGGCCTCCGTGTAGGGCGTGTTCGGAATCTTCTCGTGGAAGGTCCTGGCGATCTCCTGCTTGTTTTTGTGAATGGCCGGGACAATGATATGGGACGGCGTCTCCCCGTCGAGCTGAATGATGAATTCCCCCAGATCCGTTTCAAGGGACTCGACACCGTGGTCGGCGAGAAACCGGTTGAGATGCATCTCCTCGGAGACCATGGATTTGCCCTTGACCAACCGCCGGGCATGATGATCCCGAAGAATGCCGAGAACGATCCGGTTGGCCTCATCGGTTGTTTCGGCCCAGTGGACCGACATGCCGTTTTCGATGCATTTCTTTTCGAGCCGCTCAAGCAGTTCCGGCAGTTGGAGCAAGGCACGCCTCCGGATGGCGTTTCCCTGGGCCCTGAGCGCCTCGAAAGCCGCTGCATCGCTGAAGATCGCCTTTCTCTTGGCGGTCATGCTGCCCATTGCGAACGAGAGGTTCGATCTCAGCTGTCGGTTGGCCAGGGCTTTACGGATATTGGCCTGAAAGTCGAATTGGGTTTCAGTCATGAATGCGCTCCCATATGAATTCGGCGATATGTCGACCGGTGATCGGTATCCGCCGATAGCTCATGGCGCCGGTAATGTTCATGAGACAGCCGCAGTCGCCGCCCAGCACCTCCGCGGCGCCCGTCTTCCGGATATCGTCGATCTTGTCCGTCACCATTGCCTCGGAAATCTCCGGTTGCTTGACCGCAAAAGTGCCGCCGAATCCGCAGCACTGGTGCTCGTTTTCAAGCGTCACCAGTTTGACGTTTCCAAGCTGCCTGATAAGAGATTTGCTGTCTTCGATGACGCCCATCTCCCGAGCGGCGTGACAGGAGGAATGCCATGTCACGGTGACCGGCTCCCCCCGGTCCTCCAGCTGGATGTGGAGAACATGGACCAGAAATTCCGTCAGCTCGAAAATCCGCTCCGAAAAGGCTTTGACCCGGGATAGACCCGGATCTTTCGCGAAAAGTCTGGGATAATGGTGGCGCATCATACCCGCGCATGAGCCTGACGGGACGACTATCGGATAGGGCTTGGAGAATATCTCCAACTGTTTTTCCGCCACCCGACGAGCCTCCTCCGGGAATCCGGAGTTGTAAGCCGGCTGACCGCAACAGGACTGTTCGTGCGGAAAGACGACCTCCACGCCTTCGCGTTGGATGAGATGGATAGCGGCCATACCCGCTTCCGGATAGGCCATGTCGATCAGACAGGTGCCGAAAAAGTAGACCTTTTCGGGTTTTGGGGGATATTGACGCATCACCTCTCCTCTGTTTCCGAATGATTACTTCCCGTGGTCGGGAAATGTTTCGATCGACCCCACGGTGTCTCAGGAAAAGACAAATATCGTTTTTTCTGCGCTTCGGTTGATTTTTTTGTTGGAGATTATGGACGTATCGCTGCGGGCGATCGCCTTTTCAACACACTAAAAGGTTATTTTGATCAATGGTATGACCATAATTTATAAATGAGCCCTTTTTCGATGTCAAGAAAAAAATACTTGAAATAAAATATTATGAATGATACTTAAACGATTAAATAGGTTATCCAAATATTGACAGTTGTCGATACATCGCATTGGTATTTTTTGATTTTGGTACTACCATTAACCGATTTCCGTTGATTGGCGTACTTGATCAGCCTGTCTTGGCGTCAAGCGAACGCTAAACCAATTTTTAGGAGACGAACCCTATGCTCAATCCCGCTCTCATCAAGGAATTCAAGAACATCGTGGGTGCCGAGAATGTCTTCACCGACGACGCAGACCTTCTCACCTACTCCTACGACGCCGCCGTGGTCAAGCCGGTTGTCCCCGCATTGGTGATCCGTCCCACGACCAGTGAAGCGCTGGGTCGCAGCGTGAAGGTCTGCGGCGAGAACGGTCTGCCCGTCACCGTGCGCGGAGCGGGCACCAACCTGAGCGGCGGCACCGTTCCCACGGCTCGGGAAGGTGTCGTCATTCTGACCAACGGCCTGAAGCGGATCCTGGAAATCAATGAAGCGGACATGTACGCCGTGGTTCAGCCCGGAGTGGTGACCGCCCAGTTCGCCGCGGCCGCCCAGGCCAAAGGGCTCTTCTATCCGCCGGACCCCGGAAGCCAAGCCGTTTCGACCCTTGGTGGAAACGTCGCGGAGAACGCCGGCGGCCTCAGGGGCCTCAAATACGGTGTCACTTCGGATTATGTCATGGGGTTGAAGTTCTTTGATACGAACGGGGAGATCGTCAAGACCGGCGCAAAAACCGTCAAATGCGCCACCGGCTACAATCTGACCGGTCTCCTGGTGGGATCCGAGGGAACCCTTGGCGTTTTCGATGAAATCACGCTGAAACTCATTCCCCTCCCGGCGCATCGCAAAGCCATGATGGCCGTCTTCAATCAGATCATCAAGGCATCCGAGGCGGTGGCGGCCATTATTGCCGCCCGGATCATCCCCTGTACCCTCGAATTCATGGACAATTTTACGATCCGCGCCGTGGAAAGCTACAGCCGGGCAGGCCTTCCCACCGACGCCGCGGCCCTTCTTCTCATCGAGGTTGACGGCCACCCCGCCATGGTCGAGGAGGACGCCGTAAAGGTGGAGGAAATCTGCCGGCAACAGGGCGCCGTCGACATTCGTGTCGCCAAGGACGATGCCGAACGCGACAAGGTCTGGGCTGCCCGGCGCAGCGCCCTGTCAGCCCTCGCCAAACTCAAGCCCACCCTGGTGCTGGAGGATGCCACGGTCCCCCGAAGCCGGATTCCCGAGATGGTTCAGGCCATGCAGGATATCGCGGCAAAATACCGTCTCGAAATCGGCACGTTCGGTCACGCCGGGGATGGAAATCTTCACCCCACCATTCTGACGGACAAGCGAAATACCGAGGAGTGGGAGCGGGTTGAAGCCGCCATCGCAGCGATTTTCGACAAGGCTCTTGCCATGGGCGGTACGCTGTCGGGCGAACACGGCACCGGCATTGCCAAGTCATGCTTTCTGGAAAAAGAGACCAGTCCTGCCACCATCCAGTATTCCCGCGCCGTCAAGGCGGCGCTCGACCCCAGGAACATTTTGAATCCCGGCAAGATAATAGGAGGCTGATCATGTCCGATATGAAAGCGCTCGCCCATCTGATGAAGGAGCTCGAAGATCAGCTCGTGGTTTGCATGCGGTGCGGCATGTGCCAGTCGGTTTGCCCCCTTTACGACCAGACCGGCCGTGAGGCGGACGTTGCCCGGGGTAAACTGGCGCTCCTGGACGGTTTGATGCACGAGATGTTCAAGGATCCGGAAGGGGTTTACGAACGGCTTAACAAGTGTTTGTTATGCGGGTCCTGCGCCGCAAACTGTCCCTCGGGTGTCAATGTTCTGGAAATTTTCATGAAGGCAAGGGCCATCCTCACCGGATACATGGACCTTCCGCCGGCGAAAAAACTGGTGCTGAGAGGCATGTTGGCCCACCCCGAGTTGTTCGATCGAATGGCCGAATGGGGTGCCAGATTCCAGAAAGTCTTCACCCGGCCCGTAAACGACGTCGTGGGCACATCCTGCGCAAGGGTCATTTCCCCGCTGCTTGGCCGCCGACATTTCAAAAATCTGGCGGAAACCCCTTTTCACAAGATGGTGCCGGTTCTGAAAACCCGTCCGGGAAAATCCGGCGTTCGCGCCGCCTTTTACGTGGGGTGCCTCATCGACAAGATCTTCCCGCACATCGCCCAGGCGGTCGTCGACGTGCTCACCTATCACGAAGTCGGCATTGTCCTGCCGGAGAACCAGGCCTGTTGCGGGATCCCGGCTGTTTCCTCCGGAGACATGAAAACCTTCAGAAGTCTCCTGGAGCATAATCTCAACAGCTTCAACCCCGGTGAGTTCGATTATCTCGTCACCGCCTGCGCCACCTGCACCTCAACCTTCAAGGAGGTTTGGCCGGCCATGGCCGAAGCTGCGGGAAACGGCGACATGGGGCTGTTGCGAAGGGTGGAGCGGATCGCTGAAAAAACGATGGATATCAATGCGTTTATGGTCAATATCATCGGGCTTGCCCCCCCGGTCCGCGGTGTTGGCGGCGACACCGAAAATCCACCCGAAGTCATCACGTATCACGATCCCTGCCACCTGAAAAAAGCGTTGGGCGTCTCGGTGGAGCCCAGGGCCATGATCAAGGCGAACCCCCGTTATCAGTTGAAGGAGATGGCATCGTCCGACTGGTGTTGCGGCATGGGGGGCAGTTTTAATTTGCAGTATTATGGAATTTCTTCTACTATCGGCCGCCAGAAACGGGACAATATCGTGGCGACCGGATGCTCGTCCGTGGCGACCGGGTGCCCGGCATGCATGCTTCAGATTGCCGACGCCCTTTCGAGATCCGGAGATCGCGTTGCCGTCAGGCATCCCGTCGAAATTTACGCGGAGCAATTGAAACGACATGAAAATTGAACTCAAGCCGATCAAACCCAAGCGAATATCCGACCAGGTCTTCGAACAGCTGAGAGAGCTCATTTTCCGAGGCGAACTTAAACCCGGCGAAAAAATCATGCCGGAACGGGAGTTGGCTGACGCCCTGGGCGTCAGCCGAACCTCGGTCAGGGATGCCCTCAGAAAACTGGTAGTGATGGGATTTCTGGATCAGAAGCAGGGACAAGGCACCTTCGTACGCGGCACCGAATCCATCCGGAAGAGCCCCCTCGCCGTTGCCATGGAGAATCAGGATGCCTCGCTCACGGACCTGCTCGAGGTAAGGATGGGTCTGGAAACCAACGCAGCGGCCCTCGCGGCTCGACGGGCGGATGAGAAGGATATTGGATTTCTCGAAAAAAGCCTTAAGGAACTGGAAGATCAGATCCGAAACGGCGAATTGGGAAACGAGGCGGACGTATCGTTTCATATGGCCATCACCTATGCGACCAAAAATCCGGTTCAGATCTACCTGATGAAGATCTTCTTCGATTTCCTGTTTATCGGGATCAAGGAAAACCTCCGGTATCTATACGAAGACCCCAGCAACATCGACCAGATCTTCAACCAGCACGTCGCCATCATCGAGGCCATCAAAAACCGGGATGCCGAAGGCGCTTTTGCAGCCATGAAACATCACATCGATTTCGTGATGGATTTTTTCAAGAATTTCCACCAGGAGGACACGTAAACGTCGGCTCAGGAAGCACGCCGGAAAACACCCTGGAAGATACGAATCCGATCCTCATCGAGGTTCCGAACCATGTTGCCGCTTTTCTGAGCCGCCGTCTTGCCCATCACGACACCCAGCCCCACGGTTCGGGGAGCGCCCGCTGCGGCTGCGGTTTTTTTGGCATCTATCGTCCGTCTCAGCCAGTCCAGGGACGCCGTAGAAACGTCCCGCCACGCCACTTCCGTGAACCCCGAAACGGAAATCAGGCGTTTCAGGACATCGGACGGGACAAGGAAGTCGATGGTGCCGTCGCTTGCCCAGGGAACAGGATAATACGGCGGCTTGACATCCCCTGAGCACACCTCGTAGAGGGCCAGGAGCCCTCCGGGCCTGAGCACCCGAGCCACCCCTGAAAAAAGCGCCGCCTTGTTCTCGATGTTCATGGTGGTGTGCAATGTCCAAACGACATCAAAAGTCTCCGGATCAAAAGGCAATGCCGTCATATCGCCGTGCTGAAAACGAACCCGTTCCGAGAGGCCGACCTTTGCCGTCAACATTTCCGCGGCCCGGCAGTATTCCGCCACGAGATCGATCCCGGTCACGATGCACCCGTACTCCGCCGCCAGGGTCCGCGCAGGTCCGCCGATCCCACACCCCAGATCAAGAACCGTCATCCCCTTTTCCAGCCCGGCCAAATCGGCCAGCTCCCGCGTGGCCTCTCGTCCCCGGATGTGAAATTCATCAAACCCGGCGGTATCCTCGTGTGAAGAGACGACGTGTCCACTCCTGTCAAGCGCCGACTGAATGCTGTCGGTGAGATTGTCCCGGCTGTAGTGATCGTTGATAGCTTGTTCGTAGGTCTTCATTTCCGTTCCTTTTTCCGATGGTTTCGCCCCGGCGCGGGAGCAGCATCTCTCAATCTGAAACATCGTTTCCATCACCGATTCAACGTTCGACTTTCATAGGCCCTATCCTCCCGGCACCGCTGTCCGGTCGCTATCATGAAAGTCGAAAATTGAATCATCGAAAAATATAGAATACCACAATTTTTTTAAAAAACCATTCAATTCAATCTGCCTGAGACCTTTCAGATGTATTTTGCGGACCGTCTCCGCGCCGACTCAACCGAGCCCCACTGGAATCCATCCGAAAGAGTGCTCCCGATCGCCATGCCTGCCTATGGACATCACGACGCAAATCAGGTATCTGCAAGAGATAGAAAAAGTTCCCCGAAAGGGTCTGCGCCGCGAACTGCCCCGATCGCTGCCCCCTTTGTGTTGCGACGAATCGCCCTCCTGGCCGAAAACCCTTACACAAGGGAGGTTTCCGATGGTGAAGACAATCCGGTTTACCCTCAACGACAAACCCGTGAGCCTCGACATCGACGAGGAGCGGACCCTCCTGTGGGTCCTTCGGACCGATCTGGGCCTTACGGGAACCAAATACGGCTGCGGCGAGGGGGCGTGCGGTGCCTGCACGGTCCTGGTGGACGGCGAAGCCCTCCCCTCCTGCCAGATCACCGTGGGGTTCGTGGCGGGGAGACACGTCACCACCATCGAGGGGATCGGCGCGGAAGGGAAGCTCCATCCCATTCAGCAGGCCTTTGTCCGCCACGACGCCCTCCAGTGCGGGTTCTGCACCCCCGGCATGATCCTCAAGGCCCACAGCCTGCTGGCATCCAACCCGAGCCCCACCCGGGAGGAGATCATCGAGGCCCTGGACGACCATCTCTGCCGCTGCGGGGCCCATGTGCGCATCCTGGCGGCCGTTCACACCGCGGCGGAGATGCTGAAAGGAGGCAAATCATGAAAAAGGAAGTCCCTTTTATCCAGGATCGGACCGAAGCGGCGGCCCCCTCCCCGGGCATGGACCGGCGGGAGTTTCTGAAGCGCATGGGTCTTCTGGGCGGGGGCCTCGTCATCTACGGCACCCTGGGAGATCTTCCTGCCGAGGCCCGTGCCCTGAGAACGGGGCTTCTCGGAAGCCGGGTGCCGAGCGATTTCAATGCCTTTCTGCGCATCGATCCGGACAACCGGGTGACCTGCTTCGTGGGAAAGATCGAAATGGGCCAGGGCGTCATCACCTCTTTCGCCCAGATGGCGGCCGAAGAGCTGGACGTGGCCTATGAATCGGTGGAGATGGTCCTGGGAGATACGGATCTCTGCCCCTGGGACGCCGGCACCTGGGGCTCTCTTTCGACCCGCTATTACGGGATTTTCGTCAAAGAGGCCGCCTGCGAGGCCAGAGCCGTCCTCCTGGACATGGCGGCTGAGCGGCTGTCCTGCCCCAGGAATCGGCTGTCGGTCAAAAACGGCCTGGTCTGGGACCGGGAACGCCCTGCGATTCGGGTGACCTATGGAGCGCTCACCGCAGGGCGGATCATCGAACGGCATCTTTCGGAGCTGCCACGGCTCAAACCCGCATCGGCATACACCACCAGCGGCAGGCCTTTCCTGCGGCGGGACGCCATCCGGAAGGTCCTGGGAAAGGCCCGATTCGCCGGGGACATCCGGCTGCCGGGGATGGGACACCTATGCCATTCCAATATTTTCGTGGCTGCCCGAGCTCGAGACCGTGATCCTGGAAAACCCCAACCTGTCCCCGAAGGGCGGCGGAGAACCCGCCATCATCTGCATGGGCGGCGTCCTGGCCACGGCGGTATATGATGCGACAGGAGCCAGGCTGCGTCAACTTCCCATGACCCCGGAACGGGTCAAGGAAGCCCTGAACCGGTGCCGGGAGGATACGGCCACCATCATGAACGTCGAAAGTTGAATTTTTAAGATGAAGGAACAGATCGATTTACATCAACCGGCCTTGACTATCGCGCACCAGGACATTATCACGCTGCGTGAGGATTACACTGTTCAGCAAGCATTGGACTACATCAGATTGCATGGCTTCGGAGAAAAAATCGTTTATTTCTACGTGGTGGACAACGCCGGACAATTGATGGGTGTGATTCTGACCCGACGGCTGCTCACTACGCCCCTGGACCAGCGCATTTCAGAGCTGATGATCCGAAAACTGATAACCATTCCCCAGCATGCGACAATATCGCAGGCTTATGACCTGCTGGCCCACCATAAGCTTTTGGCGCTTCCGGTGGTGGATCAACAACAGCGCATCCTGGGCATCGTCGATATCAGCAAATTCATGGACGACAACTATATCAGGGACATCACCGAGAGAAAAAAAGAAAAACTTGAAATTGAAAGACTGAATACAAGGCTCAGAAGCATTCTGGATCACATGCGTGAACTGGTGCTTTCTTTCTCATATATTGAAGAAGTCGATAAAAACAGCATAACTGATTTTTCATTTTTTGACGATCATCTTGTGGAGGTCAATTCCTCAGCCTTTTCTTTTTATGAAGTGCCGGCATCTTATATTCTGAACAAAAAAGTAAGTATTTTCGATTTCGTTCACGACCTTGATAAGAATAACGTCCTTGCCCATTACACCGATTTGTTTGAGAAGGGATTTTCTGAGATCAGTTATCGGATTGTTGCCCCGAAAGGCAAGATAAAATGGGTTTTGGATTACGGTCGCGTCGAATACATGAAGACAGGAGCGGTAAGAAGAATCAATCATATTATTGAAGACATCACCGAAAAAAAGAAGGCACTCGACAAACTCCAGGCGAGTGAGGAAAAATATCGACGCATCTTCGAACGCTCTAAGGATATGATATATATCCTTAAAACAGATGGGCAAATCCTCGATATCAATCCAGCCGGCATCGAACTTCTCGGACTCAGCAGCAAACAGGAAACAACACAAAGAAACATAAAGGATTTTTATGTGGATCCTGCGACAATGGCATCACTGGTCAAAGAGATTCTGGAAAAAGGAGAGGCCGCACGGACCAGAATGTTGCTTCAGAATGTCAAAGGCGAAAAATTCGAAATAGGTTTGAATGTCATTGCGCAAAGAGATGACACCGGAAAAGTTGTCTCTTATCAGGGAATCGCTCACAACATCACGGAGGCAATCAGACAAAAGGAGCTCGAGGCAATCAGCCAGCTTGCAGGCTGTTTTGCGGATGATCTGGCATCACCGCTGAACGTGATCATGATGGGCGTTGAAATGATTAAAGCTTTTTTGTCGGATATTGAAGCACTGACAGAGAAAGGATCCAATGGGGATGCAACAACAGGATGGGAAAAAATCTTGGATGAAATCACATCCCATGCTTCAGAGATGAATTATTTTCTCAATGAGGTCATGATTGCCGTTGAGGATGTAACGCAACGATTGACGGAGATCAGAGAACAGTACTGGAATTTGAAAAAAGTCCCGGACGGTTCCGGCGGTATGATTTACCAGAGAGCGACCAAGGAGAACTGATGATCAGGACCAGTCGATCCTCACGAACCGCGAATCCGATTGATTCTTGGATACACCCCAAGCATTTGATCTTATGACGTCAGCCGCAGCGGTCTTCTCGTCTCAACAGGCTTACGCCGAGGCGAAGACCTATTTTGTCGACAGGCTGACGGAACTCGCAACGACTCGGAGATCGGCCGAATCAACGCCTCTTGAAAACTTTTTTGAAATCATTCAAAGTGAACCCGTTGACAAACCGCTGGGGATCTTTGTATAAACCATAAAAGAGATAATTCGCATTTGTCGTTTCTGTCGGCAACGGCTCAAATTATGACCTTTTCAGACGAAAGGAAAAATCTCATGTCTAACTTGCGTGTCCTGATCATCGGCGGCGTCGCGTGCGGCCCGAAAACCGCTTCGAGGTTGAAACGGCTCTGTCCCGATGCGGATATCACGATGATCGAACGGGACCGGTTGATATCCTACGGTGCCTGCGGACTTCCCTATTACGTTGAGGGCGAATTTCTGAACATCAACGCCCTCACTCACACTCAGGTGGGCTTGCCGCGCACCGCCGAATTTTTTGAAAAGACCAAAGGATTCAAAGTCCTTGCCCGAACCGAGGCCATCCGGATCAACCGGAGCCGGAAGACCGTAACCGTCAAAGCCCTCGACACCGGGGTCGAATCGGACCTGCCTTATGACAAACTGGTGATCGCCGCCGGCGGTTCGGCCTTTCGTCCTCCCATCCCGGGCATCGATCTCAAAAACGTGTGGTTCATGACCCACCCCGAACACGCCCGGACCCTCGTAGAGGAAATCGCAGCCCAGGGGCTTAAAAACGCCGTAATGGTGGGCGCTGGTTTTATCGGCATGGAAATGGCCGAAGCCTTGATGTACAAGGATATGAACGTTACCATGGTCGAGATGTTCGACCATGTGCTGCCCGGCGTGATGGATCGGGATCTGGCCGCCTACGTCCAGCTTCATCTGGAGGACAATGATGTGGACCTGGCTCTGGGCGAACGGGTGGTGGGACTCGAAGGCGACGGGGACGGCAAAGTGACGGCCGTCAAAACCGATCAACGTTCTATTTCAGCCGACTGCGTCGTAGTGGCCGTGGGTACCCGCCCCAATGACGAATTGGCCCGAGAAGCCGGGCTATTTTGTGATCGGGGCATTCTCATCAACAACAATTGCCAGACCAGCGACCCGGATATCTACGCCGGCGGCGACTGCGTACTCAATCGTTTCATCAACAAAACCGTGGCCCCACCCATGTATGTTCCTTTGGGGTCGACGGCCAACAAGCACGGACGGACCATCGCCAATCACATCGCCGGACAGCAGACGCCTTTTCCCGGCATCAACGGCACCGGCGTCGTCAAGGTCTTTGACTATACCGTCGGTCGAACCGGCCTGACCGAAGCCATGGCCAAAAAGCTGGGCATTGCTTACGAATCCATCGTCTGGGGCGGACCCGATCGGCCGCATTACATGAAGAACGCCCGCTATTTCCTGATCAAAATGCTGGCCTCGAAGCGGGACCGCAAGGTACTGGGAGTTCAGGTCGCCGGGGCCGGGGACGGCGCCAAACGCCTGGACGTGGCCGCCGGCACCCTCTATTACGGCGGGACCGTAGAGGATCTGGCCGATATTGATCTGGCGTATGCCCCACCCTTCGGTCCACCCATCGATCCCATCGCCGTATGCGCCCACGTGCTCAGCAACAAGATGGACGGCATCGCCCGATCCATCAGTGTTTACGACGCCAAGGAACGGATGGACCAAGGGGATGTTCTGCTTCTGGATGTCCGGGAGCCCGATGAGAACAAGATGCTCAAGATGGCTTATGACAAGGTCGTCCACATCCCCCTGGGTTCACTGCGCGAACGCCTGAATGAGCTGCCCAGGGACAAGGACATCATCACGTTCTGCAAGATCAGCCTCAGGGGGTATGAGGCCCAGCGTATCCTTCAGGCCGCGGGATTCGATCGGGTATGGTTCATGGAAGGCGGCCACGAGGCATGGCCCTTCGAACTGGACTATCTGGGAATGTAACTTCTGCAGCGGCATCCGTCAAACCGAATCCGCCGCAGGGCCATTCCAAAGAAAGGCATCTTGCGGAGGCCGTCAACAGGCCGCCCGCAAGATGCCCGAAAAATATTTTCACGACCGGCCATCCGCTTCCTTCATTCTCTCGATATTCGCTCTAAGTTGAGCAATTTCGATGCCCAGACTGACACACTGCTTTCCCTCCATGCATTTTTCCGCATCGTTGTCCTCGAGAAATGTCTTGAGCTCATGGCCGCCTTTTTTGAGATCCACGACCCAGGCTTTTTGTTCGGCATCGTAATCGACCTCGACGTCAATCCCGCACTCACCGATATCCGGATATATTTTTCGAATTTTGTCACATAGTTCGGCTTTGCTGATCATGGTGGTCGTCCTTTCTGTTGAGATTGGAATCCATTGAACCTTTCCAGACCCAAAACCTGAATGCGCCCTCTATCGGCATGTCTGGGTCCTCATAACGTTACCTTTTACTATAATACGCAAGTTATCTCATGACAAGGACCCGTCCATCTGGAATCGCAACGGCTCCTGGGTATGAACGGTGAGTTGGGGAAAAGGAATATTCCATTCATTTTCGTTGCAGGTTTCGATGGCCATCCGATTGATAAGTCGGTTCAGTTTGTTGTAGTAACACGCCATCTTTCCGGAAAAATCGGCAATGATCGCCAAATCCAGCGATGACGGACCTGCCGCCGCCACCTCGACCTTGAGCTGAACCAGGTCCCCGTAGTAGCCGGTCTCCTCCAATTTTGCCCTGAGGGATGCCTCGAGCTTCTCGGGGACGGCCTGGGTGATCGACGCCTGGAGATTGTAATCGAGGCCGAAGACAATTTTGATTCTGAACCCCTTCGAAATGTTTTTGGGACCGAGTCCCAAAAAATCCTGGGTCGGGTAGGTAATGCGGCTGCCGCCCCTTGACACCAGTTGAACCATCTCCGGCGTCTGACTGACGATTTCTCCCCAGTTCCCGTCCGACAGCAGGACCCACTCGTGGATTCGGCAGGGGAACCAGGGTTCCTCGGCATCATAGGTCCGGGAATTGAGGTCGAGGATGTCTCGAAGCGGAACCCGGAGGAGCCTCGGCCGGAGATCCGGATTATCGAGTGTTGCATAGACGTTCAAAGATGCCACCCGCCACGGTATGCCGTTGAAGATGATTCGCTCGTTTTCCCGGACCGTGCCCAGATTGAGCATCAGTTGAACCTGTCGCCAGAACATGGGGAGCCCCGCCTTCGCCGTCTAGGCGACACCGATGATGAAGATGATGGCAAAGCTGAGCAGAAGCCAGTCTCCGACCGTATAGAGAACGAATAGGAGCGCGCCGGTGGCCCCGATTCCCGTCAGGATATGATAAAACACATCCATCATTCGGATGATGAAGGTGCGCTCGCCGCGCTTATGAATGGGACTGAATCGGTATACCAGCCGGTGAACATAGCGCATGAGAAAAAAAGTGGCGAAAAAGGCGACCACGGCCATGATGAAATTTTTTCCGCGACTCCTGAAAAAGGACTTCACAACCTCCTGGGAGGAATCGAAGATAGATTGTCGCTGCCTCAGGAGTTCCTGGAGCTGGTACTGATCCACCTTGAGCCTGTCGGCGACCTGCCGTTCCCGGCGCAGCCATTCCTCTCGCAGCCCCTCCAGTGCCTTTTTGAGGCGGATATCGTCATCCGCGGTATTCTGAATCAGCGTATCGATGTTCCGAAGCGCAACTTTAATGGTCGCCAACTGGTTTTGCTGAAGTTGAATCTCGCTCCTCAGTTTCTCCTGCTGCCGTGGACGATCGGTAAGCTGTTTCAATTCACTGAGCAGCGGCGTCAGAAGCGTTGAAAGCTCCTCTTTCCAATCGATCTTTTCCTGCGATTTCACAAGAAAATTCTCGATATCAACGCCGGTGGCAATGCTCTCGAAATCAGACTCCACCTCCGAGAGTTTAGCCCTGAGCTGGTCCAGCGCCGTGCTGGTAGCCGTCTTCTCCCCCTCGCTTCCGGCGACGTTCCGCGCCTGCTTCGTGTCCTTGATCTGTGTGTTGATCTCCATTCGGGTCTGGATAAGGCTCTTGAGGGTCTCGATGGTATCGCCGTCCCTTGCCGACAGCGCAGCGGGTTCCGTTGCCCTTTCACCGACGTTCCGCCGCTCCTGCTCCTGTCCCCGAACCGGACCCGAAAAAACACTGAAAGCACCATGACGCCCGCGACCGTCAATATCCTCGCATATGGCTGTTGCATCACAATGGGTTTCCTTGGCCGAATCATCCGTGAATCCTTTAAAAATCCTTGATGGTTAACCTGATTGTTGCGATGATGGTCATTACTGTCGAAAAGTATACGAGAGTCCGCCGCCCGTCAATTCATTTCACGCCGGTCTGACGACCCGACCGGGAAAGGATTCCGATGTATCGAAAAGAACTTGATATTGCACTTTCAGCCGTGAGCCGTGCAGCAAAACTGTGCCGAGACGTCCAACAGACTTTGGTCGATGCGGAGAGCGTCCAGAAAAAGGATCGTTCACCGGTCACCATCGCCGATTTCGGAAGTCAGGCGATCATCAGCATGGCCTTGTCCGCTGCTTTTCCCGAAGATCCCCTGGTGGGGGAAGAGGATGCCGTGCTGTTGCGGAAAAACGACGTTCTCCGCGGAAAGGTCCATAACCTCGTCTCGAACGCGATCGGCGCCGTGGACGAGGATGCCCTGATCGAGGCCATCGACCGGGGCGCCCGTGATACGAATTTCTCCGGGCGGTTCTGGACCGTGGATCCCATCGACGGCACCAAGGGGTTTTTAAGAGGAGACCAGTATGCCGTGGCCCTGGCGTTGATAGAGGCGGGCCGGGTGGTATTGGGCGTCCTGGGATGCCCCAATTTCAATCCTGAAAAATGGGGAGCCAACGGGGCCATCTTCTATGCCGTTGCAGGCGGCGGCGCCTTTGCCGCCCCCATCGAACCGGGGACCCCCGTCGGCAGGAACGATTTGAACGCCAAACCCATCCGGGTGGATGGAACGAACCGGCCCGAAGCTGCCCGATTCTGTGAGTCGGTGGAAAGCGCCCACAGCGATCACGAGGTCCACCGGCGAATCTGCGACCGCCTGGGGATTCTCGCATCCCCCTGCCGCATCGACAGCCAGGCCAAATATGCAGCGATAGCCTCAGGCGAAGCATCCATATATCTTCGCCTGCCCCGGAGCTCGGCATATCGGGAAAAAATCTGGGACCATGCCGCCGGCGCCGCCGTCGTAACGGAGGCCGGCGGCCGGGTGACCGATTTCAGCGGCAGCCCCCTCGGTTTTACGGAAGGTCGAACCCTCAAAAGTCACCGGGGTATCCTGGCCACCAACGGCCGGCTTCACGACGGGGTGCTGTCGGCGATTCAGTCCACCGTAGCCATCTGACCGCCGCGAGCCGACGATCGGCTGTTCACTACCATTTCCACATGACCGGATCGTCCCCCAGATGATCGGTGACGGTCCGGCCGATACGGTCGATCTCGCTCAACACCTCCGAAGGCAGGCTCACGGTGCCGGCCCTGGCGTTCTGAACGACCTGATCGGCATTGCGCGCGCCGGCGATGGCGCAGGTCCCCTCACGGGAGACCACCCACGCCAGGGCCAGCTGCCCCAGGGTCAGCCCGTTCTCCTCCGCGATGGGCCGAAGCGCCTTCAGCGCATCCTGAATCCGGGTGTAATGCTCCGGCTGGAAAAGGACGTTCCTGGCGCGGTGATCGCCCTTCTCGAATTGGGGCGTCGGTCCAAACTTTCCGGTCAGGATGCCCTGGGCCATTGGGGAATACGCCATGACGACAATACCCTTCTCCCGGCAGTACGCCATGGCGGTCTTTTCCATGTGCCGCCAGAACAGGGAATAGGGCGGCTGATAGCTGTCGATGGTCCCGAAGGCTTCCGCAGCTTCGATCTCGGCCTGTGAAAAATTGGAGACGCCCACCGCCCGGATCTTCCCCTGCAGTTTCAGCGCGTTCAGCGCCCGCATCGTCTCTTCGATGGGGACGTCCCTGCTGCCGAAGGACCCGGCAGGCCAGTGAATCTGATAGAGGTCGATGTAATCGGTCTGAAGGTTTCGAAGGGACTGGTGACAAGCTTTGAAGACCTTTTCATAGGCCAGGGAGTGCGCAAAAACCTTGGTGGCGATCACCACCGCCTTTCGAACATGACGGAGGGCCTTTCCCAGTACTCTTTCCGAATGCCCGTCCCCATAGACGGCGGCGGTGTCGAAGGTGGTGATGCCCGCATCAACAGCCGCGGCCATGGCCCTTTCGGTCTGATCATCATCGATGCCGGCCCACATGGCCTTGCCGGCCTGCCAGGTTCCCATAATGACGGCACTGAGATGAATGCCGGTTTTTCTCAGAGGTATGGTTTTCATAATCGATCCTTTTGCGGTTTCGGCCGCGAAACGCAGCCGGGATTCCCGGAAAATGTTGATGTAGACGGGAGCGGTCCGATATCCGACCGTTCCAAAGTTGAGGGGCGGCCGCAGCCGCCCCTTCCGCTATCCGTAACCTTGTCGTATCTATTTATCGTGCCCGCGCCTCTCCATAATCGCTGCATGGGCCGCGGCCAGCCGGGCCACCGGCACACGGAACGGCGAACAGGAGACATAGGTCAACCCCAGTTTGTGGCAAAGGGCGATGGACGCCGGGTCGCCGCCGTGCTCACCGCAGATGCCGCACTCCAGATCGGGCCGAACACTGCGTCCCTTCTCGATGCCGATTTTCATGAGCTGTCCAACGCCGTCTTCGTCGATGGTGGCGAATGGGTTGTCCGGCAGAATGCCCTCCTCGATGTAGTCGATGAGGAAACCGGCCTCGGCATCATCCCTGGAAATCCCGTAAGTGGTCTGGGTCAGGTCGTTGGTGCCGTAGGAAAAAAACTCGGCATGCTCGGCAATCTGGTCGGCAGTCAAGGCCGCCCGCGGCAATTCGATCATGGTGCCGAACTTATAATCGATGGACTGACCCTTTTGGGTCATTACCTGCCGGGCCTCAGCCTCCAGGCGCCGGCGCTGCACCTTGAGTTCGTTGACGTGGGCGGTGAGCGGAATCATGACCTCCGGATGGACCTCCACGCCCTCCTTGGCGACGATGCACGCCGCCTCGAAGATAGCCCGTACCTGCATGGTCGTAATCTCGGGAACCAGAATCCCGAGACGAACCCCCCGCATACCCAGCATGGGGTTGGCCTCGTGCAGACTTTCGGCCCGTTTGAGAAGCTGTTCCTTCTCTTTGAATTGCTGAAGCAGCTCGTCTATTTTCTCCAGATTGTCGGCATGCTGGAGTCGAATTTTGATGTCGCTCAAAGCCCGTCTCAGGTCGACGTGATTGGGCAGAAATTCATGCAACGGCGGGTCGAGAAGTCGAATGATCACGGGCAGGCCGTCCATGGCACGAAAAAGCCCTGCGAAATCCTCCCTCTGGAACGGAAGGACGGCTTCGAGGGCCTCCCGCCGTTCAATGGGAAGATCGGTCATGATCATCTTGAGAACATAGGGAAGACGTTCGGCTTCGAAAAACATGTGTTCGGATCGGCAGAGTCCGATACCCTCGGCACCGTACTCCCTGGCGCGCAGGGCGTCCTTGGGATAGTCGGCGTTGGTCCATACGCCCAGAGTCCTGAATTCATCGGCCCACGACAGCAGCTTTATGAGCCATGGGTCCCGTATATCCGGCACGGTCGTGCTCAGTTTGCCCAGGAAGAGTTCCCCCACGGTGCCGTCGATGGAGATCCAGTCCCCTTCGTGTACAATCTCGTCCTTGATGCGCATCTGCCGACGGTTCATGTCGATCTGAAGTTCCGACACCCCCACCACCGCGGGCTTTCCGAACTGCCGGGCCACCAAGGCTGCATGACTGGTGCGACCGCCGCGGCTGGTGAGAATACCCCTGGCCGCCAGCATGCCGTGAACGTCGTCCGGTTTTGTCTCCGGCCGGACCATGACCACATCCTTACCCTCCTTGCTCCACTTCTCGGCCAGATCCGCGTCCAGAGCCACCACACCGCAGGCGGCACCGGGGCTGACGTTGAGCCCGCTTCCCAGGAACGTTCCGGAGGCTCTCGCCGCAGCAACGGCCTTCCGATCGAACTGTGGATGCAGAAAAAAGTCCACCTGCTCCGGGGTGACGCGCAAAACCGCATCCTCCCGGGAAATGAGATTCTCCTCGGCCATATCCACGGCAATCCTTACCGCTGCCTGGGCGGTCCGTTTTCCGTCCCGGGTCTGGAGCATCCAGAGCTTTCCCTTTTCGATGGTGAACTCCACATCCTGCATTTCCCGATAATGCTGCTCGAGCTTCCGGGCCACATCCTCGAATTCGGCATAGGCTACAGGCATTTCCCTTTCGAGTTCGGAAAGGTCTTTGGTCAACCGAATGCCGGCCACCACGTCCTCCCCCTGAGCGTTGGTGAGGTAGTCCCCCTCGATCTGACGTTCTCCGGTCGATCCGTTCCGGGTCATAGCGACACCCGTGGCCGAATCATCACCCATGTTGCCGAACACCATGGTCACGATGCTGACGGCAGTGCCCAAATCGTGGGATATGCCGGCGGCGTTCCGGTAATCCACGGCCCGCTTCCCGTTCCAACTCTTGAAAACAGCCTCGGTTGCGAGCCGCAGCTGTTCAAACGGATCGCGAGGGAACCCATAGCCTTTCTGGCGTCGGCAGATAGCCTGGAACTCACGGGTCACCGTTTTCCATGCCTCGGCGCTCAATTCAGCGTCGGTTTCCACGCCTTCCTTCATGCGGGCGTCGGTGATCACCTCCTCAAAGAGGTCGTCCGGCACGCCCATGACCACATTTCCGAACATTTGTACCAGACGCCGGTAGGCATCGTAGACAAACCGCTCATCGCCCGTCAGTTCGACCATGCCTTTGGCCGTCTCATCGTTGAGGCCGATATTGAGGACGGTATCCATCATCCCCGGCATGGAAAATTTGGCGCCGCTGCGACAGGAAACCAGGAGCGGATTCGCAGCATCCCCGAAGACCTTGCCCGTATTCCGCTCAATGGCCTTCAATGCCTCGAGTTCCTGCTCCCAGAGCCCTTCCGGAAATTTTCCTCCCGACGCGAGATAGGCGTTGCAAGCCTCGGTCGTCACCGTAAAACCGGGCGGCACGGGAACGCCGATACGGGCCATTTCGGCCAGGTTGGCGCCTTTACCGCCCAGAAGGCTTCGAACACCGTCCCAGGTTCCGCCGGCGTACTTTTCCGCAGCCTCGACCTCATCGAACAGGTATACCCATTTTTTTGTCACCGAATATCCTCCCTATCTTTAAAAATGTTTTTTGGTGTCAAACCGTATCAGGCAGACGGCGTTCGGTCCTTCACCCAACGCTCCACAGCCGCGAAGACCCGCTTGAGTCCCCGCCAGATCCTGGGCAGAAGCCAGATCACCATGCCGATGAAGAGAATGAACAGACCGATAAAAAGCAACGGATGGTTCAGAGCCGTCCATATGCCGGCCACGACGATAACGTCTTCGGAAATGGAAGCGGTCCAGTTGCTGAACGGTTCCGGGGACATGTTGATCAGGGCCCTGGAACCCGTCTTGGTCGCATGGACACCGGCGGCGATGCCGCCGCCCAGGATAGCCGCCGTCAGCGCCAACGCGGGGGACACCTCCCCCACCGCCCCCGCAGCCAGCACCGCGCCTGCGGGAATGCGGATGAAGGTGTGCAGCAAATCCCATCCCGTATCCACCCCCGGCACCTTGTCGGCGATAAACTCCGTCACAAACATCAGCCCGGCACTGGTCATCACCAGCGGATTCATCAGAATATGAAGGTGCTCCGGAAGGACGATGTTCTGAGTCGCACCCAGGGCGCCCAGCACCAGAATTGTCGCATAAAGATTGATCCCGCTGGCCCAGGCGGCACCCATCGACAGAGCGATGGCACGAATGATTTCATTATAGGTATCCATGGGTCTCTTCCTTTGTCAACAGCCATGATCCACACCGACGGGAACGATCCCCTTCAGCCGCTACCCGCCCGCCGTCACGAACGCCGAAGACTGAATTACAGGTACTGATGAAGATACGCATAGTCGGGGGTAAGGCGTCCCCGATAAAGAATAACGGCTCGCTTCAGCTCGGGCGGCAGGTCCAGTTCCGCATAGGGGACGCTGTAATCCGCCCTGGCCATGAATTCGACAATTCCTCGAAGAACGCTGCTGAAATAGACGGAGGATTCCCGGGGTATCTCCGTCGGCAGAATATCCACCGCCATGATAACGGGTCCGTGACCGATGACGCCCCTGGCAACGGTATTGTTTTCAGGAAGATAAACATAGACGGGATCTCCGGGGTCCGTTGCGTCCACCGTGCACTGAATCGATCCTCCCGGATCGCAACTGATGTCTCCGATCACCCGTAGCTTAGGCTGTCTGCCATCGGCCCAGAGACGCTTCACGGCCTCGAGGGTGACAAGGCGGGGATACCGTTCATCCCAGTAAACGCAGTTGATCAGAAGGTTCAGGTGGTCGAGGTACGCTTCAAAAATATTCTCGTATGCATCCTTCCCGCGCCGGTAATAATCCTGAAGATCGAAGGCCGCGCCCCCGATCCTGGGTCTGACGCAATGATGCTCCTTGAACACGGCCTTGTAGATGCGGTTCCTGGGAGATTCGAAACCTGCGGCCGTTTCAGCGACCGCCTCGGGAAGGATTTCGACGACAGGCAGGAGGTCCAGGATCTCCTGTGCCCCCGCGGAGACATTGCCGTAGCCGGTGATCCCCACAATGACGGGATGAATCGCGGCAGGGAGGCCGCCGTCGCGAATTGCCGAACCAACCGCCGTGACATGGGCTTTGATCTCATTCAGGTCCCGGTAGTCTTTCGCCTGTTTAAGCTCGGCAAACGGCGTTTCGACGCCCTCCGCCGCCAGACGCTTCCCGAAGGCCCAAAGGGAGTTCACCATCCCGGCGAGACCGGCATGACGGCCGAAAAAAATCAGTCGACGGTTCTCGTCGTCCACGATCCGCTCGTAATCGATGAGGGTCACACCCTTTTCCATCATGGTTTTCAGCATGGGCATGTTGTAAGACTGACCTTTGATGACATGGGCAAAAAAAACATAGACCCGCCCCTCCAGAAAGGCCTCCTTCGGCACCTCCTTGATCCCGAAAATCAGATCACGGTCTTCGAGATGGTCCCGAACCGGTATGCCCGCCGCGCGGAACTCTTCATCCCCGAAAGCACGCACGGGACTTGACTGTACCACAACATCCAGACCTTTTGCTTTAAGGGCCTTCAGGTCTTCCGGTACAAAGGGAACCCTTCGCTCCCAGACGCTTTTGTCTTCCCTCCGTATACCAATTTTCATCTGTTTCACCTGACAAACCTCGCATTGTATTTCCGGAAAGGACGACGCCTTTCCCGATTATTTTACGAAAAACCGCTGTTTTTATTATTAATCGAATATTATTCCATACATAAGTGGATCAACTCTGTCAAGAAAGGATCGGCCGTTTTAGAGAATTATCATTCTCATTATTGTCTTGAGCGCAAAATCGTGGTAGCGCTAAACCGCATAAAGGAATCTTCATGAACGACATCAAATTGATCTCATGGAACCTCAACGGCCTCAGGGCCGTGTGGAACAAGGGCTTTCTGGAAACCTTCCGACGGCTGGATGCCGATCTGTTTGCCGTTCAGGAGACCAAGATCCAGCCGGACCAGCTGACGGAGGAGATGCGACATGTAGACGGATACGATGCCTACTGGTCCTGTTCAACGGTAAAGAAGGGTTACAGCGGCGTCGGGGTTTACTCGCGCATTCCGCCGCTCCGGGTGGAAACCGGCATCGGAAACCCCCGTTATGACGACGAAGGAAGAATCATCACATTGGACTTCGGGGACTTCCTCTTTTTCAACGTTTATTTTCCCAACGGCCAGATGAGCGATGAAAGGCTCCGCTACAAACTCGATTTCTATCGGGATTTTTTTGCGTATCTTTCGCCCCTGAAAAAAGCGGGGAAACACATCATCATCGCCGGAGATTACAATACGGCACACAATGAGATCGACTTGAAAAACCCTAAGGCCAACGAGAAGAACTCGGGGTTTCTCCGAGTGGAGCGCGACTGGATCGACACCGTCATCCGGGAGGGATATGTCGACACCTTCAGACATTTCTATCCGGAAACGGTCAAATATTCGTGGTGGTCCTACCGGTTCAAGGCCCGGGAACGAAACGCCGGCTGGCGGATCGACTATATTTTCACCACCGAAAACATGATCGCCGAAGGCAGAATCCGGGATCCCATCATCGAGGACACCGTTTTCGGCTCGGATCACTGTCCCATCGGCCTGACAATCCTCAGATGAAACCGGAAATCCGGAAATTTGTCGGCCGAAAATTCCAAAACGCGACGGTCTGGATCGGCCTGAACCTTGTCACTCTGCGCATCTTCGGCTATATATTTCAAACAAGACGGCGCTTTCCACGCAACCCGCCGCATCCAACACCAACGATCAGACCTTGACCCGATGAAAATCACATGGCGTTTTAAAGACCTCATCGATCTCGAATATTTTCTCCACGCAGACGAACTCGACGGGGACGAATCAACACGAAAAACCGCAGCGCTCCGGGACCGGGAGATCTACACCCGCCATATCCTCCCGCGGATTGCCCCGGGGGAGCCCGTTCCCCGGCACCGGCTGATCCGGGAATGGCTTGAACGGCGACGCGACGCCCTGAAATCCGACACCCCCGAAGTTCTTCTTCCCGGCGAGGCCTTCACCGAGATATTTCGCCTGACCGTGCTCGCCACGATCGTTTTCGGCATCATGAGCGGCGGCGGTCTGGCCTTTTCCCTCCTGAGATATGCCGGAACGCGTCCGGTGAACGTCTCCGTGTACCTGAGCCTGCTGGTGGGCACGCAGACGCTTCTCGTTCTGCTTCTGGCCGCAGGCGCCGTTATACGCCGCCTGCGCCGACGCCCCCCCTTCCCCCTCCTCTACGCTGCCTTCAGCGCGATTCTCGTTGCGCTCATGCGCCGATTCGGCCGTCTGGCAATGCGTCGCGTGTCAGGACGTCACCGAAACAGCCTGGAGGCGATATTCGGACTGATCCGCGGGAAGCGCCGTATTTACGGCACCCTCTTCTACTGGCCCTTTTTCACCCTCGCCCAGATGTTCGGCGTCAGCTTCAATGTGGGCGTCCTGGGCGCAACCCTTCTGCGGGTCCTGGGAACCGACATCGCCTTTGGCTGGCAGTCATCCATCCTCTTCAGTGCGGATATCGTTCACAAGGCGACAAAACTCATCGCAATGCCCTGGTCGTGGTTTATCCCGCCCGGAACGGCACACCCCTCGCTGACCCAGATCGAAGGATCCCACATGGTTCTCAAGGACGGCATCTATCACCTCGCCACCCAGGACCTGGTATCCTGGTGGCCCTTTCTCTGTCTGTCCGTCGTCTTCTACGGCCTGATCCCGAGACTCCTGTTTCTGGCGGCCGGAATGCTGTTCAAGTCCAGGGCGCTGGCCAGGATCACGTTTTCCCACAGCCGCGCCGACCAACTCGTCCAGCGGATGGAAACCCCTCTTGTCGGCACCGAAGGAGAACCCGGGCCGGAACCCCCGCCGCCGTCCCCCGAAGAAAAAACCTTGCCGGCACGCCCCCACGGCATGCCTGCCGAAGGACGGCTTCTGGCGATCATTCCGGACGACGTCTATGATGACTGTCCCCGGGAGACCCTCGATGCGTTGACGCTCAAGGTCTTCGGGTTCGGCATCGGAGACACCTTACGCCTGGAGGGAGACAGCGCCGCTGATCCGGACTTTCTGGCTCGACTCTCCGAATCCGTCCGCACAAATGGAAACGCTGATTTTTTTATCCTCAAAGAAGCGTGGCAGCCGCCCATTCGTGAGGATCTCGCCTTTATCCGGAATCTGCGACAGGCCGTCGGCGAACGTGCTCGAATTCAAGTGGGGCTCATCGGAAAACCTGCGCCCGACACGATATTCACCCGGGTCATGGAGAAGGACTGGAAGATATGGCATCAGAAAATCACATCCCTGGGAGACCCCTATCTGCGGCTCGAAAGGCTGGTGAACCATGACGCCTGATGGTATCCCCGAGTTCGCCATCGTCGGTCATCCCAATGAAGGCAAGTCCTCCGTAGTGTCGACATTGGCCGAGGACGACAGCGTTCGAATCAGTCCGGCGCCGGGGGAGACGCTTCAATGTCGGACCTTCCCCGTGACCATTGACGGCAGAGAAATCATCCGGTTCACCGACACGCCGGGATTCCAGAATCCTCGTCAGACCCTTCAATGGATGCGCGAGTACAGCGGACCGGACACCCTCATGGTGGCGGCCTTTCGACAGGCCCACGCCGACCGCAAGGAATTTCGGGATGATGTGGAACTCTTTCTCCCCATCGAACGGGGCGCAGGCATTATCTACGTGGTCGACGGATCACGGCCGGTTCGCGGTGTAGACCGGTCTGAGATGGAAATTCTTCGTTTGACCGGACGCCCACGTATGGCCGTTATCAATTGCAAAGACGACGAGACAGGCTATATCGAGGCATGGAAGGCCGAGTTCAGAAAGCACTTCAACGCTGTTCGGGTCTTCAACGCCCACAAGGCCACCTACGCCGAGCGGATCAGCCTTCTCGAAAACCTCGAAAACATCGATCAGGACTGGCAGCCTGCACTGGAAACGGTGATTTCGGCATTCAAAAAGGACTGGCGGTACCGGAATCTCCAGACGGCCGAGATTATCTGTACCCTCCTGGAGGCAAGCCTGACCCATTCCGTTTCCAGAAATTTTACCGACAGGATTGACGAGGCATCGGCCAAGAAGGCGCTTCAGGCCAGATTCAATCAGGATATCGAAGAGATGGAAAGAACGGCCCACCAGAAGATCCGGCGGCTGTTCAAGCACAATATCTTCAATGTCGACCTCCCCCCCCAGTCCATACTCCATGAGGATCTTTTCGACGAGCGAACATGGCAGCTTCTGGGGCTCACGCCAAAACAACTCATCACGGCGGCCGGTTTGGGAGGAGCGGCTGTCGGCGCTTTGGTAGACGTAGCCGCCCACGGGCTCACCTTCGGTATTTTCTCAGCCATCGGGGGACTTGTCGGCGCAGGATGGGCTGCCTTCGGCGGTGCCGAGCGGCTGGCCAAGACCAAGGTGGTGGGAATGCAACTGGGAGGAACCCAGATTCATGTCGGGCCCATGGGAAACATCCAGTTCCTGTACATCCTGCTGGACAGGGCCTTGATCTACTATTCCCATATCATCAACTGGGCCCACGGCCGACGGGGTCTTCCCGGGTCCCGCGAGGGGGCGGCCAAGGCTCCTGTAAAGGCCGGTTTTACCACTCAGTGGGATGATTCGGCCAAACGCCTCTGCGTCGAATTTTTCAAGGCCGTCAGAAGCGGCGACGACAGCGGTCGTGATGCCGGTCGAAAAGCGATGAAAGGTCTCATCATCGACACTTTGGAAATCATTTCCAGGAGCGAACGGCCCTACGGGCTCGTGTTCAAACAATAGGCATCCCTTGTAAGCGGAACTCAACGTCCGGCTTTCACGGGCCGGTGCCGGTCACCATCATGAAAGTTGAAAAAGAGAAAAATAGGAGTGCCAATACCATGAAGGTCACCCTGCTGATGGCCATTACCCTCGACGGGAAGATCGGCAAAACGCCGGACCATTTTCCGGACTGGACCGGACCGGAAGACAAGAAGCTTTTCGTCTCCATCACCCGGCGGGCCGGAGCCGTCATCATGGGCTCCAAAACCTTTGACACCATCGGTACGCCGCTGTCCGGACGCAAGAACATCGTTCTCACCCGAGACAAGCAACGCATTTCCCAATGGGAGAACCTCTGGTATACGGATCTGTCGCCCCAGGCCGTTCTGGAAACCCTCGAGAAGGAAGGGTATCGGGAGGCCGTCCTCGCCGGGGGCGCCCTGGTCAACTCGCTTTTCGCCGAAGCAGGTCTTATCGACGACATTATCGTAACCATCTCCCCGACCATTTTCGGCTACGGGCTCTCGCTCTTTACCCCGGAGATTTCAATGGAGCTTCAGCTCAAGGATGTCAGACGGCTTGGCAGGGACCTGGTGTGCCTGACCTATAGCGTAAAAAAATGAACGATCGTTACAACGGAGCAGCCATGGACGTTTCAAAATTCTGGAAAATTCCTCTCAAGATCTTCGGCATGACCTTTTTCGCTTTTGTCAGCTTTTTCGTGCTGTTGTTTCTGTTTACAACCTTTTTCATCAGCGCCGGTATAGGTGTCGGGGCCATGTTCGGACGAAAGGATCTCACGGAACTCGTCACCACGGAAGAACTGAACTATACCTTTGTTTCCGGAAAACGTGACAGCAAGAACCTTCTAGTGACCCTGCCCGTGGAAGGCATCATTCTGGGCAGCCCGCCCCAGGATATCAGCGCTTCGACCATGGTATGGTTCAACGCGACCTATGGTTATTCAATACAAAAAGTGCTTGAAAAAGCCTCGGATGACAACCAGGTCAAAGGGATATTCCTCCACGTACAAAGTCCGGGGGGCACCATCTTCGGATCGATGGCCATCCACGAGGGGATCAAATCCTTTCAGAAGACCACCGGAAAACCCGTGCTCGCCTACATAGAAGGGCTTTCAGCATCAGGCGCCGTCATGGCCATGGCCGGCGCCGACGCGATTTACGCGGATTACGGCAGTTACGTCGGCAGCATCGGCGTGCTGGGTGCGGCCCTTACCTATTTTGACGAACCCACGGCTATTGAGGGGGGTATCCTGGGGGGCGGCATCGTCACCCGTAGTGGAATCGAGCGCACCGTCATCTCCGCCGGCCGCGGAAAAGACCTGGGCAACCCCTTTCGCCGCGCCACAGATGAAG
The DNA here is from genome assembly GCF_001854245.1 of Desulfococcus multivorans. GTDB lineage: Bacteria > Desulfobacterota > Desulfobacteria > Desulfobacterales > Desulfococcaceae > Desulfococcus > Desulfococcus multivorans. The sequence continues at coordinate 1,942,675 of NZ_CP015381.1, read as the reverse complement.
AACTCAATAATCTTCAGAAGGGCGCCGATATCGAATACGACAATTTCGTCCGCCACGTCGCTGAAAATCGAAACATTTCCGAAGCCGTCATCCGGGAGCGAATGGGTGCTCAGATCTTCGACAACCAAACGGCCAGGGATTTCGGCCTCATCGACGGCACATTGAACCGAAAGGAGGCCCTTGCCAAACTCGCCGAAATGGCCGGCGTCGGCGAAACGTTCCAACTGGTAAGACCTCGGCGTGCACCGACACGGATGTGGCAGGAGCTTTTGTTTTCCATGACGGGCCGGTTGAGCGCCGATTCAGCGTCACAGGCGGCCCGCCATCGACATGTCTGCCTCGATGCGAGCCGCATGCCCATGGCCTACTACGGCGACATCCAGACCTTGTGCGCCGATTGCGGCGTACAAGCCCCGGACTGACCCCTGACTCCAATTTCCGATTCCGAACCTCCAAGAAAATGGTCTGAAAATTGGCCCCTGGAAACACGTCAGAATTTTATTCTTGACACACCTATTTTGCTAAAATATATTATTCTTATTAAGGTGATTATAAGAATGATTGACGAAATTAGTCTAAATATCCTGAACATACTTCAGGAAAAAGCCAGAATTCCAAACGTCGAAGTCGCCCGACAGGTTGGGATGGCGCCGTCGGCCGTACTCGAGCGTATCCGGAAACTTGAGAAACAGGGCATCATCGACGGATACGAGGTTCGGTTGAACCCCGAACAATTCAATCGTCGTCTGATCGCCTTCATCTTCGTCGATGTCGACACAACTTTGGTTTCTGCTTCAGACCCCGATCAGGACAGGGTTCATGACATTCTGGCAAAAATGCCGGAAATCCAGGAAGTTCACGACGTCGCCGGGGAAGACTGCCTTCTCTTGAAAGTCAGAGTTGCGGATCATCAGGAACTCGGCACCTTGCTGCGCGACAATATCCGCCCCCTTCAAGGGGTCCGTTCCACCCGGACGCTGACGGTACTCTTCACTCACAAAGAAACAACCCGGTTTCCCATCTCGGGAATCCTGACGGGCCAATAAATTTCATTTGACTTTTTGAACAAGGAGACCCTACGCCATGCCAATGTCCAGCGCTTTTAAAGACCGTCTGTTTCCCGCGCTGAAATCCATTGTCGAGCATTACGGCACACCGTTTCACATTTACGACGAAATCGGCATCCGGGAGACCGGACGCAGTCTTAAGCACGCCTTCTCGGAACTTCCGGGGTTCAGGGAGTTTTTTGCGGTAAAGGCTCTCCCCAACCCCAGAATCCTGGAGATCATGCAGGACATGGGTTTCGGTTTCGACTGCAGTTCCATCACCGAACTGTTGCTGAGCCGCAGGATCGGCGCGAAGCCGGAGGATATTATGTTCACCTCCAACAACACCAGTCGGGAAGAGTTCCTTTGCGCCGATGCGGCAGGAGGCTGCATCCTCAACCTCGACGACATCACGCTGCTGCCCAAGGTCCCCCGGCTGCCTGAGTTGATCTGCTTTCGTTACAACCCCGGTCCCCGGAGAACCGGAAACGACATTATCGGGAATCCCGTCGATGCCAAATACGGCGTCAGCCACGACCAGATCCTGGATGCCTACCGACAAGCCCGGGAAATGGGCGCTCGTCGCTTCGGTCTGCATACCATGCTCGCATCCAACGAACTCAATTACGCATATATGGTCCAGACCGCCGAGATGCTTCTCTCCCTCATTGAATGGCTTCATTCCGAAATCGACATCGTTTTTGAATTCATCAATATCGGCGGCGGCCTTGGCATCCCTTATCGTCCGGAGGAACCCCGTCTGGATCTGGCCGCCATGGCCGGGGGCATCCGTGCTGCCCTCGATCGCTTCACGGCCGGGAACAATTATGCTCCACAGCTTTACATGGAAAGCGGTCGATACATGAGCGGTCCTCATGGTGTTCTGGTGACCACCGCCATCAACCGAAAAAACATATATCGCAAATATATCGGTGTGGATGCCTGTATGTCCGCGCTGATGCGCCCCGGGATGTATGACGCCTATCACCACATCGACGTGCTCGACAAGGACGAAGCGGCCGGGACCGAAATCGTGGACGTCGTGGGCTCCCTTTGCGAAAACAACGACAAATTCGCCGTCGAGCGACCGCTTCCGTCCATCGACGAGGGGGACATCCTGGTCATCCATGACACCGGAGCCCACGGCCATGCCATGGGATTCAATTACAACGGCAAGCTCCGCCCCCAGGAACTTCTTCTCAAAGCCGATGGAACGGTTGAACGGATTCGTCGGGCCGAGACGCCGGCAGATTATTTTGCAACCCTCGACTTTACACCGGATATCTTCAAACCCTGAACCGACGCGCTTCCTCAAACGCGCTGATTTCCGGAAGGTCCGAATCAAGAGAATGGTCATCGATCGCGGTGTCGCTCTCTCTCAACTCGACTTCGCGATGTTGGCCGGAAAGCGGCTGAAGACTGAAGGGAGGATAAGCACCCTGCCTGCCGCGAACGCCCCCCTTCAGCCTTCCCCTCCCGGCACCGGCCCATGATACCGATAGTTGAATTGAAGTCCTCATTTTTCTCTTTTCCGGAGCAGCGATAGCTGATATAGATCTCAACTTTATGTCGATAACCCCCCAGATGAAGCGATGTTTTTGAGGAGAATGCAATGAATTTAGAGAAGGTCGGCGCACGCATCACGAAAATTATGGCCCAGAAAGGAATATCCCTCGAAGTCCTCGCCGAACGAACCGGTCTCGAGTCCGGGTTCCTGAAACGCCTTCAGGAGGAGGATATTTACCCGTCCCTGGGACCACTCCTTAAAATCGCCCGATCGCTGGGTGTCCGTTTGGGGACGTTTCTGGACGACCAGATCAGTGAAGACCCTCTCATCATCCGAAAGTCCGATCGCAAGGGCGAACTCAGCATGCTGCGCGCCAAAGACCGCCCGGTGGCCTCTCGCTTTTATTCCCTGGGCCGCGGTAAAACCGATCGCCATATGGAACCTTTTTTCATCGAATTGCTTCCCGAATCGGGAAAGGAGATAAAGCTCTCCTCTCACGAAGGCGAAGAATTCATCGTGGTGATCGACGGCGAAGTCGAGGTTGTCTACGGCAAAAAGACCCACCGGCTCCTGGCGGGCGACAGTATTTATTACAACTCAGTGGTCCCGCATCATGTGGGATCCTTCGGCGATTCCGCCGCGAGCATCTATGCTGTTCTCTATTTTCCGGAATAATCGCGTTTCGGCCCAACCCGACTTTCGTTATGGCAACCGGATAGCGGTTGAAAGCTGAAGAGGGGTGGAACCCCGTCTGTCGCGGACGCACCTCTCAACCCTTCAGTCTTCGGCGTGCCCCCGGATACAACAGCATGGGTCATCCGCTGACGACACCTGCCGATGAACACCTAAAGTTGAATTTTAAGGAGTTTTCATGCGTACGGACAAACTGATGGACGTGACCCTGGGACAGCTTCTGGATCAGGCGGTTTCAACACATCCGGACAACGACGCCGTCATTTATGTCGACCGGGCATTCCGTCTCAGTTACAGGGAATTCGGGGATCTGGTGGATCGCCTGGCCCGAGGCCTGATGGCTCTGGGCATTCAAAAGGGCGAAAAGGTGGCCGTCTGGGCCACCAATGTCCCTTACTGGGTTGCACTTCAGTTCGCGACAGCCAAAATCGGTGCCGTCCTGCTCACGGTCAACACGAATTACAAATCGAGCGAGCTGACTTATCTGTTGAAACAATCCGAGACGGAAAACCTTTTCATCATCGATGGATTTCGAGATACGGATTACGTACAAACCGTTTACGAGTTGGTTCCCGAATTGAAACTTCAGGAGCGGGGCTTTCTCACAAGCCCGAAATTCCCCTCCCTGAAGCGCGTCTGCTTCCTGGGGCAGGAAAAGCACAGAGGGATGTATACCATCCCGGAAATCCTGGCGCTCGCCGTCATGACCACCGACGCAGCCTACCAGGAGCGCCGGCGAACGCTGAATCCGCATGACGTCGTCAACATGCAGTACACCTCGGGAACCACAGGGTTCCCCAAAGGCGTCATGCTGACCCATCACAATATTGTCAACAACGGCTTCTGGGTCGGCGAAAACCAGCGATTCACACCGGCCGACCGAATCTGCATCCCCGTGCCGCTGTTTCATTGTTTTGGCTGCGTTATGGGCGTATTGGGGGCAGTATCTCATGCTGCAACCATGGTTTTTCTGGAAAGCTTCGATCCGGTGGACGTCATGGCGTCGGTGGAAGAGGAACGTTGCACGGCCCTCTATGGGGTGCCCACCATGTTCATGGCGGTCCTGCACCACAAACTGTTCGACAAATTCGATTTCAGCACCCTCCGGACCGGCATCATGGCGGGATCACCCTGCCCCATCGAGATCATGAAACAGGTAATCGATCGCCTGAATATGCACGAGATCACCATCTGCTACGGCCTTACGGAAACCTCGCCGGTGATCACCCAAACCCGCGCCGAGGATGATATCCGCCTTCGCGTGGAGTCCGTCGGTCGGGCCTTGCCGGGCATCGAAGTCCGTATCGTGGACCCTGAAACCCACGCCCCCCTCCCCGTCGGTACGCAGGGAGAGGTCTGTTGCCGGGGATACAACGTCATGAAAGGATACTACAATATGTCCGAGGCCACGGCTCAGGCCGTCGACACTGACGGCTGGCTCCACTCAGGCGATCTCGGCGTCATGGATGAGAACGGCTATCTGAGTATCACGGGACGGCATAAAGATATGATCATCCGGGGGGGAGAAAATATCTATCCCAGGGAGATCGAAGAATTTCTCTTTCAGATGGAAGGGATAGCGGACGTTCAGGTGGCCGGCGTTCCCAGTCCTAAGTACGGCGAGGAGATCGGCGCCTTCATCAAAATCAAGGAGGGCCATGTCATGGCGCCGGAGGATGTGCGGGATTTCTGCAGAGGCAGGATCAGCCATTATAAAATTCCCCGCTACGTCGCCTTTGTCGACGATTATCCGATGACGGCCAGCGGAAAGATCCAGAAATACAAACTGCGCGACTTGTCCGTCACGTTGTTTCCGGATCGACGCTGACGGATGGACCGCCCGCTGCCGACCGCGTCACATCGGTTGGGCGGCGGGTTGGGTCTTTACGCCTTTTTCAACCCCCTGACAAATACCTCAAAGGCGATTTTCAAGGTATCCCTCAGGTAATCCTTGTTGCCGTTAATGATGCTCTTGCTCGATTCCCAGAGAATGACGCCCGAGAACAAGGACCAGAAAATATCGGCAAGCGCGATGGGGTGCTCGTCGATAAACACCCCCTTATCAATGCCTTCCTGAAAAATTCCGGCAATTACGCCGAGGGACTTCCTGGACAAGTCCTCGATTTCACGTAAAAGTTCGTCCGAAAGATTTTTGAGGGTCTCGCTTGATTGCAGATGGAACATGTTGATGATGATGAGCGGATCAAACTCGTAAACGTCGAACATCGCCTCATTGAGGGCTTCGACCTTCTGAATGGGGTCCATCTCGTTATTTCCATTGACATGTTCGAGGCGTATGATTAGATATTGCAGAATTCGCAGCGAAAGGGATGCATAAAGTTCATCCTTGTTCTTGAAATAGAGATAAAGCGTTCCCGGACTGAGTTCGGCCTCCTTGGCGATGTCCTCCATAGTCGATTTATTGAAGCCTTTGTCCGAAAACACGCGTTTGGCAGCCACAATGATCTGTTGCCGACGCCGCTCTCGTTCCCTCTCTTTTCTTTCTCTGATGCCCATTTGATCACTTCCTGAATATTATTTATTTGAAAGGCGATCATATATTTTATATTATCAATTTGGTCAAGCAAAAAATATTCATACCGGGGCCGTTTTCAATGCGTAATTGCCAAAACAGATGAAATGAGATATTTAACTATTTGTTGCCTATCCTTTCGATTTCATCAATCCGGCGATGAAAGGCGGGGGCCATACTGTAAAATAGAGCAGCGGGAACATCGAGGAAGATCAACCCGGCTGAAGGAGGCGATGATGGCACACGAGGATTTTTCAGAAGCATTGGCTGACGAAGTACTCACCGATATGGCCAACAATTTTTTCGGAGATCGGGTTCAACTGGAAGAACATATAAAACTGTTGCATAAAACCGCCGACATGCTTCGTCTCAAGGAAGGCGACGTCAACGATAAGGCGGCCTTCCTCGGTTATCTCATGGTGACGCCCCAGGCGGCCCGATCCCTCTATGAGGCCATCGGCCTTGACGCCGAAGCCTTCCCTGTCAAGGGGGAGCTGATCGAAAACGCCTTGCCGGATGTCGTGCCGTCCGCCCTGACGCGCAAGGGCGAATATGTCAAATGGGTGCTGTGGGCATACGAGGCGTTAGCAGTCGCCTGTCATAACTATAACCACGGCACTCTGACGGACCGTCCCGAAAAAGGGCGAATCCAGGTCGACGACGCCGACTATCGCCTGCTGGAAAGCATGTGCATTCTTATCAACGAAGAGGTCGACCGCATCAACAGTCGATGCCTGCCAAGTCAAATCCTCCAGGCCGCCAAACGATTCGATCAGGCAACCCAGGCCAAGGAACATTTCACGGGGGGTGGAACGTATTACGGCGACGAGTGTTCCCTCAACAGAGACCTGGCCTTCAAACATATTGAATTCAGCTCGCTCAACGTCAAAAAAATGCCCGAACTGCCCGATGTGGATGCGGTTCGAAACAGCCTCATCAAAGCAGCCAAGGCGAACTATGTTCAAAACAAGGCACGGATCAACGACATGATGAATTTCATCAGGGAGCGTTGTCGTTCGGCCGCGGAAAAATGACGACACATCACCCCGTATCCGATGGATGATGCGCTGCATCGGTCGTGCATAAGAGGCGTTGGGCACCGTAAACACTACATTCTAAAGGAGGGCGACATGATGAGACGCCTTATGTTGATCGCTCTGGCGACCTTCACCTTTTTTGTCGGGGCGTCCTGCTCGGAGCGACGCGCCGAGGAGCTGTTTGACACGGCCCGGCTGGAGGAACGGCAGAACAATCCCAACCATGCCCGGCAGCTTTACCTGGAACTGTTGAAGAAATACCCGGACAGCGCCGTTGCCGCCGAGGCGCAAAAACGACTCCAGGCCCTGTCCGGCAATCCAGGGGATCAGCCCTGATCTATCCCATACTCAACCTTCGACTATCATAGGCCGGTGCCGGGAGGATACGGGTATGTCAGTGTTTCAAGATCGTCGAGGGATCGACGGTGGTGAAGGTGAGGGTGAAGATAGTGCCCTTCCCAACGACGCTTTCAACGTCAAGACGACAACCGTGGGTTTCCATGATGCGGTGAACGATGGAGAGTCCCAGCCCCGTACCTTTGGGTTTGGTGGTCATGAAGGGATCAAAGACGGCGTCGATTTTGTCTGTCGGTATACCGCATCCGGTATCCTCGATCGTAACGACGGCGGTGTGACGTTTTGTTTCCCGAACCTCGATATTGATCGCGCCGTCGTTCTCGATGGACTCCACCGCATTGAGAAGAAGGTTCCAGAAAACCTGCCTCAGCTGCCCCGGATCCATCTCGACCCATATGCCCGCCTCGATGCGCCTCGAAATCGTGATCCGCTGGGACAAGTCGGTATTTTTATCAAAAATATCGGATGTTTCTGATACCACTCCTCCTAAATTGATCACCTCGCGCCGGCCTGCCGGCGGCTTTGCAAAAAGAAGGAAATTGTTCACGAGGGAACTCAGGCGGTCCGCCTCACGCAGGACGATCAGCATCAATTTTCGATGCCCACGGCCATGGCCGTCCAGGCTATCCTCCTTCAACAGCTGGACCGATCCGATGAGGGAGGCCAACGGATTACGGATTTCATGGGCAAGGCCCGCAGCCATCTCCCCCACGGCGGCCATGATCTCCACGCGTTTGGTATAGGATGCCATGGCCGCCAGTTCTTTCCGGGAATCCCGCTCCTGCTCCGCGATGATACCGGTCAAAAACGCCACCACAAAGCATGCCGCCATGATGATCATAACCTTGTAGAGTACGTAACTCCAGGCATAATCCGCGGCCGTCAACTCTCCCATCCTGCCCATGGGGCTGAGAACGCCGTAGAATTCGAGATCAATCAGAATCCCGTACTGGATGCTGCACAAGGCCGCCATGATCAACCCGCCCTTACGGTAGAGCAGAATGCCTGCGTACATAATCACGACAAGATAAAGAAAAAAGAAAAGACTTGAAAAACTGCCGGTCAAAAATATGATGAGCGAGATCGCCACGGTATCGATGACGATTTGTACATAGGTCAGTCCGGCAGTCTTTTTGAAGCGCTTGAGAAGGACGGCGTAGCAAAAGGAAACCGTCAAGAGAAAAACGATCAGTCCGTACAGAACGATCAAAGACGGTTCCTTAAACGAGAGTCCATCCCTGATGTGGAGCGCAACGGTGGACCCCATCAACAGGAGCGTGAACAGCAGCCGGAAAAAAATCAGCCATTTCAGCTTGACATGCATGCCGTCACCCTCGGCGACGGCGGGTCGACTACTCAAAAAGTGCGGGGAATTCAAACGCAGCGCCTTTCGGGTCGTTCGTCTATGCGATACCGCTCGCCATGCTGAAAATCGGCAGGTACATGGCGATAACGACCCCACCGACCACGACGCCCAGAAAGCAGATCATGAACGGCTCGATCATTTCCGTAAGCCGCTCGACGGCCTCATCAACCTCTTCATCATAAAAATCGGCAATTTTAACCATCATCGTATCCAGGGCGCCCGTAGACTCGCCGACGGCGATCATCGAGCAGACCATGGGTGGGAATACGCCGCTGCCGGCAAGCGGGGCGGCCATCGTTTGCCCCTCCTTGATGCTGGACCGGACATCGTAAATGGCGGTTTCGACGATCTTGTTTCCCGCAGTTCTGGCCACGATATCCAAACCGTCCAGAATCGCTACGCCGCTGGCCAGCATGGTTCCCATGGTCCTTGTGAACTTGGCGACGGCCACCTTCCGGATCAGTCCCCCAATCACCGGAATTCCCAAAAGCCGGCGGTCGATGATGCGCCGCCCCTTTTCCGTACCGTAATATTTCTTGACGGTAAATCCCAATAAACCCGCGCCGATGATCATATAAAGGATGTTGTCCTTGGTAAATTCACTGGCACGGATCACCATCATCGTAAGCGACGGCAGGGCCTGCCCCATTTCACCGAACATTTTCTGAAATACCGGAATAACGAAAATCATGATGACAATGACGACGGCGACGGCGACGAACAGTGTAATGGCCGGATAAAGCATGGCGCTTTTGACTTTGGCTTTCAAGCGTTCCGCTTTTTCGAGCGTTTCCGAGAGCCGTTTCAGAATGGTGTCCAGAATACCACCCGCCTCTCCGGCAGCAATCATGTTGACAAACAGGTCGTTGAATTCATTCGGATGTTTTTTCAACGCATCGGCGAGCGTGGCACCGCCTGCAAGATCCTCCTTGACCGCCTTCAGAATCTTGACGAAGGTTTTGTTCTCAGCCTGTGCGGAAAGCAGTTCAAGGCATTGAATGATCGGCAGGCCGGCGTCGATCATGGTCGAAAATTGCCGACAGAATACGATGATATCCTTATTGGTCACCTTCGGTTGAAGAAACGAGATGTTTTCGAGGATATCCTTGGGCTTTTCCTTTACCTTGATACTGTTGAGGCCCCTTTTTATAAGCTGGCTCCGCGCCGTCTCAAGGCTTGGGGCCTCGATCTGACCACTCTGTTCAAAGCCCCTGCGGTTTTTAGCCTTCCATACGTATTCCGCCATGATTCCCCCTCGTGCTCACCCCGGTACAAGTGATGAGTCGATTCGACGATCCGATTCATTGCCTGTCGCCGTGATCGACGACGGATTGTCGCTTAGACCACGCCGCATCCTTCGGTTTCCATGTATGACTTCCCAACTTTTCGGTATTCAGGAGCCGATGCCGGCAGGGGACGACCTGCGCCGTTCCATCAGATGCGCAGGCTGAAAGCTGAAGGCTTATATCCCCCGTCATACTTCACTCTTCAGCCTTCAGCCGCTATCCGGTTACCCTCACGAAAGCCGAAAGATGTATTAACTTTTTAAAATAAAGTCGGATAGTCGTATGTGAAGTTTTGCATATAACATAGGTTTTAGATTTCATGAAGGCCAAAATACAGCCGGCATTTCATTGTTCACAGCCTGCAGGCAATTAACGGCCGTTGGCTTTGCCGAATATTTTCTCCTTGACATTCAAGACCCGAATTGATTGGAGTTGAGAACTTTCAGTGGAAGGGTGAACCGGCCGCGACCGTTTTTCCCCCATCGCATACACTTCATTTTCATGCACCCCAACAGGAGACAATTCCAATGGAACTCAAGCAGAAAGGAACCAAGGCCGACATCGGGGCCTTTAAAAGGATGGATATATCCCTGATATGGCGCGCCGCCGTCGATCTGGATCTGATGGCCTTCTACCGGACCCGGGACGGTCGCACCGGCGGCGTCTATTCCGACAACTACGAGGGTGGCACCCTGGGCGCCCTGGACGCGTTTCCGTATATCCGCCTGTCCGGAGATGCGGGGGTAGGCGGAATCGGAGGAAACAACCGTGAAGTTATGAGCATCGCCAGGATCGATGACTTCGAGGAGATCTATATCTGCGCCCTCAATTTTACCGATGCCGTCGTTGGGGAATCTCACCTATTCGCCGACTACGACGCCAGGATCGAGGTGACGACCGACCGGGGTGAGACCCATTCGATCCCTCTCGACTCGACCCAGCCGGGCTCCGTAGCGGTGATCTGTCGGTTCGCAAGCGGCTTTATCGCCGGCGAACTGGTGAACGACAGCCGGGTGATGAACCTGGAATCCTTTCGGGCCGAAATCCCCGGTGCCGACCGACTGAAAATCGCCTCCAAGGTCACCCTCAAAGAAAAAGGCGACAGCTTTGCCATCAAACCCAAAATCACCGCCGGTGAAATCCTCATCAACCTCAACTGGGATCAATCCCCCCAAGAGAAGGTGCAAACCGGCTTTTTCTCTAAACTCCTGGGCGGCAGGAGCGGCGGGGCCGTGGATCTCGATCTCGGCTGTCTCTTTGAATTGCAAAACCAGGCCAAAGGCGCTGTTCAGCCTCTGGGAAACAGCTTCGGCAGCTTTGACGCTCCGCCGTATGTTCTGCATCTGGGAGACGACCGCAGCGGCGCCTGGACCGAAGGGGAAAACATAAAGGTCAATCTGGCACAAATGCACCGACTCAAGCGGCTTCTCATCTTCACTTACATTTACGAAGGCGTGCCCAACTGGACCGCCACCAACGCCGTCGTCACCGTAAAAGTTCCGGGGCAACCGCTCCTCGAGGTGCCCATGGGCAGCCAGACGGACTCCCGGAATTTCTGTGCCGTCGCCATGATCGAGTTCAGCGCCGGTGAACTCAAGGTCACCAAGCTGGTGACCTTCCATCAAGGCCATCCGGATTGCGACAAGACTTACGGCTGGGGCCTCAAATGGGTGGCCGGCAGCAAGGAATAGACAGGCGCCCGGCCGGAGACGGCGTTTCGGGATGCGAGACCTTGCAGCGGGAAGACCCCGGCGCGCCCCTGTCCGGCGTCGGGGTCTATATCAAGGGAACGGATGGAATCGGGGAGGATCCCATTTCATCCGTTGATGATATCCATCAGCTGCTGCAGTTTTTTCAGGCCTTTCAACGTACCGGCCTTGCTGCTGTTGATCAGCTTCGCGCCGAGAGGACTGCTGTTGTCGATGGTGGCGATAAGCGCGACATTCCCCATGTCCCCTGTGTCGAGATCCACCTTGTGGGAGGTGCCCTTGTCATCCAGAACCGTCATGGAGACATCGCTCTCCTTGAACCGGGCGGGAGCGCCCTCCTGAACCTTGCCGTAATCCCAGCAGAGCAGCCAGACGGATTTCATATCGTCCAGATTGGTGATTCGCATGGTTTCCTCGTTGTTGCCGCCGGTATCGCCGACCCCTTCGTCGCCGCTCAATTGCATGAACGGAAATGCATTGAGATCTCCCAGCTCGCCAAAGTAAACCAATCCCTGTTTGCCGTTCTTATCCTCGTAGGCTGCGGCAAGATCAAAATCGGCGGCCGTGCTCCATTTCATTTTCACCATCAGCTGCTTGAATCCGCCGACGTTCGCCGTTGATCCCTTCTGCTTCAAATCCATTTTTTTCTCCTTTCACGTGTCGCTGTCATCGGTTGGGTGCATTCCCGAACCAAGCGCTTCTGTTTTTATCGTCTGAAAAACAGAATAGTCAAATGAAAAATCCCGGACCCAGCGGCTTCAACCGTAGACTCGAGGGAGCATCCAATGCATCCAGACGGCAATGCAGACGGTGGTTCCCATGTTGAGAAGCAAACCGAGACTCATCATTCTGACCAGGGAGGTTCCCTTCATCTCGCCGAAAGCAAAGGCGTTGCAGGGTGTGGCGATGGGCGTCATGAAGGCACAGGTTGAGGCCGCCGAAACCGCGATCATGAGCTCGATGGGAGAAAAACCGGTTTTCACTGCCGTAAAATAGGCGATGGGGAAAAAAGCCGTTGACACCAAGGTGTTACTCAAGGCCTCGGTCATCAGAATCACGATGCCGACGGTGAAGAGCATCACGGTGAAAGCCGACGCCTTTTCAGGGAGAAGCTTTCCGTAAAAGGCAGACAGGGTCATGTCGAGGTCCAGGAATCGCACCACCAGCACCAGGATCGCCACGGGAATCAGCAGCAGAATACCCCGCCGAGGGAAGTCCTCGAACAGATCTCCCGGTCGCATCAGGGGCGCCTCACCCGAAAACGGTATTTCCCAAAACACCAGGCGACAGAAAGCCGCAAAATAAACCAGGCACACCAGGGGCGTCCATGCTGCAAAACTCGACCAGACCCCTTTGATCACCGCCTCTACGGTCCAGAAGACGATAAAGATCAGAAACAGCAGCGCCCCCGATCGCCGCACCCCATACAGCGTCCGCCACGGGTGCTGCGGGGGGGGACCGGCCGTCCGTGGACGATTTTTGACATCAAAGCGCTCAAAAGATCCGCATCCCACGGCCACGACTCCCCATGCCAGCAGAACCAGCAGCGTGACCAGAGGAATCGACCACAGGAACCAGTTGAAAAACCCGATCAGCTGCCGTCCGGGAACCTGGTAGAGATCCATGGCGCCGATGAGCAGGAGGTTCGCGGGGCTTCCGACGATAGAGCCCATGCCCCCGATATTGGCGCCGTAAATGACGGACAAGGTCAGGGGCGTGACCACGCGATCTCTGAGCCCTGGATGAAAACGCTCCTTGATATCCTTCAGCACCGGCAGCAGTGTGAGTACGGTGACGGCGTTGGGAATGAAAAAGGAAAGCAGCGTTGCCGAAAGAATGATATAAAGGAACAGCCTGCGGGGATTACCGCCGCTCCGTCCAAGCGCCGCCGCGACAAATCGCTCTGTCAGACCGGTGACGACCAGAAGACGATAAATCAGGTATCCGTTGATAAACATCAATAGGAGGGGAAGACGGGACCAGAGATACAGAAATGCGTCGTTCATTGTTTAACACCGGAAAGCCTTCACTTTTTCGCTGTGATCCCATTCAAGAAGCCCTCAAGCCGGTCGCGAAAATCGGATGCAGGTGCTGCGGCGAACTGTTTGAGAATGACTTCAGAGATCCTTTTTTTTCATGAGGATCCGTCTCAATGACGATGTGGGCGCCAGGACCGCCTGGAGGTCTGCATCCATCACTTTCACGAGGTTCTCATAAGCTTGAACGATTTTAGGGCTTTTGTGGCAAATCAGCGCAATGTCGATGTCGGCAAGCACAATTCGCTGAATAATCTCACTGATGCCGAAATGACGGTTGACGGCGCCCATGTCCAGGTCGTCGGTAAGAACGAGGCCCCCGAATCCCATTCGGGAGCGAAGAAGATCCCTGGCGATGCGAACGGAGAGGCTGGCCGGCCATTTGGGATCGATTTTACGGTAGAGGATGTGGGAGAGCATGACGCCCGAAACCGATGCTTCGACGGCAGCGACAAAGGGCGGCAGGTCCACGGTCTCGATATCGGTCGGATCGAGGTCGACCATAGGCAACGCCAGGTGCGAATCGAGGAGCGTCCGGCCGATGCCGGGAAAATGCTTGGCCACGGCCATGATGCCGCCTGCCTGGAGCCCCTTGATGACATGACATCCCAGGCGAGCCACCCATGCCGGATCATGGCCGAAGGCGCGGCCCTCCATAACGCTTCCGAAGCCAAGGGGGGCCACGTCCAGCACCGGTGCCATGTTCATGTTGATCCCGACGCTTTTGAGCTCCGCCGCCGTCACGGCGGCAAAATGGTCCGCATCCTCGACTCCCGTCATGGCGGAGTTTCCGGGAAACTCGGTAAACGGCCGCTTCAAACGCGCCACCAAACCGCCCTCCTGATCGACGGCGATGAAAAGGGGCGGCTGTCCGCATCCGTTGGCGCAGACCTGGACCGAACGGCAAAGTTCGGCCACCTGGGCCGGTGATTCGATGTTCCGGGCGAAAAGGATGATACCGCCGACCTTGAGATCCTCGATCAGAAATTTCAGTTCCGCATTGAAGGTCGTTCCGTCAAACCCCACCATCAACCGTTGCCCCGCCATTTGTTCCGGGGTATAGTCCTCCGCGTTCATTGCTTGTTTTCCTTATGATCTTTTCCGCCGAGCTGATAGCGCCGTACCGCCTGGTTATGCTCGGTCAGACTTTTTGAAAATTGATGGGTTCCGTCGCCGCGAGCCACGAAATAGAGGAAATCGGTCTCCTCCGGGAAGAGAACCGCCGAAAGCGACGCTCTCCCGGGACTGGCGATGGGACCTGCCGGCAATCCGCCGAGCTGATAGGTATTGTAAGCGGTGGGGGTATTCAGGTGTTCTCGGGTAACGTTGCCGTCAAAATTCTCGATCCCATAAATGACCGTCGGATCGCTCTGCAACCGCATGCCCTTTTTCAGCCGATTATGGAACACCGAGGCGATCAGTCGGCGCTCTTCTGGAACCCCCGTCTCTTTCTCGACCATGGAGGCCAATGTCACGACCTCGTGGCGCGTAAGACCCATCAGCCGGGTCCGGTCCGTCCACTCCGGCGTATAAACGGCTTCGAACCGGTCGAGAAGGGCCTGGATAATCTGCTCGACCGCCGTGTTCCGCGGAAAATAATAGGTATCGGGAAAGAGATACCCCTCAAGGCTCTTCCCCGGGATCCCCCTGGCTGCGGCGAACTCCGGATCCGTTACTTTAGAAAGAAAACGCTCCGGCACGCCCATGCCTTCCCTGTCGAGAAGGGCGGCGATCTCCCGAAGATTGAACCCTTCGGGTATGGTCAGGGCGCGCAACACCACTTTTCCTCTGGCCAATTTATCGAGAATCTCAATAGGCGACATGGCCGAAGTGAAAAGATATTCCCCGGCCCGAATCCGCCGGTCATATCCCAGAAGCCGCGCCAGGAGTTTGAATCGGCGTGGATCCGCCACGACACGGGCATCCACGAGTCCCTTCAATATATCCGAAAAATTCTGGCCGGGAGGAAGAACAACAGTCGTCTCCCACGCTCCCGAATCGTTCGAACGGCCATGGGCGATCGGTTGCCGGGCAAAAGCTGAAAGATCGGATGCCAAATATATTGCAGCTGCGGCGGCACAGACGGACAAGAGTCCGCCGACAGCCGCCATGCCGAAAATCCATTTTTTCACTATCCAAGACCCCCTGTTTTGAATGAGGCCTCAACCTTCGACTTTCATGATAGTGACCGGATAGCGGTGCCGGGAGGCTACGGCCTGTGAAAGTCGAAAGTCGAGTCGAAAGTTGAGTGAGGACATATGTCAAAGACTCACGCTTGTCAAAGAGATTTCCTGTCCCGGGGCCGTCTCGACTTGATCCGTCCGGGATTCTGGTATATCATTGAATTCAAAATGACTTTCGATAAGCCTCGATGTCCGGAGACGGCTCACGCCCCGCGCGGCTTCGTTCAGGAACCGTTGAAACGCTCTCCGGACAGCCTGGAAACACGCTGACGCCCGAACAGTCCCGACCGCCGATCCCTTGCTGAACCTGAGCGACACACAAATATGCTTTCCAGGGACGTTGCCGTTTTCCGACATCACCGCTTTCCGTTCATCATCACCAAACTCGAAGGGTGAGACTGTTTCACGAAACGCACAGAATCCTTCGGTTGAAAACCTTAGCATCAACATAAATCGAGAGGAGATCCTTCATGCCCTCCGGCAAAAAAGAAAAACAATCCTACAGAGGATTCGAACAGGGGCCCATTCGCCCTCCCAGTGAAGCCGACAGTCTTTTGATCCGGGTCACCCGAAACTGTCCCTGGAATTTCTGTACCTTCTGTCCCGTTTACAAGAGTCGACGTTTTTCCCTCCGCCCGGTGGCTCACGTCATCCGGGATATCGATGCGGTGCATAAGTACGTGACGATGCTGAAGGAGAACACCGGCGGTACGGGACGGATCAGCATGGCGACGGTCCGGGAGCTGTCACCCAAGGTCAGCTCCGATGAAACCGGTGCTTTCCAGGCGGCCCTTCACTGGTTTTCCGGTGGTCTTGCCAGTGTCTTTCTTCAGGATGCCAACAGCCTTATCATAAAGCCTCAACACCTCGTAGAGATCCTTCTCCATCTCAAACGCCGTTTTCCCTGGATCGAGCGGATCACCTCCTATGCCAGATCACAGACAGTGGCCCGTATCTCCGATGCGGACCTTTCGGCCATCCGACAGGCCGGACTCAACCGGATTCATATCGGACTGGAATCCGGATCGGACAAGGTGCTCAAGTCCGTTCGAAAAGGGACGACCAAGCAAATGCATATTTCAGCAGGGATCAAGACCCGGAAAGCCGGGATGGAACTCTCGGAATACGTTATGCCGGGGCTTGGCGGCAGGACGCTTTCCAGGGAACACGCCGTTGAGACGGCCGACGCGCTGAACCGGATCAATCCTGACTTTATCAGGCTTCGCACGCTTGCTCTTCCCGAGCATATACCGTTGTTCGAGGAACACCGTACCGGAGCATTTGAAAAATGCACGGATCTGGAAACGGCGGCAGAAATTCTGACATTCATTCAGCACCTCGACGGCATCACGAGCACCCTCAAAAGTGATCATGTCCTGAACCTCTTTCAAGAGATCGAGGGCGTCCTGCCGGGAGACAAGGCCCGATTGACGTCTTTCCTCCAGGATTTTCTCGATCTGCCGCCCGAACGCCAAACCCGGTATATGGTCGGTAGACGGCTTGGGATATTTCGCCGCCTGGATGATATGACATCGCCTTACCGAATGCAAAAAGTCGAAAGCATCTGTCAAAAAAATGAAATAACGCCACAAAATGTTGATGAGATTGTCGGGAAACTGATGAAACGATTTATTTGATTTTTTTTAGCCAACATTTTATATGGGTTGGTAATAAATATAAATCATTTTATATTTTTCATTTATATTATGATGAAATGATTTATTTCAATAAAATAAATCCACTCACGCTTTTCCTTGACTTTCATACCCAATGACAATAAGGACCATCCCATATCCAGATGATTTGGATCCGAAAAACATCATCAACACCCTGAATAGGAAACCCAATGCCGAAGAAAACACTCAAGGAACATTCCATCAATCGGGAATGGTGCAAGGGGTGCGGTATCTGCGTCCACTTCTGCCCCAAGAATGTGCTGGCGCTGGACGAGATGGAGAAAGTCATCGCCGTTCGCCCGGAAGACTGTATCTGCTGCAAGCTGTGTGAAATCCGGTGTCCGGACCTCGCCATCGAGGTCATTCTCGAACCGGAAAAACAGGAGGCTTCTGAATAATATGAACGACAATGTAAAATTTGTTCAGGGCAACGAGGCCTGCGTGGAAGCAGCCCTCTATGCGGGCCTGGATTTTTTTGCCGGCTACCCGATCACGCCGTCCACGGAGATCGCCGAGCACATGGCCGTACGTCTGCCCCGGCTTGGCCGCAAGTTCATTCAGATGGAGGATGAAATTTCATCCATCTGCGCCATCGTCGGCGCCTCGCTGACCGGGCACAAGGTCATGACGGCCACCAGCGGACCGGGCTTCTCCCTGATGCAGGAGGGATTGGGTTACGCCATCATGACCGAAATCCCCTGCGTCATCGCCAACGTGATGCGGGGCGGCCCCTCAACGGGTCTTCCCACCAGTCCCAGCCAGGGCGACGTCTACCAGGCCCGGTGGGGGGTTCACGGCGACCACGCCATCATCGCCCTGACGGCATCCAACCATCAGGACGTCTTCGAGATGACGGTATATGCCTTCAACCTGGCTGAAACCTACCGGACCCCGGTCATTCTCCTCTTCGACGAGGTCATCGGCCACATGCGGGAAAAACTTGTCATCCCCGAACAAGGCGCCATCCCCGTGGTGGACCGTCTCCGCACCTCCGTCAAGGCGGGGGTCGACTATCATCCTTACCTGCCGCGGGAGGATGGACGTCTGCCCATGTCCGACTTCGGCGGAGAACATCGTTACAACGTCACGGGTCTGGCCCATGACATGTGGGGTTTCCCCTCGTCCAATCCCTCGGTCGTCCATGGCCTTCTCCGGCACTTGGTGGACAAGATCAAAAACAACGTGGGGGATATCACCCGCTACAAGGAATATTATATGGAAGACGCCCGGACGGTGTTGATCTCCTATGGTTCATCGGCCCGCTCGGCCCTTCATGTGGTGGAGCATCAACGGCGTCGCGGAGAGCGGCTCGGGCTTCTGGAACTGCAGACGCTGTGGCCCTTTCCTTATGGCCTCATCGATGAAAAATGCGCCAAAGCCCGTCACATCGTCGTGGTGGAGATGAATATGGGCCAGATCACTCGAGCGGTAAAGCGCGCCGTGAAGGACCCCGAGCGCGTGGTACTGGCCAATCGGATCGACGGGGTTTTCATCACACCCACCGACATCAAGAATATCCTGCGACTCGTTCAGGGAAAGGGGGTGTAACCCATGGCCGTCAAAGATTATATTCGTGAACGTTTCTTTCCGCATATGTGGTGCCAGGGCTGCGGCCACGGCATCGTCCTGGGCAGTCTCATCCGGGGCGTGGAGCAGCTCGGTATGAGCAAGAACGAGATCGTCATGGTGTCGGGCATCGGTTGTTCATCCCGGATCTCCGGCTATGTCGACTTCCACTCCCTTCACACCCTGCACGGCAGGGCACTGGGCTTTGCCACGGGTGTCAAGATGAGCAAGCCCGAGTTGAATGTCATCGTACCCATGGGGGACGGCGACGCGCTGGCCATCGGCGGAAATCATTTCATCCACGCAGCCCGGCGCAATATCGCCATGACGGCCGTCGTCATGAACAACCGGATCTACGGAATGACCGGCGGCCAGTACTCGCCCCTCTCCGGTTACGGCACGTCGGCAACCACGGCGCCCTATTCCAACATCGACCATGATTTCGACGTCGTCCAGCTGGCCAAGGCGGCCGGGGCCTCCTTCGTGGCGCGCACCACCACATATCACGCCAGACAAATGACCGAAATCCTGAAGGCCGCCATCCTCCACGAAGGCTTTTCCGTCGTGGAGGTCATGACCCAGTGCCCGACCTATTTCGGACGTAAAAACAGGATGGGCGGAGCCGCCGAGATGATGGAGTGGTTCCGGGACAACACGACGCCCATCGGCTCCAAGGCCAAACAGGAGAATCCGGCCCTGATCGAACGCGGCATCTTTATTCAGGAGGAAAAACCGGAATATTGCGCCGAATACGATAAGGTGATCGAAAGAGCAATGGGAGGGCGGCCGTAATGGAAAGATGCAGACTCGTATTTTCAGGCTCCGGCGGCCAGGGCGTGATCACGGCGGCCATCATTCTGGCCGAGGCGGCCGTACTTCATGAAAATCTCATCGCCACCCAGGCCCAGGCTTATGGTCCCGAAGCTCGCGGCGGGGCCACCCGGTCGGATATCATTATATCCGACTCGCCCATCCGTTACCCAAAGGTCACCCAACCCAACGTATTGGTCTGTCTGACACAAGAATCCTATAATAAATTCAGTTCGATCGTACGACCCGGCGGCATTCTCCTCACCGATTCCCGCTTTGTGAAGATGCAGGCCAGGGTGGATGCACGTCAGATTCAGCTGCCCATGTACAAGACCGTGATGGCGGAGATCGGCAAGCCCATCGTCTTCAACATCTGCATGCTGGGCGCCGTCATCGGCCTCACCGACGTCGTCTCCCCGGAATCGATCATGAAGGTGCTGTCCACCCGCATCCCCAAAGGCTTCATCGAGGTCAATCAAAAAGCCCTGGAGTCCGGGCTCGCCATGGGAACAAAAGTGAAACCTTAAATATCGGCAGGATCGACCCATATCGGCTGAAGGTTGATCGAACCTTCAGCCGCCGCACCCCTTCTATCCATGACATCCCGGGGAATCGTCGAAGATCCTCCGGGATGCGCCGCCCCAACAACGCCTTTTCGGTTCCGGCGCGTCATGAGACGACATCCCCATCTCTTCGAAAACACCGACAACACCATGCCCGGCTGGTTATCATGTACAAGCCGGGTTTTCGTGATTATGATCTTTCTGAATGCATGTAATTATCAAACCATTTCTATTGACTTCTAATTATCAAACCATTTAAAACAACAGCATCCCATCCATCAATACGAGGAGAATGGCCCATGAATACCATCGTTTCGAATCCAAGGGAATCGTCCGATTCCATGGCATCCGACCCCCTGATTCATGATGCCGTCAGGCTCGCCGCGGAATGGCAGGACAAGGCCAACAGCCGGTTGACCCTGCAGGAGAAACGGCATCAGCGGCAAATGATGCGACTGATCCGCAATCCCCTCGACAAGGTCATTCTGACCAGAATGATCGACCAGAGCTTCCGCTCCGACAACCATGCCCGTGTAGCCGACCAAGTCCGCCATGTTTTGTTGAAATACGGGGTGCCCCAATTTTTCTCCATCCCGGAAAAGACCTTGATCCGTTTGTTTCTGACAGCCGGTCGATACGCTCCGGGCACCGCAATCCCGAGGATGATCGAAAAGATCCGAAAAGACAGCGCCCGATCCGTCATTCCGGGGGAGAAGGTGATCCTGGACGCTCATCTGAAACAGCGCCGAAAAGAAGGGATTCGTATGAATCTCAACCACCTGGGCGAGGCGGTTCTGGGAGAAAGGGAGGCCGAAGGACGTCTCGCCACCTATATCCGGGATATGGAAGATCCGTCCATCGAGTACATATCGGTTAAGATCTCGACCATTTTTTCCCAGATCAACTCCCTGGCTTTCGAAAACACGGTCGCCGTTCTGAAAGCACGTCTCTCCCGACTTTTCAGAGCTGCAAAACATCACCGCTACCGCCGGGAGGACGGTGCCCTCGTCCCCAAATTCGTCAATCTCGACATGGAGGAATATCGGGATCTCGCCATCACGCTCGCGGCTTTCACACAGACGCTGGACCAGGATGAATTCAGGGACTACGAAGCCGGCATCGTGCTTCAGGCCTATCTGCCCGACGCCTTCGAAAAGCAACGGGAACTGACCCGATGGGCCCGGGAAAGGGCAGCCGGCAAAGGTGCGCCCATCAAAATCCGCATCGTCAAAGGCGCCAACATGGAGATGGAATTGGTGGAGTCGGCCATTCATAACTGGCCGCTGGCCCTTTACGACAACAAACTGGACGTCGACGCCAACTATAAGCGAATGATCGACTACGGCATGCGACCGGACAACATCACCGCCGTCCATCTGGGCATCGCCTCCCACAATCTTTTTGAACAGGCCTATGCCTATCTCCGGGCCCGGCAGTACGGTGTCAACGCCTATGTCTCCTTCGAGATGCTGGAGGGTATGGCCAACCATGTCTGGCGCGCCCTTCGGGACAGCACCGGGGAGGAGGTGCTGTTGTATGCACCGGTGGCCGCCCGGGAGGAATTCATCAACGCCATCGCCTATCTCGTTCGCCGACTGGACGAAAACACGGCGGACGAAAATTTTCTGCGGTACGCCTTCAATCTGACGTCCGGCTCGCCCGAGTGGTGCTTCCTCAAGGAGCGTTTCATCGCCTCCTGTCGACATAAGCATCGGGTCAAGTCAACGCCGAACCGGATCCAGGACCGGAATACCGAAACCTACGATACCCCTTGCGGTTCGTTTCACACGGGCGAATTCATCAACGAAGCGGATACGGACTGGTCCCTTTCCGCCAATGTCCGGTGGGCGGCACGGGTGAGGAAGCGCTGGATGAAGCGTCCGGGGGACCCTCCGGAGGAGATCCCCGTGGTCATTGGCGGTGAGGCGCTTTTCCAGGGGCGGGAGATCGTGGACTGCATCGATCCCAACCAATATGCCGAAAAGGTCATACCGGCCCGATTTGCCCTGGCGACCATAGAAGACGTCGATCGCGCCGTCGCCGTCGCCAAGGCGGACCCTGACGGCTGGCGCGCCCTCACCCATGTCGAACGGCATCGCATCCTGTCGAATGTGGCCGTCGAACTCCGGAAAGCCCGGGGAGATTTGATGGGATGCGCCGCCGCCAACACGGGAAAGATCTTCACCGAGGCTGATCCGGAGATATCCGAGGCCATCGACTTCGCAGAGTTCTACCCATGGACCGCGGGAATCTATGAAAGCCTCCCCGGCGTCACCTGTCAGGGCAAAGGCACGGCACTGGTCATCACCCCATGGAATTTTCCCGTCGCCATTCCGGCAGGCGGCATCCTGGCCTCCCTTTCCGCAGGAAACACCGTCATCTTCAAACCGGCGTCCGCGGCGGCCATGACCGCATGGCATCTCTGTCAGTGCTTCTGGCGGGCCGGCGTTTCCAGAAATACGCTGCAGTTCGTACCCTGCGACGGATCTTCGGTGGGCCCCCGACTCACCGGCAGTCCCGACATCGACTTCATCATTCTAACCGGCGGCACCGACACCGGCATGAAGATCCTGAAAAACCGCTCCGACGCGCTCCTGGCAGCCGAAACCGGAGGGAAAAACGCCACCATCGTCACGGCTATGTCCGACCGGGATCAGGCCATCAAAAACATCCTTCACTCCGCTTTCAGCAACAGCGGCCAGAAGTGTTCGGCCACCTCTCTCGTCATTCTCGAGAAGGAGGTTTTCGAAGATCCCCACTTCAAACGACAGATGGTGGACGCGGCGGAAAGTTATGCGACAGGTTCGGCCTGGCGGTTCCGGAACCGGATGGGGCCCCTGATTCACCCGCCAAAAGGCGATCTTGAGCGTGCCCTCACCCAGCTGGAGCCGGGTGAGGAATGGGCGCTGAAGCCCCGGAACATCGATGGTAATCCCTACCTCTGGACGCCCGGGATAAAATGGAACGTTCAGGCCGGTTCCTATACCCATATGACCGAGTTCTTCGGCCCGGTCATCGGGGTGATGAAAGCCGACAGCCTGGAGACCGCCATCAAATGGGTGAATGAGACCGGATACGGGCTCACCTCCGGTCTTGAAAGCATAGATGAACGGGAGCAGCGTCTTTGGAAAGGGAAGATCGAGGCCGGAAACCTGTACATCAACCGGGTGACCACCGGCGCTGTCGTCCTTCGCCAACCCTTCGGCGGAATGGGAAAATCCGCCCTCGGTGCGGGCATCAAAGCCGGCAGCCCCAATTATGTCTCTCAGTTCATGGATTTCGAGGAGGTCGGCTTCCCCCGGACGGGCGCCATTCAAAAAGAATACCGCCTTCTCCGGATCGCTCAGGAATGGCGTCGAAAGACGGCCTGGGGCCAGATGCCCGACCATCGGGATGATATCGAACGGACCGTCCGGGCAATCCACAGTTATATTTACAACGTCGAACAGGAATTCTCTCAGACCAAGGACTATTTCAAAATCCGCGGAGAAGACAATGTGCTGCGCTACCGCCCCGTCGACACGGTGATCGTGAGGGTGGACGCCCGAGACACACTCTTCGAGGTATTGGCCCGGATCGCGGGGGCGGCCGTCGCCGGATGCCGGGTCATCGTCGGTCTCCCCAGGGATCTCGACAGCCCGGTGACCGGTTTTCTCGCAGGTGGAAACGGCCGGTATTTCCTGGGCGGCATTCCCGTCGTCCGCCATTCGGATCAGGATCTGATAGACATTCTGAATGACGTGGATCGTATCCGGTATGCGGCACCGGACCGTGTTCCCAAGGCTGTTTTCGAAGCAGCAGCCGAACATGGTTTCTACATCTCCCGGAATCGGGTCCTGATGGAAGGACGCATCGAGATGCTCAATTATTTCCAGGAGCAGACCGTCTCCCACAGCTACCACCGGTACGGCAACCTTGGAGACCGCGCCATTCCGGACTAAGGTACTTCTCCGCACGCTCTGTCCAGCGGCGCGGCAAAAACAAGCCGCATGCCCTTGCCGTCGTCGCTGGACTTGTGCAGGGTTCTGCCCAGCATGCGAACCCGCTCCTCCATGGCAATCAGGCCAAGCCCCTTGCCCGAACAGCGTCGATTCCTGAAGACCTGGGGACGAAACCCTCGGCCGTTGTCCGCGATGGAGATTGTCATCTCGCCGTCCTCAAGGACCACCGTCACTGTCACCCGAGTCGCTTCGGCGTGTTTACGGATGTTGGTGAAGGCCTCTTGAAAGATGCGGTAGACAATGACCTCGGTTTCCGGCCGGAAGCAGTGGTCCATATCCGCCATCTCCAGAGAGACGTCAATGCCGGTCTGGGCGGAAAAATCCTCGATCATCCGTCGGATGGCAGCCGAAAGCCCCAAGTCTTCCAGAAGGGCCGGACTCAGTCCCTGCGACAGTCGACGCGTATTTTCGATAATGTCGATGATATGCAAATGGGTCTTGCGGCAAGCCTCCCGGAGACCTGTCTGGTCGGCCGACAAGCCCTCCTCGATGCATTTCACCTCGATGGTCAGCACCGCCAGGTCCTGGGCCAGTTCATCGTGCAGGGCATAGGCGATGCGTCGCCGTTCTTTCTCCTGAGCCGCCAGAAGTCCCGATGACAGTAAGCGAAGATTCTCTTCCGACCTTCTGAGGGCATCCTCCGCCGCTACCTGTTTGGAGATGTCCTCGTAGGTCAGGAGCTGGCGTCCGTCTTTCAGGGGGACATTCCTGAAACGGATGACGCGATCCCGTCCGTCATTTCCCCGGACCGTGAAGGTTTTCGGGTCGATTTCCGGGGCGTCCCCCATCGGCCGGCAGGTATCCGCCGTCCAGATCTTCCGTACCGTATCCCGATAACCGGGATTGGGGTAGGCCTTTTCAAACCAGGCCGTCTTGTCCGGAATATCCGCCAGGGTATAGCCAAAGGTTTCGATGAACTTGGGATTGAAATATTCGAACCGTTGATCCGGCCGCATGATGGACAGACCGAAGGGGGCGTTTTCCACCAGGACTCGAGATCTCTCCTCACTTTCTCTCAGTGCTCCCTCTATCGCTTTTCGTTGTCGTATCTGCCGCCGGAGACGGCTCGCAGCCAGACCAATCCCACCGCAACCGAAAAGCCACAGCAGCACGTGACCGAAAATCAGAGCGACACGATAAGGCTTCAGAGCGGCGCGAAGCGGTGCCATGGCGATGGAAACGCTGATACCGCCGCGAATGTCGCCTTCCTTATAGCCCTCCTTCTCGTGACATTTGAGACAGCTTCGCTCGGTGACGAGGGGCCGCATCAGACGCATGTATTCCGTGCCGTCAATAGTGGCGATCCCGCTGGCTTCCTGCCCTTCGATCCTGAATCCCCGAAGGGCGGCGGCTTCCCAGGCGTCCGGCGCGTTCTCAGGGCGAATCGGTTTAAGGCTCGAAATCCGCCCCCTGATGTCGGTCGAGGCCCTTTCAAGATCATAAATCATTCGCAGCATATAAGCCGGATTGATCAGCGCCAGTCGACGGCCCGAAATCGTCATGATCTCGCGTTCCTCGGCGCTGAGATAGGGATTGGGCGTGGCGTGTCTCCCCACGAAGACGAAGACGCCGCCGTGAAGGGAATTCCAGCGTCTGTAAAGGATGTCTTTCTGATAGGCGGTCCGGGCCTGAATTCGAGCGTTCTCCTGGACGTTCAGTTCCGAATGAATCCAGTTCCATGTCAGTGACAGGAATACGATCAGACTCCAGAAGATCGCCATTGCCCATATATAGCGATTCAGTTGAACGAACATCAATCTTTCAGGATGATTCATGATCCTCCTGGATGTGGGAGAGGTCCATAGCCGCGGAAGATCCCGCGGAGAAGTGATCCTGGGCTCATAATCCTTTCGAATCGATCTCTGCCCGGGGATCCAGTTGCACCGCCATCGGGGAGGTGCTCTCCATGGCCAGAAAGCCCACCTGATCCGCCACCGGAACGATTTCGACCTTTTCGATACGCCGCAACACCCATGTTACGACGGCGTAGATGCCGGCGATCATAGCGATATATCCCATGAACCCGTATGGGCTTTCAGCCCATGTCATCACCGTCGACGCCCCCACGGGGCCGACTGCGGCACCAATGCCGTAAGAAAAAAGCAGACATGAGCTGACCGGCACAATGTCTTTCCGCTCAAAAAGATCATGGGCCCGCGCCACGGCCACCGGGTAAACCGCGAAAATCAACCCTCCGAACATCGCCATTACCCCGATCATCAGCCAGTAGGTGATTTCCGCCACGACAATCACCAGAAGCGCGGCACCGGCCACCATCACCCCCAGCAGAGGCAGCACCAGGGTCCGGTCAAAGCGGTCGGAAATGATTCCGACAGGCCACTGAAACGCCAGCCCGCCCAGAATGGTCGCCGTCATGAAGGCCGACAATTCGGAAACCGTCAGATGGATCTGGTGTCCAAAAACCGGCCCCATCGCGTAGAAAGCACTGTTGATCATTCCCGCCGACAAGGATCCCAGCATGCCGATGGGCGCCCTTTTAAAATAGGGCAGAATTCGATAGTGTTGCGCCGAAGGCAATTCGGGGTGAATCGCGTGGGTGGCGGCCACCGGCACCAGGCTGAATGTGACGAGGAAACCCACGAGGAAAAAAAGCTCCTGAGTTGCCACATTTCCCATGTTAAGGAGTTGCTGACCGACGGCCATACCCAGATAACTCATAATCATGTACACCGAAAAAATTCGTCCCCGGGTCCGGGGTTCGGTGCATTCATTGAGCCAGCTTTCGATGACCATGTAAAGCCCGATGATGGAGATGCCGGTCAGGAGTCGCAGGAGGGCCCACAAGGCCGCCGAAACAAATAATCCGTGAAGCATGACCATCCCCGTCGTCACGGCGGCGAAAACGGCAAAGGCGCGGATGTGCCCGACCCGTTCGATCAATCGATGGCCCTGGACGGATCCCAGGATCAGTCCGACAAAATAGCAGGCCATGATACCGCCGATGGTCTGGGGGGCAAAGCCTGCCAATGTCAGTTTGAGGCTCAGAAGGGTATTGAGCAGGCCGACGCCGGCCATCAGGATCAGAACGGCGGCGAAAAGAGCGGTAAAGGGTACGAAGGTTGACACCATATACCATATTCATTCAACGTCGATTGATCACTCAACTTTCGGTATTCAGTCGAAAGTTGAATGATCAATTAAAATCGTGAGCGCCGACCGCTGGAAACAGCGTCCCTCATCCGTCATCTCCTTCAGGGGGCCGACCGGAAGGCGCACCTTGACGGAAACCTGCGGTGCATAAGGATTGGCATATCACAGGGGGAATTCAATTGACAACGATGAAATTGCCGTGGCGCTAGAGATAATTTCCCATCAGAATAAAGGGCGCCCAATAGAACGGATGCGCATAGGGCGCCTCGGGCGGTGGTGTAAACTCCCCTTGGTCGTTGACCGGTTTGACGCCGCGGGGTTCATCTTCATGAATGTCCGTTTCATCCTTGCCCGACAGGAATCTGCGCTGCACTTCCCGCAGGGCTTCCGCCTTACTCAGGCGGTGTTCGGTTCGAAGTTGATAGAACAGCGCCATGAAGGTTCCGGTGCTGGCATCCGCAACAGGCCAAAGGGTCGCCAGTATCGCCCCTGCGCCGCGCGTCTGGGCAAGAGCGGCGAAACTTTCGATCTCCCTGCCCCGGGCGTCCTGCCCACCGACGGCGGTTTCACAGGCGGACAGCGTCAGCAGATCGATGAATCTGAAGGGATATCTCCGGCTGTCCAGCTCCGAAAGGGTGAGCCGGCTTCCGTCCCCCAGGAGAATGAACGAGTCTTCCGCAGTCCCGGGACGGAATGAAAAATGACTCGCAAGATGAACGAGCGGATATCCCTTTCCCAGCATCTCCGCCAGACCGGTCGCGGTAAAATCCTGGTTAAGCAGAATCTTGCCCGGTACAACCCCCATGAGGTCGTTCTCGTCCTCTTCCCTGACGATTGCGTCCAGCTCTTCCTTGACCGCCGGCAGGCTGCCGAACCCTTCGGCCGCTTCGCTCATCCCCAATCCCGCGATGCGCAGGCCTTGTGTCCTCACTTCCCCGAAAAGCCTTTTGGCGGCCGGCGTAAACAGGACAAGGTTATAGCGCTCCGTCAGGTAGCGTTCCCCGTCAAACAGAGCTGAGAAAGGCAGATACCGCAGGGTGCCGTCCAGGGAGATCATAAGGGTTTCAGCCTCAAGCCTGATGAGGTCCTGCTCGATAGGCGCCATCAGAAGATCGTAGAGCGCCCCGGCCGGAGGCCGGGGATCCCGGTCCGGGCGTATCAGCGTCTCCCTGAAATTGAACACCAATCGATTGAGGTCGGCTTCGGTCATGGGGATCCGGTAGGGAATCTGGATTGCAGGGGCCGTAAGCAGAATGCTGATGTTATCCTCCAGGACGAGAAAGGTCACGATGACGGTGCGCAACGGAAACCTGCCCAGGTCTCCCTGCAGAGACTCCAGGGCATCCAGTGTCTTTTGGCCGAATTCCACTTTGTCGCTGTAGGTCGATTCCAGTTCCTGCAGGTAGGCTTCAAAGGCTGCATGAATCTCATCCGCCCTGTCATACAACTGAAAAAGACGCTCACGCTCCGTTTCCGATAGTTCGCGCCCCTGCTGCTCCATCTCCAGCCCCTCGATCTCATGGCCGACCTTGCCCAACTCTCCTTCGAATGCCGCGATCTTCCGGATCCAGTGCTGCTCGGTTAAGGTCGTGACGACGTCATCGACCGACGGACCATCCGGCCCCCGGATGTCGAGAAAATGCCAATATTCCTCCTCCTTGAGCAGTGAGATGACCTGCTGGGCCTCCAGCAAACGGCCTTCCCGGATCAGAAGATCGGCGACACGGCGGTAGACGTGCGTCTTGTCCTCGAGGTAGGAGAGGCGCAGCGGCTTTTCCATGACGGCCAAACGGGAGCGGGTGTCCTGGATCGAATGCAGCGCTTTTTTGCCGTAGAGTATCGCCGGCTCGGGCATGGAGAGCGCTTCGTAAACGTAGCTCAGTCCGTCATAGGCCCGCCACGTCAACTCGGGCCGATCGATCCGGTTGTTGAGCAAAACCGCCTTCATGTAGAAGAATTTGGCCTCCGGATAACGCCCCCGGCGGCTGTAAAGCAGTGCCAGATTCTGATAAGAGGCGCTCTGCCCGGCCAAATCGCCGATGCGTTTCTTGATCTCGAGCGATCTCTCGAGATAGTCTTCAGCCGAATCCAGTTTTCTCAGATGCCAGTAAGTTTCGCCGATATTGTTGAGGGCGCGTGCTTCACCGGCAGGATCGGCCGTCTCCCGTTTGATCTCAAGGGAGCGCCGGTAATACCGGAGGGCCTTGCGCGGCTGGTTCAGGCGGCGGTAGAGAGAGCCGATGTTGTTGAGGTGGTTGGCCGCCCGCTGCCGATCCCCGATCTTCTCCGCAATGTCCAGGGCCGCCTCACAGTGCTGAAGGGCCTGATCGAACCGGTTCAGCTTGCTGTATGAGATGCAGATATTCCCCAAAACCTTGCCTTCCCCGGCCCGGTCTCCAAGCTTTCGGCGGAGGGCAAGGGATGCCTGATGGTGTTTCAGGGCCTCTGGATACTCGGCCCTGGCATCGAACAAAAGGCCCAGGTTGTTGAGGCTTCTGGCCTCGCTCGTCTCATCCCCATAAGCCCGTGCCAGATCGATGGCATCCTCATAAAGGGGCAGTGCTGCTTCGAGCTCCCCCTGGTCCTGCAGGAGCGCTGCGATATTTCGGATGCTCTCGCTTTCAAGATGGGGGTTTTTCACCCGGCGGGCGATCTCAAGGGCGTCGTCAAAGCACGGCCTTGCCGCGGCATAACGTGCCGTCCGTCGATAGGCCAACCCTTTCTGGATCAGGGCCTGAGATCGGATGGCCGGATCTCCCCCCTCCCCCAAAAGGTCGAGGGCTTCAGACGCTTGCGCTAAGGCCGCTTTATACAGCCCTATGCCTTCGCTGGCCTCGGAGAGGTTCACCAGGAACCGCGCGGCGTCGGTGTTGCGCCCGCCTTTTCCAGCCGCGTCCAGCCCTTTCCGCCAGGCTGCCGCCGCCTGGCGATAGTCCCCCTTGCTATAGGCTTGCTGCCCACGGCGGCTGTGCATGTCGATGATCCCGTCCATCGACACCCATTTCGGTATTCGGCAGCACCCACTCAACAGAAGGGCCCCAACCAGCACCGAACGTACCATAAGAATAGCCGTATACTTGCGGCCAGGCCGAGATGGATCTGTATCCATTATCTTCATTCAGTTCTCTGAAATGCCGGCACCGTCGGCATCAATATATGAGCGGCTGAAGCCCAGCGGTTACCAAGGTGTCGCGCCGCACATCTCTTTGCATCACCGAAGATTCGGTTCCGGAGGGGTCACCCCATAGGGTTTTATCGGAACTGCCGGGCTCCTTTTCAGAGGGGTTGCCATTTTCGGTTTTATCGGAACCGTCGGGATCGTTTTCACCTTTGTATCGGTGTCGGGGATTTGCGAATCAACGCCGGGCTTTGTGTCCGTGTCTGGAGGATCAAGACGATCCCTCGATCTTGGATTGTCGAATAGTTTCCATGCATCTCTGAATATTCTGTTCAGCAAATCCGGCTCTGAAACGACAGGAGGGGGCTTACTATCCCGGGGGCTTTGGTACAGATCTCTCAAACGCTGGAAATTTTCCCGCCATCGGGTGATCGCTTCGACCTCTTCCGGGGTGACGCTGCGCGGTGGGCTGATCCGGGTGCGCGACAGCGCCGCCTGGTGGTAACCCGACACCGGCACCCGCCGGGAAGGATCGGCATGGCGCCAGACCCAGGCCTCGCCGTTGATGACGGTGAAGATGGTCACGCCTTTGTCCCGGACGTCGACATGGTAGGATGCCGGCCATCCTCCCATCTCCATGCCGCCCTGATCCGTCACCACCATGTGTCCGCACCGATCGGTGCTGCCATAGATCCGCCCGCGGCGGAATTCACGGATGTCGAGCCCGCATTCCATCCCGCCGGATTGAAAAAATTCGATAATGGCGGCGCCGGCGGGACCGGTGCTGACGTGAGCGCCGTTCCGGATGTAGCTGTCCCGGACAAGCCTCCTGCCGTCAAGCCAAACCGCTTTGCCGGCCACCATGATCCGACCGATGGCGCCCTGGCGATAACGAAAAAAAAAACGGGGATCGGTGTTCTGATCCATCTCGACAACACCGGACGAGGGGCCGCCGAATTCACCGTCCGACTGCGGAAAGGGAGGGCATCCGGCCAGCAGTGCGACCATCAGCAGCTGTCCCCAAAAAAAGCCAAAATTTTTAACATCAAGTCGCAGCGCCTTCATATCTTTCTCCTTTCCGGCAGTCCAGGCAGACAGCCAGCGTTCTCTATACACAAAGAGCAATAGAGGCGTCTGGAATCAACTAGTTACGGAACCACTCCTGGAAAAACCGGCCAGTGTCGGGTGGCACCTCTCTCTCGATTATCGCTGGGTCCGAACCGGGTTCGTTGCTGTATTGAATCGCCATCCCTGCCGTGTTGATGCCGATGGCAACGGCATAGATCGTCAGGGAATTGATGATGTAATACACAATTCGCTGATAGACGGAGACCGACTTGTCCGCCAGAACAGCGAGTCCCAGCAGAAGGCTGATGACAAGGCCTGTCCAGTTCCCCGGCAGCCCAAACTGGCTGACCAGTGTCCCCGTGATCATGGTGGTGACACCACCTGCAACACCTGGGGTCATCATCGCTCTTGACTTCAGGAATTCGTCCATCCGGCACCTCGCCTGGCGCGTTGGAGCCAATATCGGCTACCGCCCGCAGTTTCGTTCAGCATTGCAGATATCCGTCAGGGGTCGTGAGCCCGGCCGGCCGCGGAAGCGCACTCCCTCCCCGGCAATCCGCCGGTGTCGCCAGCAGGCTTTGAGTTTCATGGAGCCTCGATCCCACCGCTCCCAGTCCGGCTTGAATTTGATCTTCTGGTACTCCACGCCGGTGTCCGGCTCGACAGGCAGGTTGCGGGAGTTGCCGTCCCAGCCGTGGGATCCCCACGCAATACGCTTTTCCGGATCGATGACCATAACCGCGTGGCCGTCGCCCCGGGTCTCGTCCCGATAGACCAGGATGTCTCCGATCTCGAGGTCTGGGTCGCCGGCGCAGCTGTCGAAATCGTCGTCCATGATACTGTCGTCGCCGACCATCATGGCCGTGGTCAGGTACCTATCCTCCCGGTTGTAAGGTATTCCTGAGCGCGTGAAAGCGAACCAGACGGCCCTGGAGCAGTCGATGCCGCGCTTCAGGTTCGCCTCGTCCGAAGGCTGGGTCCAGTCGTGCTGCCTGTAGGAATAGCCGTCCCGGGCCGAAGCGTTCGCAAGGCGATCCGCCGTTTTCAGGACTTTGTAGAGCGCGGTCATTTCATCGGCAGGGAGGTAAGGCCGGATGTCGAAATCAGCGATGGTGTACTCGCGCCAGTTGATGGTCCTGGTTCCGCGGTCCGTCTCGGCAAAGCGATTGTTGGCCTCCACGTGCAAAGTGATGGTGCTGAGGGTCCAGGTCGTCGTTTCAGCCGATTCCGCCGAGACGACACCGACCCCTCGTGTCCCGGGTTGGAAATAGCGGTCAAGAGCCCGGGCAAGCCCGCTCATTCCAGGGCCCCGGCCGGCGGCCGTCTCGGTGAACTGCCCCCAGGAGACGGGGTTGCTCTCCCATGTGCCGAAAACCATGATGCGGTCCCGGACATCCAGCGGCGGCAAACCGATGAAGGTCTCGCCGGTGGCGTTGAAAACGGTGCTTTCGCCGGGCTGGAGTCGGACCTTACGGTCATCCCGGGGCAACGCGAAAATGCCGCCGTCCGTCGACAGGATCAGTGCGCCGATCAAAAGCGGAACAGGGGATGCCTTCGAAAGGGTGACCTTGACGTTCCAGGCCTGGCACAGGGGAATCATCTGGTGATCACCCGGCGCTGCCTGCCGCCATATGCCGTCGGCGCATTTGTTCTGCCTGGCAGAGGGCGCGGGTACCAGGGAAACCGCAAGGGTCCGGTTGTCGACAAAATCGCTGCCGCCCTCTCCCCGCAGATGCAGCAGCGCCTTTTGACGGGCGTGCTGCCACAGGCTTTTGGGAATCTCATCCGGATTCCGGTAAAAATTTCTCGGGCGGTTCTCGGGTCCTCGCAAGACCAGTCGGCCTTCGTCAATCATGCCCAACTCGAAGTCCCCCGCCCCTTCCACCAGTTGGACGAGCATACGGGTTTCGGGATTC
The DNA here is from genome assembly GCF_001854245.1 of Desulfococcus multivorans. GTDB lineage: Bacteria > Desulfobacterota > Desulfobacteria > Desulfobacterales > Desulfococcaceae > Desulfococcus > Desulfococcus multivorans. The sequence continues at coordinate 1,909,093 of NZ_CP015381.1, read as the reverse complement.
TCAGCGACAAGCGCCCTGATCTTCAGGGCGATTTCCGAGGGGATCCCCCCAACCTCGCTACCGGGCTTCAACCGAACCTTCAGCGTCGTGTAGTCATCCGCAGGTCGAACCAGAACGGCAAGGTCACCCGGCGCAACTGCGCCGAGGCTCTCCGCGGTGGCCGAGACAAGGGCGCTGGCGTTCAAACCGGTCATTTCCGTCACCACGACGGTCGCCTTGGCTTTGCCCGGATCGCGGGTGTCGGCGCCTTCAACACGGCCGTCATAGATGCGCATCTCAGCCCCCTTACCGATACCGGGCAAGGGCGGACCGGTCAGCGTGAGGGGCGGACCGATCGCCGACACCTCCCAGGCGACCGGATGCGTCCGTCCCGTATTGCCCAGGGCCTTTTGGGTCAGATCTCCTTGGAAGTAGGGAATCTGGGGGCTTTCCGCCGCCACCAGAGCGGGGACCTGACGGGCGATCTGAGCGTATGTCATGGGTTGATCCCCCACCCCGGACATAACCTGGAGCAGGGCGTCGGTGAAAATGCCCTTGCCGTTTTTCTCCAAAGCCGGATTGCTGTCCGTCGCGGCGGAAAAAACGACAAGCCCCGGCATGGCTTCCGTCGTCCACCCCTCACTGCCGTCGCCGCCCTCTCCCTCGGCTGCCGGATTTTTCAGGTCTTCCGGCATAGGGGTAAAAAAACGTGCGAGCGTGGTTCCTTTATCCGGCGCCCGGGTCGCCGTGCCGGAATTGCAGGCATCGAGAATGACGGTGATGTTCCTGGTTTTCCGGTACAGCCGCGCCAGCATCTGGTTCATCTCGTCGTCCAGCATGTCTCCAATGCCGTCAGTCCGTGCGTCGTGGAAGAGGAAGGTCTCATCCCATTCGTCGGGTTCGTCCCCGTTTTTATCGCGGGCCTGGGATCCGTGACCCGCATAGAAAACAACGGCCACATCGTTTTCTCTCGCCCGAGAGACGAGCATGGTGTCAAATGCCGCCCTGAACCCCGCCGTCGTCGCTTTTTCATCAAGGAGCATGCAGACGTTTTCCCTGGGAAAGCCGTAGCCGTTCTTCCCGGTCAACATGTCGTAAAACCGTCTGGCATCATTGGGAGGCCCCGGAAGGTCGGGAATTCTGTCGTTCCTGTATTCACCGACCCCGACAATGAGGGCGAGGCGCCGCCGGCCGTCGATTTCAACAACATCGGCGCCACCGCAGAGGATGCCCGGAGCATTGGGATTCCGCGCAGTCAAACCGCCGTTTTTCCCGGCGTCAATATGGCCGCATGCGCCGAAAAATATCAGAAAAGCGACCGTCAGACCCGACAGAAAGGCTTGACGCCCACGCTTTTGGTACAGATATTCTATCATTGCAACCTCCCGTCGGATGCGAAAAAACGTCCTTTCGCTCTCCGCTCCGTTATGGTACGGGTAAGATATTCAGATATATCCAATGCTCTTGCCCGCCATTACGATATCAGCTTGACATATCCATCACGGACATCGACAAAGGAACAGGCTATGCTTGACGAACTGAGAAAACCATTTTTCATCGCCGCCGTTGTCGCCATCTTCCTGGTCGTTCTGGTGGAGTTGGGGTCGGGATTCACCGTCAGCGGCATCTTCTACCTCGGCATCCTGGATTCCCTGGTGCTGTTCACGATTCTTCTGGTAGGCGCCCCCCTGGTCATCACCCACCGTTTCCACGGCCGCATTCAGGGCGTCGTCACCTTCCTCTTTTCGTTCCTCATGTTCATCGGATCCGTCGCCATGGTTTTCGCCGCGCTGGGTTTGCTGCTTCTGATGGTTTCCCTCCTGATGGCCATCCCCTTTGGACCGATTGTTTATCTCAAGGAATACGGACGGTTCGACAGAACCGCAGCCGCGGCGACGCTGAGTCTCGCCATGGCGCTCAAGCTCGGCTTCTCGGTGTTGATGATGCTGGCCCACCAGCGATTTCTGGAGAACAAGGGGCTCGTGCTGATCGTCCTGACATCCTTCATCGGCACCATCCTCCTGGGCTTCCTGCACGGGCTCTTTCCCCGCTTTCTGGCCAGCATCACCGACGACATCGGCGCCATCGTCATTGCGGTGTTGACCTTGATCTGGGCGCTCTTCTATCTTGTCGGGGCGATTCCCGCCATCCTGAAGGCACTCCGGGTGGACAAATCGGTGACCTGATCACTCGATGCCGACGACGGCCGGTGTCGTCGGGGTGCAGCCGTCACAGGCCAGACGGATAATGCCGCCGTCATCGAGCACCACGAGATCGGCAGTGTCGACGACCTCGCACACCTGGACCTTGCCGCCGCCGCAACCCGCGGTTACCGTCTTGCCTTTGGGAAAATAGGAGACCTCCAGTTCGGGGCGACCTTGAACGGCGATATCGGCACCGACGTGGGTGGGGAACTTGAACCGGTCCGACACCTTCAACAGTTTCTTGGGGGTTACGCGGACCCCCGGTCCCCGGGCGGCGGCGCCCGATGTTTCACAGCGGCAGACTTGCAGGCTCAACCCGGCCCTTTCGGCCCTCAGCACCGCTTTCTCGAAATCGGTCCAGTCCCAGAACCCCTTGTCCCGTTTCGATATTCGGACCAGGCAGGGGGTGTCCCCCGTCAGCCGGAACGTCTTCTGTCCACTTCGGCACGGCGCGGGCGGCGTGAGCCGTTTGACGTCCAGTGCCGGGCTGAGAAAATCGAGGGACCGGCCCAGCGAACCGACCCATTGATCCATGAGCCCCCTCGCCGCCTCGACGGCCTCATCCTCGGTCATGTCCTGCTCCCCGTCCTTCGAACCCGTCAGGTACGGCGTTCCGACGCCGGCAACGAAAGCCGCCGCCAGCAGCACCAGAATGACGATGACAATCTTATTGGATCTCATGAGAAGCTTGCCCCCTTCTCCGTCAGTTGTTCACGGGTTCAGGTTCCAGGGAACGATTGAGCACCGACTGGGGTATGGTGACGTGCTTCATCATCTTCACCTCACTCAGGCTCTGCATGGGGATCAGCTTGTCTATGGTGACCCGACTCATGGCGCCCACCCAGAGTTTCACCTCGGTTTTCTCGGGCACCGACGCGCCGGCCTTTGGCTGCTGTTCCAGAACAACGCCGATCTCCCGTGAATTGCCGACCCTTCGGGTAAAAAGGCCGGTTTCGGCATTGAATGCCAGCCGGCTGGTGTTGATCTTCTGAAGCGCGTTGAAGAGGCTTGACTTCTCCAGCTGCGGCACTTCGACCTTGGCTTCCCCCGTAAACATCCAGGTGGCGACGCCGATGACCACCACCAGGACAATCCCCGCGGCAGCGTATGGAATCCATCGCTTTTTTTTCTCGACGGGCGGCGGCACAGGCGTCTTCTCCTCCACCTCGAAGTAGACGTTTTCGCCGTCCACAAATTTTTCCCCGGGGTTGTCGGGGTCGAACACCCGGAGGCGATAGCTGTATTTCCCCGGTTTGCAGCCGTCTGGGACCTGGATGTTGACGACAACCTGGGTCATGGTGTCGGGATCAAGGTCCCGTTCGGTTTCGCCTTCAATGGTGAGCCATGCCGTCTCTGCAGGTGCGTTCGCCGCGACCTGGGTCGAGATCCGAATCCGGGTCTCCATGCTGTTTTTGACGTTGAAAACATGCGCGGCTCTGCCGTCTTTGCCGCACTTGACAACCCCCTTGACCTCCTTGATGGAAACGATACTCATGGCTCCTCCCTTCCCTCTGTGGCCGACCCGCTCTTGAGTTCGTAAGAGACATAGGCCGGTTTTTCCTGTTCAACGATTCTCTCGATCAATGCCCGGTGCGGTTCGGCGTCGTCCGGCATTATGATGCAGACATGGAACGGACGCGGCTGCCCCTCCCCGTCCAGGTTTTCAAGCAACCGGAAGCCGCCCACGCCGGTGGCGATTTCAAGAAAATGCTTCAAGCCCTTGGCCGTCCCCCGCCACTGCGACAGGAAAGCCGCCGATGCGATCAACTCCCGCAGAGATCCGTTGCCCGAGGAGATGGGATCCGCGTTGCGCTGAAATCCCTCGTTTTGTGCACAGTAGAGGGGGAAAAAACGATCCAGATCCATCCAGCAGGCGAGATACGGCACAAACTTGTCCGGTGCGGTGCGGGGATTGAAAAAGGTCGCCAGATCCGCCAGCACCGTTTCCACCGGTTCATGGAGCGACGCCATCACGTCCAACAGGGCATTCAGAGGGCCGCCGTCCCGAAGGGTTCGTTGAAAAAGCTGGGGCAACAATTCCTTGATCTCATTGGATTTCATCTTCGCTTTCCACCTCCAGACGGTGTTCCGCCGAGCAAAAGAGCCACGTGCCGGGCAAGGTTACCCGCTCGACAAATGTGCCGCTGGACACGTGCTCGTAAGCATTGCCCTGGTCGCGGCTCCGATAGATCCCCTCGACGCCTCCGGCAAACAGGCAACCCGTGGCCGAATCCACGGCCAGGGCATCGACAGGCTGGAACAAACGTTCGGGACCCCTCAAGGGCAGGTTGCATTTAATTGTCGGTGCCTCCCATGCAGGTTCGGGGTCCGTGACATCAAGACGCAATACCCCGCTTCGGTGGGAGGCCGCCAGCACCACCGAGCCTCGAAACGCGATCTCACGGCATCCGCCGCCATTCCAATTCCGGTCAAAATGGCGCCATCCCTCCGGGTTCTCCTCCGCTCCCGTCATCCGCCATCGGAAGCAAGCCCTGCCGGGGTCGTTCCCAATGGCTGCCGTGCAGGCCCACAGGTAGCGGTGGGCCCCGTAGTGCTGGAAAGCGACGCGTCGCACCATTTCCCCCTCGAGACCGATGCATCGGTACGTTTCGGTCTTGCCGCCCTCATCGGAAAGATATATTCCCTTTTCTCCCCGGGCGGCCAGCGCCACACTGGTCCCTCCCCAGACGTCCGTCGAAACGGTCACCGCATAAAAGCCCAGAGAGGGCTGATCAGAGGCCACCAGCACCTGGAAAGGTTCGGCATGCTCGTGGATCGCCAGTTCGTAGAGTCCTCGTTCGGTCGCAAGGAGGAGAACCGGAACCGTCTCTCTTACCACCCAGGCCATGGCATCGACCTTGAAGGTCATGCGCAATCCCACCGTCCAGCTCTCCCCGCAGTCGTGTGAGATGTGGATAGCCGATGCATCGGCAGACGCGGTGATCTGGGTGGCGACGGCAAGAAGTCCCGGACGATC